>JAYSPT010000148.1:0-8244 GCA_043721995.1 Salinibacterium sp. | reverse complement strand
GCTCGGCCTGGACTGATGCGGATCCCGAGGCTTCCGAGTATCCCGCGCACTCCTGTTCGTGCAGGAGCTGGCCGATCGAGAGTTGCCATCAGCCCGGGTTCGCGTACTCGAGACACCGGCGAGTCCGCTGCAACGACGGGCATCACCCCCGCAGCTGGGAACGTTGAGACAGGGCAGGTCGCCCCATCGTCTTTCTGTGTTTCGTCGGTTACTGCCCCCCGTGGCGCGAAGGGTGACACTCGAGAGGTGACCGAGTAGGTGAGCGGTGTTGTTGGCTCAGACATGGTGGTGCTCCATTTCAGTCATAGGCGTCGGATCGGTACGTGGCCCCGGTGTCGGCGTCGCGCGAAGCGGCACCTGCAGGGTGACGAACTCGCCGTTGCCGAAATGCACCAGTGCTCTCCCGGGGACGACCTTCGGGGAGACCATCGATCGAGCGATCCGCGCTCCGACAAGGTCACCATCGATTGTGTTCTGCGGTGAGAGAAGCGCTCCGCGGCGATTCTTCTTCACGTCGACCTGCCAGCCGGAGAACCCGGCGCAGAGCTCAGTCGAATTGCCGCCGAGGATGAGGCCGCGGCGGTTGTCTCCCGCACTGCGGATGAATCCACGCAGCCACGCTTTCGCCGGGACATCCATCAGCATCTCTCCGTCATCGACAATGAAGACGACCGGCGTGCCGTCGGGATCGAGGTGAGGTGCAAGTTGGGCTTCTGTGAGGTCGGCATTGGTGAATACCGCGCGAACGCCGCTGAGCCCGTCGTAGGCGCGAAGTGGACTGGACCGCGGGGCTGCGATGACGAGCTCCGCCCCAGACCGGAGAAGTGAGTGCGCCATTACCCCAAGCAGTGTGCTTCGGCCAGAGCGGGAGGGACCGGCGATGACGAAGGTTGGAGCGTCGTGCTCGAGATCCATCCCGTTGGCCATCAGTTGATCACCGCCGACACCGAGGAGTGCCCACATCGGCCCGGTCGATTCGTGCTCGGCGAGTTGAAGGGCCTCGTCGAGGTCGAGAACGGCGGGAAGATCATCGACACGAAACGGACGTGCCGTGCTCGGGATCGCGGCATCCCGTGTGACAAGCCGTTCGCCGAGCCGTCGGACGGCGTTGGCCTGCGCTTTCCCGGACGGGTCATCGCCGAGCAGCGCGATCTGCAGTTCAGTTGCGCTGCCAGCCCGAAAACCGCGTCCGGGTGGGATCTCTGCCGGGATGGTCTTGTGATTGAGGTCGGCGAGGCTGTAATCGAGCCGATCGGTCAGCCGCAGAATCACTTTGTCGTCCGTGAGGACGCTCATCCGGCTGCTGAGGAGGCTGCGATCGCCCGAGATGACGAGGTGGACGCCGGCGCTCGCCCCATCCCGAAGTAACGAGTAGATCACGTCGAGAAGTGCCCCGCTGTCAACCTCGCCGAGCGTAGTCAGGAAGTTCTCCCAACGATCGATGAGCACCAGAATGCGCGGGAGACGTTCGGAGGTCACACTCGATTCGCGCTGCTCCGTGATGTTCGCGTGATTGGCCGCCCCGAGTAACTCGTGCCGCCGCAGAACCTCCGCTTGAAGCCGAAAGATGAGCCTTGAGGCCCGCTCGATCTGATTTCGCTGGGCGACGGCGCCGCACTGTGGGAGCGCGGCGATGCTCGCAAGCGCGCCGTTACCGCAGTCGATTCCGTAGAGATGAAGCTCTGCCGTCGATGACGCCTCGGCGGCACTCGCAGCGATCGTGCGCAAGGCCTGGGACCTGCCCGAACCTGGCGCACCGACAATATAAAGGTGCCCAAACTTCGTGAGGTCGAGCGCCGCGTCTCGCTGCTGCTGGCGTGCGGGCAAATCTTCGCGTGCCCAAACGATGCGGTCCTCCGAACCAGCGCCGAGAGAGTCCAGCGGTACCGAGGCCCGCAACGCTGGTAGCCAGGGGCTGTGTTGGACGGGGATCCCGAGACTCTTGCTCGCTTCACGGATCGCGGTGACAAGCATCGAGAGCTCGGTCGCTGTAGATAAAACGGATGCTGCGACCGGTGGCTGCGGTGCCGGGCGGGAGAACTGGGCACCGCTGAGAACCTCGACGAATGGTAGCCGCCTGGTCAGCTGACCTCGCAATTTCACCGTCCCGCCGATGCGTGCCGTCTGGAACGGGATGATTGAGGCGTGACCGAGCCGTGCGTAGGCGCGGCCGGGGGTTCCCTTGGCGATTCGGGCGGCATCCGGCACATCGATCACATCCGAGCTTTCGCCGGCGTCGGTCATTCGAAGAGCGACCCGAAGGTTGGTGTTTGCCCGGATCTCGGGGGAGATCACCCCGGAGGGCCGCTGCGTCGCCATCACGAGATGCACCCCGAGAGAGCGGCCGCGCTGGGCGATACCGATCAGCCCCGTCACGAAGTCCGGAAGTTCCTTCGCCATCGCGGCGAACTCGTCGATGACGATGGCAAGTCGCGGGAGACCCTCTCCCCCGGCCACCGCGAGGTGAGCGTAGTAGGCATCGAGGTCTTTCGCGCCGACCCTCCCAAGAAGTTCCTCGCGCCGGAGCAGCTCGGCCCGCAGCGAGTTGAGTGCACGCTGAACAAGATGGCTGTCGAGGTCGGTGACCATTCCGACAGTGTGCGGGAGGTCTGCGCATTCACTGAACGCCGCTCCTCCTTTGTAGTCGATGAGGACGAAGGTCATCGACTCCGGTCGATTCGCCACGGCGAGAGAGGCCACGAGGGTTTGCAGGAACTCGGATTTACCCGATCCGGTCGTGCCCGCGATGAGGCCGTGCGGTCCGTCCCGAACGATGTCGATCGAGAACGGTCCGTCGAGGGAGACGCCGATGACCGCCTCGGTCGATCTGCCTCCCGATGCCCAGCGCGAACGGATCGAGTCCCCGCTCGGCGAAGCAAGATCGAGGACTTCGAGTAGGTTCGCGGCCTCCGGGAGCAGGCTGTCGCTATCGGACTGACTTACGTCGCGGAGCGGCGCGAGGTTTCGGGCGATGCTTTCGAACCACTGCGCTGCCACGGTGTCCTGCTGTACGTAGTCGATGTTCTCGACGCCGTGCTGCCGAAATAGCAGAGTGCCCGCTGCGCGCTCGACGATAACGGCGGTGCACTCCTCCGGAAGTTGACGCTCCTCCGCGTCGAGGCACAGCATGTGTACGCCGACGGCCGGACCGTCTCGGAGCAGGGCGACGATACCCGGGAGGGCGCGAAGCCGCCGAGCCCCGTCGAGGACGACGAGGACGTCGGGAATGAATCTGGTCGACCGGGATCCGGGGGTCGATGCTGTCGCGGTCCGCTCGCTCACCAGCTGCCCGAGTTCGGCGACACGTCGCCCCACGGTCTCTGTATCGAAGCCCGTCAGATTGAGCGCGTCCTGCCCGAGGGAGGGTTGGAGGTGTGGTAGCCACCGTGCCCAGTGCCAGTGGCGCGCAGTATTTGCGGCTCCGAGGATACAAAGCTGCAAGTCGCGCGGGCTTTGCATGACGGCGAGCTGGCCGACTACCCAGCAGCCGACGTCCCGCGCGAAGTCGCCTTGACCGGCCACGCCGATGACACCGGCCTCCGCGATCGACAAGGTGACCGGCACTGCGTGGTTCATGCCGGTAGATTTGCGGCGATGTTCGAGCTGCGAGAGATCTTCGATTTCTACCCGGCTCGCCTGATTGGCAGTTCCGACTCGAATGAGGAGGTGATCCGGATCCGTGCTCCGTCGTTCCCACAATCGCCTAGTCGGTGCGATGGCCGTGGTGAAGAGCTCGGCTGCATCCGGGGTTGAGGAGCGACGTCTGCGCTGCTCCACGAGGACGGCCGCTTTGACCTCTGCTGTGATACTCGCGATCGTCGCCCGATGTTCGGCGAGCTGGTTTCGATGGCTCTTTTTGCCTGACCGGCGGGCAGAGATGTTCGATCCGATCATCATTACCGGCGACATCAGCGCGAACAACAGGTAGAACGGTTGCTTGAGGAGCACAGCCATCGAGATACCGAGCAGAGCCGGGATCGCGGCGGTCAGCCACGGCATCGGGTTACGAGTAGGTGGCGGTGGTGGTGCCGGAAGCCGGAAACGGTTCATTGCGACGGGGGGAAGCAGGCGGGGGGGACGGTTGTAGTCCAGCCAGCCTCCACCGTCTGCGGGGATCAGTTCGGCGTCGCCGCGAACGACCGGGTGCACCTCGAGAACGGTCGCCCCGATTCGCAACTGCGCGCCAAAGGCAAGATCAACCGGATCGGCTAAGACCATGGTCTGTTCGAGCCAGACCAGAGTGTTGTCGCCGACCGCCCGAACCGTCAGCTCGCCGGAGGCATCGAGGAAGAACGCCGCGACGGCTGCCCCGTCGTCAACTGCCACCTCCGATTCGGCCCCGCCGTCGGCGCCGAGCGCCCAGAGCGTTTGGCCGACAAGTAGCGGCTCGATTCGACCACTGCCCGGGCCTTGTACGAACCGAATCTCGGCTTGCCCCTCGGCCGGCACAGCAGTTGCGGATACAGATCCGAAGCTCAGTACCGCGCCATCCGTGAGGCCGCTTTCGGCGAGTGTCGCAGATCCGTGCTCGGCCACCTTCGGCACCCCAAGACGCAAGCGTATCGTTGCGACGACTTCGTGCATCGGAGTCTCCGGCTCCGCATCGACCAAGACATCCCGTTGGAGCTCGCCGAGCACAGTGGTTATGACGACCCTCATCGTGTCCTCTCGATGGCGGGAGCCTCAGCGGCGATCACAATGGGATCTGGCGGGAACACGTCGCTTGTGACTGATCCATTTGCTGCTGCGAGAAATGTCCAGCGCGCGAACTCCGTATCGTCCAGGACCACGACCGCCCAGCAACCGGCCGGAGACTTGAGCGCACGGCGGAGGTCGATGCCGTCCATACCGGCCGGAAGGGTGCGGACGAATGCGAGCCCGGGAGATCCGCTTTCGATTGCGGTGATGAGGTTGCGGATCGTCATGGTCACCGTCACGGCGGAGGAGAGCTCTGGTAGGTCAACGAGAGCCACAATTCGTACCCTCGACCACGGTGCGCGGGAATATTCATCCATCCAGCGGTAAGCGATCTCGAGGCGCGCTGCTCTTTGCCCGTCAAGGCCGACGAGACCGCGTGCTCGAACCAGATCAACAAGCATTGTTGGTCGATCCGCAAGGCCAATGGCGACAAGGCCGGACGACGGAGCCAACCCCGAAGAATCGGGCCGTGTGGATACCTTGAACCGTTCGTCATGTCGATGCCACGAGCATCCATCGGCGGAGGCCACCCAGGGTGCTGGAGCGTTCTGCGCGGGGGTAGCAAGTTGAAGGCGGACGTACCCGTTGACGTGCTGCAGGCTGATGATCGCAAGGTGGCTCGCCTCGTGCTCCGCGCACAGAGCCACGAGCGCGCCGAGCAGCCGAGCGGCTGCGGCCGAAGCGGCGGCATCGTGATGAGACACTCGGACCTCGGGTATGACGACACGACGGCGACGGAAGAACATGATCGCGCTCCTCACTCGTTGCCGTGGCTGTTGATGTTCTGCAGCCGAAGTTCGAGCGCGCTGTAGTCGGAGCCGGGCACGTCCGTCCAGCGGAACGTCGTCATAAGTGCGTCGAATAGCAGCACGAGAGCGTCAGAGAGCAGTGCGCTTACGCTGTCGCTCGAGACGGCGGAGAACGACATCACGATCCAGCGACCCTCGCGGTGGGGAACCCTGATCGTGTAAACCACCTGCCGATTGGTGACCTCAGGCCAGTCGCCATCAACCTGCAGCCGCGTTCTTGCGCTCACCGTTCGCACCGCCGGAGCGCCGTCGACCGTTTCTTGTGTCGCACTGGAATCAGCGTCCTGCATGAGCGATTCGAGGAACATGTCGGCGCTTTCGAGACCGTCGTCCTCGATCTCCGACTCGATGAGTGATGCCGGGACGACCAGGCCGTTCACCGCCTGCGTGGGCAAATAAACCGCCGTCGCCCCTGCCTGCTGCGCCTCCCGTACAACGCCGCGGAAGCGCTTGCGCAGCTCTCCGCGCCACGGTTCGGTGCTGTCCCGCGGGAGAGACGAGGGAAGCGTCTCAGCAACGATTCCCTCGATGAGGACCTGCAGTTCGTCGGCGTGCTCGTCCCGAACCGGAAGCCGCACCCAGCCTGGGGGCAGGATCATTAGGAACGACGCTTGAGGTTCCGCACCCACGCCGGGAGCATCGGCTAGTTCGTTTTCGATCATGCGTTCACCCCGATCCGAACACCCTCCATCAGGGTTTCCAGGTCTGCTGAGAAAAGTGCAACCAGTTCAAGATCTGTGGTCCGCCAAGTCAGGACGGTGTCGGCCCCATCACCACGTCGAGCGCAGGTTACCGTCGCCCAGAGCACCCCGGCCTCGTCAAGATCAAAGCGGGTGACGCGGATACCGTCGCCGAGGTGATCAGGGAGGTACTCGACGATCGGGAGCTCTATTGCGTCATCGCTGCGCGCCCCGACCGTATCGAGCAGGTCGACCGGATCCTCGGCAGTCTCGGACACCTCGACTATCACCGGAAGCGGCCAGCGACCGGGGACGGTGAGTCCGGCGACGAGGTGAACCCCGGTCGGAAGCGACCGGGAGAACTCAAGAAGCAGGTCCAGCGCGGCGCTCACGTCGAGGAGCGGACCCGGAAGAATGATCGCCCTGTCGAGCTGCGCGTCAAACGTGACCAGCAGCTCGAAAACATCAGTGACGCTCGCGCGCCACAAATCAATGTCGAACGGCTCGGTCGGTACCTCAAGCCAGTCGGGGAGCGAAAGGTCAAGCGACCACGATGTCACGCCAGGCCTGGTCATATCTTCGGAGTTGTGAGCGTCGCCTTCGTTGCCGAGACGGCATCGTGGTACGGGCTCGGCGGGTAGGAGCCGACCTTGTGAACGAGAAGTCCCCAACCGGCAACGACACGTCCCCCGTTGGCGAAGTGCCAAAACGGCTGCGACTTGCTCCCGACGCTGTAGCCGGCCTGCATCACTCCCTGGAGTTCCTTGTACTTGAGCGCCCGATCAACAGAGAGCAGGCGATCCCATTTGTAATCTCCCTTTATGACGTCTTTCACCTTCGCGACGTCATTGGTGAAATAGTCAGGGTGGCGCACATTCCAGAACTGTGGTTTGAGTTTGAAATCGGCACCGACCTTCTCGATCTTGGCTGAGGAAGACGCCCGAAGGTTCTTGAGTCCTTTATCTAGGGCCATCGTGCGGATGTTCGCTTGCGACCGCTGCACAGGGCCCAAGGTTCCCTGGAACACGCGGATTCGCTCTGCCCTCACCGCCGCGACGACCTTCTGCACTTTCGGTAGTCCCTCAACGACTCCCGGGAGCGCAGTGTTCGGTTTGCCCTTCGTACTCACCGTCACGATCTTGCCGAGCAGCGCACCCTGGGTCGTCTGCACGATCTTTGCGATGAGCACCCCGGCTCCGAGGAGCAAAACGCTGACCGCGCCGAGGATCACGTCGAGCCACGATCCCTCTCCCATCGCGGCGAGGGCGGTGGATGCGGCAAGGGAAATCACTGCGACGATCGCACCGGCAAGGGCGAGAGCCCCAAGGCCAGGGATGAAGAAGGCGAGTACGGCTAGGGCGACCCCGATCCACATAAATATTTTGACGATCAACTTCAGCAGCTTCTTGAAGAATTCCTTGATCTTGTAACCGAGGGTATCCGTGAGTCCGTCGTGCCAGGCCGCCCGGATCACACTCGACGCCGTCTTGCCCGCATCGTTGAGGGCGGCAAGGGCGTTGTCGAGGCGCGCTCGCGCAGCTGCCGAGGCATCACCCGCGGCCGTGATGGCGTTCGAGCGTTTGCTGATGTCTACGTTCTCCTGGTCGGTCAGAGGGGGAGCGTCTTTCGGACGGTTGGCGCTCGGATCGGCGAGAGCGGTAGCCGTAGCCCGGGAGCTCTCGGCCGACTCAGCATCCGCGAGGGCTTTCGCTGACTCCCTCCACGCCTCTTCCAGCTGAGGCTGGTACGCCCGCAGGGCTGCCCCGACGGCGGAATACCGGCCGGACGCCTGGGTGAGGGAACTGGCGACGGTGCGACTGCGCTCACGAACGGCATCGGCGGACTCGCCCTTGAGCTGGCTAGTGTCACCATCGCCGATCTTCCTCAGGATCGCAGCCTCACTGTTGATTGTGTCGGCCATCGTCGCGTAATAAGCGGTGAGTTCGGCAATGCGGGCAGGGTCACCACCGACCGGGTCTTTGCTGTGGTCGAGGAGCTGCCAGTTTCCGGGACGTGCGGACATCTTCAAGCCTTTCGGAGCGTGCGGATGATGAGCG
>JAYSPT010000147.1:0-11256 GCA_043721995.1 Salinibacterium sp. | reverse complement strand
GCGCGCGCTTGATATTTTCCCTGATGGGTCAGGAGTGCGCGGTGGTTCACATCCCCGACCGCATAAAGCCAGTCGAAGCCCGTCACGAGCATGGTGTCGTCGACCCCGAGCCACTCGCCCGGGGTGAGACCGACGACCTCGAGACCAACGTCAGAGGTGCGCGGAACCCTGCCGGTCGCAACCAGAATCTCCTCGGCCTCCACGGTGTCCGCGCCGATCGTCACTTTTACGGCGTTTACATCGCGTTCAATTCGATCGGGACTGCCCGTGCGAACATGTGCGCCGAGTTCCTGAAGTCCATTTCGCACCAGTTCCCCAGCAAAATCCTCCTGATCCCTCAGCAGTCCGCTGCGGGCCAACACGGTCACTTCAGTGCCGAAACTTGCGTACGCGGTCGCCATCTCCACCGCCACGACACCGCCGCCGAGAATGATCAGGCTCGCAGGGGCCCTCGGTGCGCTCGTTGCGTCTCGCGACGTCCACGGGTACGCCTCCATGAGGCCGGGGATGTCCGGAAGCAGCGGGTCTGACCCGGTCGCGATCACGACCGCATGGTTCGCGGAAAACACCGTTGTGGTGCCGTCCTCAGCGGTGACGGTGACCTCCTTCACTCCGCTCAGGCGCCCCTCACCTCGGACCACCGTGATGTCAGCGCCGTGCGCCCACTTCATCTGGCTGGTGTCATCCCAGTCGTGAACCATCTGATTGCGGCGCGCGAATACAGCCGCTGGGTCGAGTTCGCCGGTAGCGGCCTCGCGTGCCCCACCGACGCGCTGGGCGGCACGGAGTGCGTTCCCGCTGCGGATCAGTGCCTTCGAGGGCATGCAGGCCCAGTAGGAGCACTCGCCGCCCAGCAGCTCACTCTCGATGATCGTTGCAGTCAGGCCGCCCTGCACCGCCCGATCCGCTACGTTCTCGCCGGCGGCACCACCGCCGATCACCACCACATCAACTTTTTGCATGATTATCTCCCGGTGAACTTGGCTGGGGTACGAGTGAGGAATGCCTCAAGACCGATGCGGGCATCCTCAGTCTGCGTGAGTTCG
Organism: Salinibacterium sp.; assembly: GCA_043721995.1. GTDB lineage: Bacteria > Actinomycetota > Actinomycetes > Actinomycetales > Microbacteriaceae > Rhodoglobus. The sequence goes on along the minus strand of JAYSPT010000147.1, from coordinate 10,210 downwards.
ACGAGTGAGGGTTGCAGCATTGCCTCGGCGGCGGAATCCCCTTCGCGCACCGCCAATCGAGCGTTCGCGAGTGTTGCCTGCACGGCGAGAGGAGCCTGACCCGCGATCCGCTGAGCGAGCTCGAGCGCCCGTTCGAACTGCTGCCCGTGGGGCACGACCTCCTGCACAAGACCGATGCGCAGTGCCTCCGCCGCGTCGAACATATCGCCGGTGAGGATCCAGCGCATCGCGTTGCCCCAGCCGACCGCGCGCGGGAATCGGATGGTCGCGCCGCCGAACGGGAGGATCGCGCGGGCTACCTCGACCTGACCGAAGACTGAGGAGTCCGCGGCAATGACGATATCGCTGGCGAGCATCATCTCGATGCCGAAAGTGAGGCAGGTGCCCTGCACAGCGATGACCACGGGTTTACTGAGCTGCTCCCCAGCCACTTGCCAGGGGTGAAGTCCGCCCTCGGGGACCATGTTGAGGCCCTCCGCACCAATGTGAGGTCCGACATCGGCGAGGTCAAGCCCACCGGTGAAATGGTCACCATGAGCGAAGACCAATCCGACCCACAGGCCTTCATCTCGCTCCAGATCGCCGTAGGCGAGGGCGAGCTCGCGCAACATCCGCATGTCTGCAGCATTGCGTTTCTCGACCCGATTCAAGCCAATTTTGAGAACATGCCCATCCCGCTCGACGGTCACTCGGGGAGCATCATCGCGAGAGTCGGTCATGCTTCCAATCTATGTTGCTGCGGCCGCCAGCGCGCCGACGATTCGAAGAATGGTCGGCATGTCCTCGATCGCTTCCTCGGGGGATGCCGGCGCGAACTCGGTGATTCCGGCACCGGCGAGACGGAACCGCGAGAGCAGCGCCTTCAGCGACTCGACGAGCACTCCTGCCTGCACGCCGAAGGGTTCGGGGTAGCCGATTCCGATGAAATCGCTCGGATCGATGACATCCAGATCAATGTGCACGTAGACGGCGGCCGCGCCCGTTGCCTCAACCGCGGCTATCAGCGACTCCGGGCTGATCTCACCCGCTGAGATTGTGCGTACCGAATTGAGGTCGATGTACTCGTCCTCTGCCGGGTCGAACGAGCGCGCGCCCGCGAGAATGAGCCGCTCGGCGGAGAGGGCAGCCGAGGGGAGAAGTTGCGCAGTGCCGTCGCCAAGCAATGTGCGAAGGACCATTCCCGAAAAGGCATGTGATGCGCTCGAGGCCGCCGTGTTGAGGTCTGGATGTGCGTCCAGCCAGAGCACCGCGACATCCTGATTACGAGCCAGCACGTGACCGATCGCTCCGAGCTCGACGCCGCAGTCACCCCCGATAGTCACCACGACCCCTGGGGTCACCGCGAGCACATCGCTCAGCCGCTCACGAACGAGGGCAATTGAACTCATTCTGTGGATGCCCGTTCCCTGCTCATCGCCGGCCTCCAGGGGCACATCGATTGACTTGGTTGATGCGCTCGGCAGGTCTCCGCGGATCGCATCTGCCCCGTCAACGAGGCGCATCGCGCGCGAAGAACCGGATCCCTGCCACTGGGGAACTACGACAAAAGTGACCACCTACTGCGAAATTGCCTGCGGCGCTGCCGGCGTCGCCCTGCCCGCCTTGAGGGCTGCGAGACGCGCGTCCACTTCAGACTGCTTGTCGAGGTCATCGAGGCTCTGGAACTGCGAGTCGAGGCTGGATGCCGCGAGCTCCTGCTGTCCCGCCATCATCGCCTCCTGACGCCGCACCTTGTCCTCAAACCGGCCGAGCTCGCTGGTGGGATCCATGACGTCGATCGACTTCACAGCATCCATGACCTGAGACTGCGCTTGAACGGTCTTCGACCGAGCAACGAGCTCATCACGCTTGGAGATAAGTTCGGCCAGTTTGGCGTGCATACCGTCGAGACCGGTCTTGAGTTGGTCAACGGTGGCGCTCTGCGACGCGATGGTCGGCTCGACGTCCTTCGCTTCGTTCTCTGAGGAGATCTGCTTGCCGAGTGCAATCTTGGCGAGGCTGTCGAACTTGTCCGCATCACCGGGGTTGCCGGCCGCGCGAAGTTCGTCGGCCTTGTTGCTGGCAGCGATCGCTTTGTGACCCCAGTCCGCGGCGGCAGCGATATCCCCGTCGTGGTCCTGCTGCATCATGCGCAGGTTACCGATCGTTTGAGCCACCGCACTCTCAGCGTCAGCGATGTTGTTGGTGAAGTCGCGCACTAGCTGGTCGAGCATGAGTTGTGGGTCTTCGGCCTGATCGATGAGCGAGTTGATGTTCGCCTTCAGGAGTTGCGAGATGCGTCCGAGGATCGATTGCTTGGCCATATATGCGCGCCTTTCTGTCAATTCTTGCGTCGTACCGTCTGGGTAGAACCTACCGCCGCTGCTGTGGCAGGCACCACTGGCCGACGCTGGCCTTGACGAAGTTCACGCTTTGTCGAAGTTCCCGCGAAAGATGTCGACTAGAGTCGGGGCGCTGAAGGATCGTCGTCACAATGACGTGACGGCGGTCCTTCTCATTCGTGGCCGGTGCCGCGCTCAACTAGCGCAGCGCGATTGCAAACGCGGGGCTGCTGACCAGGTCAATCCCGGGCGCGGTCGGCGTGCCCTTCGCTTGCGGCACGGCGGATGCGTCGGGCGTGAAGTCAATCGCCGCCGACAGGTAGTACGCCCCAGGCATCACCGCGGGAAGGCTGTTCGAGAAGTTCGCCGCATCGTCGTCTGCGACCGAACACCTCGCCGCAAGGAAGGAGGCGGGATACTGCATCGACTCGCCGGGCGCCAGGTCCACCTGCACTGCCACGAGTGTCTGCGGGCCGTTGCTGTGCCATTGGACGATGCCGTTCTGCGAAAGCGTCATGGCGGGGGATTCTGCGGTGTATCCGCTCACGTGGCGGGTCGACGTGTTCGTGAGCCGCACGGTTCCCTTGATGTTCTGAGCTGTTACCGACGCGGTCGCGGGGAACGCGACCTCCAGTTGGAGCCCGTAGATGCTGGGCGTCGGCTGGGCGACAGCACCTTCGCACAGGTTTATTTTTTCGGCCGGCGCACGCTTGATGGACTCATTCGTGCCGCCCGCAAGGGCATCGCTTCCTGCGCTGTCTGTCGCCTGCTTGGGCTGTGCGGCGCTGTCAACCGTCGAGGGGACCATGGAGGGAAGCACCACCTGAACACCGACAAACAGGATTCCTGCCACTGCGAGTGTTCCAACCGCTCCCGCCGCGATCCGTCTAGGCAGGCGTCGAGCGCGAGTGCGGGTGATGACGCGGATCGCGTTGAGCTCGCGGCCGGGCGTGACCGGGGCATTCGCGAAGAAGTCGCGAAGATCCTGCTCACTGGGCATGATCATCCTTCATGGAGATTTTCAGTTTGGCGAGTCCATCACTCAGGTACCGCTTTACGGCACCGGAACTGACCGACAACTCCTCGGCGATGTCGTCGACTTTGAGGTCTTCGTAGTAACGCAGTACGACGCACGCGCGCTCGCGGGGTGTGAGTTTCATGAGCTCATTGCGCAGGTCGACGCGCGCGTCGGTCTCGCCATCGCGTGGCGCGTCGAGTTCTTGCGCCGCGGTGAGGTGTGCGATTCGGCGCCACCGGCTGGTGCGCCTCCCGCTGTCGAGATAGGTGTTCAGGATGGCGCGGCGCACGTACGCCTCTGCCCGCTCGATCGTAAAGCCGTTGCGTAGCCTGCCGAAGGTCTTCACGAGGGCATCCTGTACAAGGTCGGACGCGTCGTTTTGGGAGCCGGAGACAAAGTATGCGTAGCGCATGAGCGCATCACCACGATCGGCGACGAGGCGCGTGATGACCTGCTCCCAGGTCCGTTGGTCGTCGGTAGCGCGGGCCATGCTCGCTCTTCTCTGGGTAGGCGCTAGCGCGATGCTCACATCCGTATAGACGCGCGAGCGGGGCAAAACGTTGTGGCACACTCCTTCGGGGGACAGCGCGAAGTCCACTCTGTTGGCATACTGAGTGATTCCAGCACTGCACGAAAACATGGGGGTATCATTCACAGATTCGTGCAGGTCAGAATAGCGCTGTTCGCGGTCGTTGCACTGGTGTGCGTGGGGGTCTCTCCCGCGTTCGCGGCGACACCGTTCGTGGGGGGCGAGACGGCAACCATGGCCGCACGCCAGGGCTCGTCGGACACGCCCGTTGCTCCCGATGTGCCGCCGACTATGGGCGACTACCCGCTGTCGGCGTATTCTGCCGAAGCCGCAACACTTCCAGCGCCTCTCGTGAATGCCCTGCACGCCGTTGGGCAGACTCCGGAACAGTATCTCGCCCAGGCCGCCGCCGCCACCGATGCGGCCGCGGTCATCCAGGAGCTGGGCGGCTCCGTTCTCGGCTCCCGGCTGAACGGCACCAGGCTCATCGTGAATGTCGCCACCGAGCAGGATGCAACTGCCGTCGAGAAGCTCAGAGCCGTCGCCGACTTTAGCGCGCCGTCAAAGCGAACCTTCGACACCTCGAACGCGAAACTCATGCAGGACCTCAGTGGTGGAGAGGCCATTTACTTTGCAAACCATCGCTGCTCGATCGGCTTCAACGGGAATCGAATTAGTGATGGCGCGCCAGAATTCTCCACGGCTGGCCACTGCGCCAGCTCGGCAAGCGACGAATACGACTGGCTGAGCCAGACAGGCGCGGGCCAAGGCTTCGCCCTCGGCGCTCGCATCGGCGCCACGGTTCCGAGCTCCTTCCAGTTCGGGGGCGGGTTCGACGTCGGCCTGGTGCAGGTCGATCCGACTAGCTCGTGGGTGCTTCGCCCCCGCGTGATCACGTGGCAGGGTGGTACCGGTACGCCAACCACCACCACCGACGTGCTTGACCGCATCCCCGCAATCGTGGGCGCAACGCTGTGCAAGTCGGGCGCCACCAGCGGGTGGACATGTGGCGGCGTGCTCGCGACCGACTACGACGCCGCCGTCGGTCCGGTGGGGCAGCAGCAGCACATCAACAGCATAATTACCTCCACCTGCCTCCAGGCGGGCGACAGCGGGGGAGCCGGGGTTATCGGTGGGGCTGCAGTCGGCATCGACTCCTTTGCCAGGACCGACGTCCCCTGCAGTGATCCCAACTACTTCTCCGGCCTATTCCCGTTGGTATCCACGGACTCGAGCAAGGCGTCTGTGTTCTCGGCAAACGGTTCGGTTTGGGAGCCAGCGGTCACGGTGGCCAACCCCGCGATCGTTTCCCCCGCGGTCAATGGCTCCGTGCTGCCGTCGGGCAGCATCACCGGCACCCTCGCGGGCGGCAACGTTCGACACATCGTCAACGTTTTCATCGACGGCTCCAGCACGCCGCGCACGTCCATGGTCGCAACGGACGGCACGTGGTCGGTACCCGTCAGCGGGATCACCCCGGGCAGCCATTCCGTCACTGTCCAGGGACGGTGGGGCACCTGGTCACAGTCTGAAGTCTCCGCCGCCCAAGCCTTCGTGGTGGTCGGTGCCAGCATCTCGGGCACGGTCACCGGCACGTCTAGCCCGTCGAACGTTGCCGCGGGGGGAATCTGCGTCGACGCCGTGACGACCGGCATCGTCGCATCCACGACTACGGATTCCGCGGGTCACTATGCCTTCACCGGACTTCCGGCAGACGACCATTACACGTTGCACTTCACGGACTGCACGGCGGGCGGAGTGATCTACGAGGACCGCTGGTTCGGCGACCAAGACACCCAGGCCACAGCCACCTCCTTCTCGGTGGGCGCCACGGCGACCCTAACCGACAAGAATGCCGTGCTTCTTGTTGCGGGTTCGTTCAGCGACGTGCGCCGCTCCTCGAGCTTCTTCACTTACATCCAATGGATGTTCGACAACAACATCTCGACGGGTACAGTCACCGCTTCCGGCCGTCTCTACAAGCCCTCGGATGTCGTCTCGCGCCAGGCGATGGCGGCCTTCCTCTACCGAGCGGCCGGCTCACCCGCCTTCACTCCTCCCAACGTGCCGTCCTTCTCCGACGTCCCGACGAGTAGCACGTTCTACAAGCAGATCGAGTGGATGAAGGCGCAGGGCGTTTCCACGGGCACCAACATGGGCGACGGCACTTTCCAGTACAAGCCGTTGGATGCGGTCAGCCGGCAAGCAATGAGCGCATTCCTGTACCGTGCGGCGGGTTCGCCCGCTTACACGCCCCCGCTCACCCCGTCGTTTACCGACGTGGCGCCGGGCTCACCGTTCTACCTCTATGTCGAGTGGATGAAGAATCAGGCCATCACCACCGGCTACAACGACGGCGTAACGTATTCGTACCACCCGGCCGCCAGCGTTAGCCGGCAGGCGATGGCAGCATTCCTCTACCGCGCCCACCACACCCTCTAGCTCAGGTTCCTGCGCAGGATCGCCAACTGGTGCTGCACGCCGGCCGGAACGCGACCCTCGAAAGTTTCGAAGAACTCCGCCGTCGAGTCGACCTCGGCCAGCCACGATGCCGTGTCGATAGCGAACAACTGGTCCAGGTCGGCGGGCGTGATGTCCAGCCCCTCCAGGTTGAGGTCGCCCTCGATCGGGAGTAGCCCAACAGCGCTCTCCTTCGCCGCGACTCTGCCGTCGACCCGGTCGAGCATCCATTCAAGAACTCTCGAGTTTTCGCCGAAGCCGGGCCACAGGAAATGCCCGTCTGCGCCTTTGCGGAACCAATTGACCTGAAAGATGCGCGGAACTGTTCCCGATGTGCGCAGCTCCGCACCAACCGATAGCCAGTGCGCCCAGTAGTCGGCCATGTTGTAGCCGCAGAACGGTGCCATCGCAAACGGGTCGCGCCACAACTCCCCGATGGTGCCCTCGGCAGCCGCCGTTCGCTCGGATGAGATCGTGGCACCCAGATAGACGCCATGCTCCCAATCCCGCGCCTCCACCACAAGCGGCACGTTGGTCGCGCGGCGACCGCCGAAGACTATTGCGTCAATGACGACGCCACGCGGGTCCTCCCAGTCGTCCGAGATGCTCGGAGACTGACGGGCCGCGACCGTGAAACGTGAGTTTGGGTGGGCGGCGAGACGCCCGGATGCCGGTGTCCAGTCTTTGCCCTGCCAATCCAGCAGGTGGGCGGGGGCCTTGTCGCTCATTCCCTCCCACCACACATCGCCGTCGTCTCGTAGCGCCACGTTGGTGAATATGGTGTTTCCCCAGATGGTCTCCATCGCGTTGGGGTTGGTGGCGTACCCGGTACCGGGCGCGACACCAAAGAAGCCAGCTTCGGGGTTGATCGCGCGAAGCCGACCGTCAGGCCCTCGACGCAACCACGCGATGTCATCGCCGATGGTTTCGACCTTCCAGCCCGGGATGGTGGGCACCATCATCGCAAGGTTGGTCTTGCCGCACGCGCTGGGAAATGCTGCGGCGACATGGAAAACCCGGCCGCGAGGGTTCGTGACTTTGATGATGAGCATGTGCTCCGCGAGCCATCCCTCGTCGCGTGCGATCACCGAAGCGATTCGCAGCGCGAACGACTTCTTCGCCAGCAGCGCATTTCCGCCGTAGGCCGATCCGAATGAGAAGATCTCGGCGGTCTCGGGGAAGTGGCTGATGTATTTCACCGGGTTACTCGGCCACGCCACATCCACCTCGCCTGGGGTGAGCGGGGCGCCGACGCTGTGTACGGCACGAACCCATCCGGAGCCGTCCTTGATGAGAGCGAGGGCTTCCGAACCCATACGCGTCATGATTCCAATGCTCGCCGCCACATAGGGGGAGTCGGTTACCTGTATACCCAGCTTGGACAGCGGCGATCCGAGCGGGCCCATCGAGAACGGCACGACATACATCGTGCGACCCCTCATGCAGCCATCGAAGAGGTCATCGAGAGTCGCGCGCATCTGGGTCGGATCGCGCCAGTTGTTGGTCGGGCCGGCGTCGCTCTCGCGCACCGAGCAGATGAAGGTGCGGTCCTCGACGCGGGCGACGTCGTTCGGGTCGCTGCGCGCGAGGAAGCTGTAGGGCCGGTGCTCGGGGTTCAAGCGAGTGAGAGTTCCGGATGCAACCATCCCGCGGGCGAGTCCGTCCCATTCGGCAGCGGATCCGGTGCACCAGATGACGTCATCGGGCGCCATCAGTGCGGCAAGCGCGTCGACCCAGGCCACCGCGGACTGCGGCGCACCCTCGGGTGCTGGGCTCTGGTGCCGGGTCATCGTTGCGATGCTCATGGATTCCTTCCACTTCATAATGTGGTGTTCCTGAAAGCATGCGGGTATCGAAGAGCCAATTTCCCTTTACTTTGAGCGAAAGATCTCTCATTCTTTCGCTATTCTGAACGGATGAACGATCTTGTCACTCTCGGCCAGCGAATCCGGCACTTCCGAACGGCCGCGGGCTTCACCCTTGACCAGTTGGGCGAGCGTGTCGGCATTGCGGGCTCGCAACTCTCCCTCATGGAGAATGGCCGACGCGAACCGCGGTTATCGCTGCTGCAGTCGATCGCCGCGGTAGTCGGCATCCAACTGAACGACCTGCTTGATGACCAGCCGCCGTCGCATCGCGCGGCGCTGGAGATCGAGTTGGACCGTGCACAGCACTCGAGCGTGTACGCGTCGCTCGGGCTGCCGAGTATTCGCCCCGCGAAGGGCACGAGCGATGAGACCCTCGAGGCAATCGTCGGTTTGCACCGCGAACTCGCGCGGCGGGCCCGGGAGGCGATTGCTACGCCCGAGGAGGCTCGAAGGGCCAACACGGAAATGCGTCAGCACATGCGCACGCTCGACAACTATCTGCCGGAGATCGACGATGTCGCCGAGAGGCTGCTCGCGGAGGTCGGCCACCTGTCCGGGGCGCTCACGCACCGTTCGGTGAGCCGGATGGCCGAGAACCTTGGCTTCGAGCTCGTGCACGTCAACGACCTACCGCATTCTGCCCGCTCGGTCACGGATCTCGAGAACGGTCGCATCTACCTGCCACCCGCCTCGATCCCTGGCGGGCACGGCCTGCGCGGCATGGCGCTGCAGGCGATGGCCCATCGGGTACTGGGCCACACGACTCCGGCGAACTACGCCGACTTCCTCAAGCAGCGTCTTGAGATCAATTACTTTGCGGCCGCCGTGCTCATGCCTCGTCGCCAGTCGGTCGAGTTCCTGAGCCAGGCCAAAGCTGATCGAAACATCGCCGTTGAAGACTTCAGGGATGCCTTCGGCGTCACCCACGAAGCAGCCGCTCTGCGCTTCACCAACCTCGCGACCGCACACCTCGATCTGCAGGTGCATTTCCTTCGAGTCGGTGATGATGGCGCGGTCTCGAAGGCCTACGAGAACGACGGCCTTCGACTGCCCGTGGACGTCACCGGCAGCACCGAGGGACGTCTGGTCTGCCGACACTGGGCTGCGCGTACCGCCTTTACACGCACTAACCGCACGACCGAGTTTTACCAATACACCGACACGCCAGAAGGCACGTTCTTCGATTCGACCCAGACCGGCACGACGGCGGCGGAGGAGTTCTCGATTACGATCGGCGTCCCGTTCGCGCACTCCAAATGGTTCCGCGGTCGGGAGACCACTAATCGCCTGATCTCGACGTGTCCCGACGAGAACTGCTGCCGCCGCCCGGACTCGACTCTGGGCCAGCGGTGGTCGGGCAAGGCCTGGTCGAGTGCGCGGCTGCATGCGCACATCCTGTCGCCATTGCCCTCGGGTACCTTCCCTGGCGTGGATGATCGCGAGCTCTACGAATTTCTAGAGTCGCACAGCGCGCCGGTTGACGGGCAGCCCGCTACCGCTCGGCGAGCACGATGACGCGATCGCCCTCTTCATCCGCGCCGCGTCGAGCACCGCGCAAGAGTCGACACTCCCCGTCACGGATGGAGTGCTCTGCTGGACGCAAGCACATCTCTCCGCACTCACTCATGAAGAGTGAGCAGCGTTCGATGGCGTTTCCACCGGCGGACCCCCAAAGCAGTCGACCGCAGTGCTTTACGTCGGCAGGTGGGCGAGACGATAGAGGAATGCCGCCATCGCTTGACGGGAGACCGGATCCACCGGCTTGTACAGCGGCAACCCGGAGGGTTGGGCGGTGCCGGTGGAGATACCGGTGGATTTCATCCACCCAATCGCGGCAGCAAAGTTGGGAAGGTTTGTGGGCACATCAGCAAAACTTTGTGTTGCCGGAGCGGTAGACACATCAATGTGCCTATAACGAGCCAGAAACAAGGCCATCGCTTGCCTGGACACGGGATCCGCCGGTTTGAACAACGGTTTACCTGAAGGCTGCACCGTCCCGGTTGAGATACCCCGG
>JAYSPT010000146.1:0-6024 GCA_043721995.1 Salinibacterium sp. | reverse complement strand
CGGTATCCTTGAGCCCGCGGTCATCCCCCCGTAGCTCAGAGGACAGAGCACGCGGTTTCTACCCGCATGGTCGGGGGTTCAAATCCCTCCGGGGGGACTTTTTGCGTTAGCGCTCGGCGGGCGCGGCCTTGAAGGTCGACGGGGTGGCATCGGCCTGCTGCGAGACCCATTCGCGCTGTTTGCTATTCACCGGGTCATCCATGCCTTCGTACTTCCACGCTGCCAAATCATCTGCGAACAGCTTTTTCGCGCTGCGCGGCTTGAACTGCCAGGCGATGAGGCCCTCCTGAAGGGTGGAGAGGTCCTGATCAGCCTGAAAGCTGAAGTTGGCCGAGTTCGTCTTCATGGCAGCGAGGTGGTGTGCAGCCCAGTCAGCGGCGAGCGTTGCCCCGGCGAGCGGCAGCATGCGCAAGCGCACCTCGGCCTCGCTGGTCTGGTGCTCCACATGCTCCTTTTCGGATGCCGACAGGTTGCTCCATACAGCGGCCTTACGGCCCGCAGCGATAAGACTCGCCACCGCGGCGACCTTGTACTCGCCGTTCTGCTGGGCAACCAAGCGCTTTATCGAGCCACGTGAGATCGCGGCGGCGATCAACACCGAGATGAGGATTGCCAGGAACGGGATGAGCCCGTTGATGACTATCGAACGGCCGTCAGCCGTGTTGAACCAATGGACAATGCCATTCCACCACTCCAGTAACATGCGGTCACACTAACCCCACGACTGTCACGCCACGCGAACGACGCGCGGCGAGTCTCAACCTGAGGTAAAGGTTTGAAGCTGGCCGGCTGAGCCCCGGCTATCCGCGGAAGCAGTCGACCGCGTCATCCACCGACCAGAACTCGCCGATAGGCAGGAACCGCCGCTGGCGCTGCATCATCCGCTTGGCTACGAAACGTTGCCCTGCTGGAGTGCTGCGGCGTTCGATGTAGCCGAGCACGTCGCCAGCGGGCCTCGTGACCCTCCACAGGTCGTCATGCAGCTGAACAGTGAGGGCGCCCCCACGGGGTGCGGTCGAGGTTGCGACGAAATCGAGAACTGTCATAGTTCGAAGCTATGTTCGACCACTGACATTGTGGTCATCGGTAGTCATGTTCATGCCCGGCGTCGCGGCCACCATCGCAAGATCAGCATCCACCACCCGATTGGGTCGTGATGTTTGGGCGAGAATGATGCCCACCAGCACGATCGCTGCCCCGACGAGCTGGAACGGCGTGAGGGCTTCACCCAGCCACAGCCACGCAACCACGAACGCGAAGATCACCTCGGACGACGCGATGATTCCGGCGGCGGTGGCTTTCAGCCGTCCGAGTGCCGAAAACGAGAGAAGGAAAGGCAGGAATGAACCCATCACGATCATCCATGTCATGACCACCCAGAGCGGTGCAATGACGCCCGAAAGATTGCCAGTAAGCGATACCTGCTTGCTGAAGATCGCAGGGTCGATGTTCCACCAGCCACTGAAGAACGCCCAGAACAGGGCCGCGAAACCGCTCGTCCAGAATGCGACGGCGAGCGGGGATGTTGCGGTCACCTGCCTCTCGCCGACGATGAAGTAAACCGACAGGGTGGCTGCCGCAGCAAGCGCCATCAGCACCCCGAACGGATTGAGATTGCTGGCCCAGATTTGGGCGACGATTGTGAGGCCGACGACGACGCATCCGATCGCCACCCACAATCTCGCCTTGACCCGTTCCTTGAAGAAGAAGAACGCGACGAGCGCCACGATGAGCACGGCCAGATATTCGAGCAGCAGCGCGATTCCCACCGGCATTAGTTGGATCGCGTAGGCGTAGGTGACCTGCAGCAGCGCGACACCAACCACGCCGAGGATCGCCATTGTGCCGACCTGCCTCAATGGGATACGGAACGCCGAGCGGTCAATCAGCAGAAGCACAATGCCTGCGATGATGCACGTTCCCACCGTGCGGAACTGCGTCACCTGCGCCGGGCTCAGCCCGCTGTCGAGCACCACCTTCGTGACGCTGCCGTTGGCGCCGAACAGCAGCGCTGCCAGCAGGGCGAAGACATATCCCACCGGATCAGGAGTGCGAACCGGTGCCGTGCACGGCGAATGGTTCGATTGCCGCAATCTCGTCTGCAGTCAGCGCCGGGAAGTCGAGAGTCGCGATGTTGTTCTCGAGCTGCGCGACGCTCGACGCGCCTATCAGCGCGGAGGTCACCTCGGGCACGCGGAGCACCCAGGTCAGCGCGAGTTGCGCAAGGGACTGCCCGCGCCCTCGTGCGATCTCATTGAGCGCGCGCACCTTCTGGAGATAGTCGGTCGTGACGTCTTTTTCCGTAATCCATCGACCTTCTGCAACGCGGGAGTCGCTGGGAATTCCGTTGAGATAGCGGTCGGTGAGCAAGCCCTGGGCAAGGGGGGAGAACACGATACTGCCCATTCCCAGCTCGTCCAGCACGGGAAAGAGGCCCTGCTCAATGTGCCGATCAAACATGTTGTAACGAGGCTGGTGAATGAGGATCGGTATCTTGTGCTCGGCGAGGGCTGCATAGGCGGCCCGCGTCTGCTCGGGGTCGTAATTAGAGATACCGGCATAGAGGGCTTTGCCAGAATGCACAGCGCTCGCCAACGCTCCCATGGTCTCTTCGATTGGAGTATTCGGGTCGGGCCGATGTGAGTAGAAGATGTCAAAGTAGTCGAGGCCGGTGCGCTTGAGGCTCGCATCCAATGACGAGAGCAGGTATTTGCGCGAACCGAACTCGCCGTACGGGCCCGGCCACATGTCGTAGCCCGCTTTGCTCGAGATGATCAATTCGTCGCGGTAGGGGCGCAGATCTTCGTGGTAAATCGTGCCAAAGTTTGTTTCGGCGGACCCACCGGGAGGACCGTAATTGTTGGCAAGGTCAATATGCGTCACACCGAGATCGAAAGCCCTGCGGAGAATCGCCCGCTGATTCGTCAAAGGCCGGTCGAACCCGAAGTTGTTCCAGAGCCCGAGTGAGATCTTCGGGAGCTTCAGGCCGCTGCGCCCAACCCGCACGTACTCGGTGATGGCGTAACGGTCCGCACGGGCGTCATAGGGCATCCCCCAAGCCTAGGGGGGCGCTCTGCTCCACCCGGCGCGTCGAGTGGCAGTCGTTTCCACAACTGAGTGCGCACTCCGCTTTTGAAGCTCCAGAATCGCAACACTTGGCCAACGGATCCGGGGGCGGCTTTCCCGGCACGAGCGCCGCACCCCGGATTCCGTCCCATTTGAAACGGAGCAACCGACATGACCGACAACATCACGATCACCGGCCTCGTGGCCACAACCCCGAGGCACCTGATCACGAGCGAGGGCCTTCCCATCACTTCCTTCCGGGTCGCCTCGACACAGCGACGCTTCGATCGAAGCAACCAGAAGTGGATCGATGGGGACACAAACTGGTACTCGATCACTCTCTTCCGCCAACTTGCCACAAACGCTGCGGGCTCGGTCAACAAGGGAGATCGCGTGCTGATCACGGGACGGCTCAAGATCAGAGAGTGGCAGAACAGTGAGCGTGGCGGACTCAACATCGATATCGAAGCGGATGCGCTCGGACATGATCTCTCGTGGGGCACAGCCGTTTTCTCCCGCGTCATCACCGGTTCAACCTCGACCGCGGCATCGGTCCCGAATCCCGACTCCGATGTGGAGCCCACGGAGGCGGAGAGCGTACCGCGCGAGAGTCTTGATCGCGAGGGCTCGGAGTCTCCGGCCCCCGAAATCGAGCCGGCGCTCCCGTTTTGAGCCGCGGTTCCGGGCTGCCTTTTGAGCGTTCGCAGGGAAAGCGCAGGGAAACCGACCCTAGAATCTCCCTGACGGAGCCTCACGGCTCGCGCGAAAGGATTTATCGATGGGCAAGTCACGTGTGCTGTGGGTGGCGCTCGCAGCCGTTGTGATGCTCAGCCTCGCGGGATGCACGCCAGGCAGGCCAATGCCGTTGCCGACAATCAGCGTTTCGCCTTCGGCTTCGCCGTCGGCATCGAGCGCTCCGACCGCCGCGCCTGTGCCTAAACCGCACCCCGGTGGCACGGCGGCCGCCAACCAGCAGCTCTTCGACTACCTCAATGGAGCCTTTGTCGCGCAGTACGGCATGGGGAACAGCCAAGCCATCGTGAATAACCTCGTAGCAAAAGGGTTCATCAAGACCGACATGGAAGTCACCACTGACACCACCACCCTTGGTATCCCGGCCGACTCGATCTTCGTGTCGGTGAAGTTCAAGAACCAGTGCCTCGTGGGGCAGCTTTCGCCTGTGGGCTACAAGGGAATTCTGGTGCCGGTGCTCAGTGGTACCGGCAAGTGTCTGGTGGGTGAGACGCTGCCGATCGACTGGTAGGCCAGAATAGCGGTATGGCCGAGTTCATTTATTCGATGGTGCGCGCCCGCAAAGCGGTCGGCGACAAGGTGATTCTCGACGATGTCACGATGTCCTTTTTCCCGGGGGCAAAGATCGGGGTGGTCGGCCCCAATGGGGCGGGCAAGTCCACGATTCTCAAGATTATGGCGGGGCTCGACACGCCCAGCAACGGCGAGGCTCGCCTCACGCCGGGCTACAGTGTGGGCATCCTCATGCAGGAGCCGGAACTCGATGAGACCAAGACCGTTCTCGAAAACGTGCAAGAGGGTGTTCGCGAGATCAAGGACAAGGTCGACCGGCACGCGGCCATCGGTCTCGCGATGGCGGAGCCCGACGCGGACTTCGACGCGCTCCTGGCGGAGATGGGTAGCCTTCAGGAAGAGATCGACGCAGCAGACGCGTGGGATCTTGACTCGCAGCTCGAACAGGCGATGGATGCACTGCGCACGCCTCCGGGAGAAGCTCAGATCGCAAACCTCTCGGGTGGCGAGAAGCGCCGCGTCGCCCTGACCAAGCTGTTGCTGCAGAAACCCGACCTGCTGCTTCTTGACGAGCCGACTAACCACCTCGATGCCGAGAGCGTGCTGTGGCTCGAACAGCACCTCGCCAAGTACCACGGTGCCGTTCTCGCCGTCACCCACGATCGGTACTTCCTCGATCATGTGGCCGAATGGATCGCGGAGGTCGACCGCGGTCACCTTTATCCGTATGAGGGCAACTACTCCACGTACTTGCAAAAGAAGGGTGAGCGCCTCGAGGTGCAGGGCAAGAAGGATGCGAAGCTCGCCAAGCGTCTTGCGTCGGAACTGGAGTGGGTGCGCAGCAACGCTAAGGGCCGCCAGGTCAAGTCGAAAGCGCGCCTCGCGCGGTACGAGGAGATGGCCAACGAGGCTGAGAAAACCCGGAAACTCGATTTCGAGGAGCTGGTCATCCCAGTCGGCCCGCGTCTCGGCTCGCAGGTCATCGACGCAAAGAACCTGAAGAAAGGATTCGAGGGGCGGGTGCTGATCGACGGACTCACTTTTACGCTGCCGCGAAATGGCATCGTCGGTGTGATCGGTCCGAACGGAGTCGGCAAGACAACCCTGTTCAAGACAATTGTCGGTTTTGAGCCCCTCGATTCCGGCGAGCTTAAGATCGGCGAGACGGTCGACATCTCCTACGTCGATCAGGAGCGCGGCGGCATCGACCCGAACAAGAGCCTGTGGGAGGTCGTTTCAGACGGCCAGGACTACATCCAGGTCGGAAGGACCGAAATTCCGTCCCGCGGGTACGTGAGCCAGTTCGGATTCAAGGGCCCCGACCAGCAGAAGAAGGCGGGGGTGCTCTCCGGCGGGGAGCGCAACCGGCTGAACCTCGCACTCACCCTCAAGCAGGGCGGCAACCTGTTGCTGCTCGACGAGCCGACCAACGATCTCGACGTCGAGACGCTCGGCAGCCTCGAGAACGCGCTACTCGAGTTCCCCGGCTGCGCTGTGGTGATCACTCACGACCGGTGGTTCCTCGACCGCATCGCCACGCACATCCTCTCCTATGAGGGTACGGAGGACGACCCGGCGAACTGGTACTGGTTTGAGGGCAACTTCGAGGCATACGAGCAGAACAAGATTGAACGTCTCGGCCCGGATGCCGCAAAGCCGCACCGCTCCACGTACCGCAAGTTGACGAGGGAC
>JAYSPT010000145.1:0-42714 GCA_043721995.1 Salinibacterium sp. | reverse complement strand
CAGCGCGTTGCCTCGAAGATCCCGAGGACACCGCGGGTGCCGGGCGCGCTCTGGTATCGACCCGTGAAGAGGGCGGCGTCATCCACGGTGACCTCTCCCAGCTCAGCGCTGCCCGCAATCGGCCGCTGCGGGATGAGCGTTTCTATCGTGCCCGACACGCTGCCCAGGGTTAGGCCAGTGACGAACTGCGACATGTCGATGATGTGTGCCGCGATGTCCCCAAGTGCTCCCGACCCCGCAAGCTCCCTGTTGAGTCTCCACACCATCGGTGCCTCGGGGTCACTGAGCCAGTCCTGCAGGTAGCTCGCGCGCACCTGGTAGATCTCGCCGAGCTTTCCCGCAGCAACAAGGTCACGGGCAAATGTCACCGCTGGCACGCGCCGATAGCTGAAGCCCGTCATCGCGAACACGCCGTGCTCGACCGCGAGCGCAGCAGCGTCCGCCATATCGATCGCCTCGGAGACACTGTTCGCCAGCGGCTTCTCGCACAGTACGTGCTTGCCCGCCTGAAGTGCCGCGATTGCGATCTCGGCGTGAGTGTCGCCGGGGGTCACGATGTCGATTATGTCGATGTCGTCGCGCGCTATCACCTCACGCCAATCGGTGGAGAATTCAGTCCAGCCCCATCTGGATGCTGCTGCCTCCACAGTTGCGACATTGCGCCCCACCACAACGCTGAGCTCGGGCTCGACCGGGAGGTCGAAGAATCGAGGTGCCACGCGCCAGCCCTGCGAATGAGCGGCTCCCATGAAACCGTGGCCGATCATCGCAACCCGCATGGCGGGTTTCTGTGTGTTGGTCATGGGTCAATTCTCCCCTGCGGGAGCGGCGTGTATCGTTTCGTTGTGCAGAGCCGTAACCCAACACCGGGTTCGCAGACTTCATTGCGCGAAGCCAATCGCGCTCGAATCGTCGAATCGCTCAAGCACCATGGCCACCTGACCCAAGTTGAACTTGCCGGGTCCACCGGACTCTCACCCGCGACGGTGTCGAATATCGTCAAAGAACTCGCCGCTTCCGGTGTGCTCAACACGTCGGTCACGTCGCGCAGCGGCAGGCGTGCTACCGAAGTCACGCTGGCGCGCAAGCTCGGTCTCGTTGCGGGACTGCACTTCTCCAGCCGCCACTTGCGGGTCGCGATCTCCGATGTCGGCCGGACCGTCGTTGCCGAGAATCACGTGCCGCTCGCTCTTGATCACCGGCATGACCGCGAGCTTGACCGAGCAACCCTGCTCATGAGCGACATGCTCGAATCCGTCGATGCCGGCTTCGACGACCTGCTGGCAGTCGGGATCGCGCTACCCGCTCCCGTCGACGTGCGCACCGGAATGATCGCCACGCCAGGCCTTCTTCGCGGCTGGGAGGGTGTGGATGTTGCGCGAGTTATGGGCAATCGCATCGGGGTGCCGGTTTTCGTCGACAACGAAGCCACTCTCGGCGGCATGGCCGAAGCACGCTTTGGCGCCGCACGCGGCACTCGCGGGGCGGCGTACATCCGGGTAGGGCATGGAATCAGCGCGGGACTTGTGATTAACGGTTCCGTCTATCACGGGGTCACGGGTAAAGCAGGCCAGATCGGCCACGTGACAATCGACGAGAACGGCCCCATCTGCCGGTGTGGCAGCCGCGGGTGTCTCGATACTCTTGCGGGCGGACCGGCGCTGCTCGAATTGTTCCGGGATGACCCCGGGATGCAGCGCATCCGCGACCTGCTCGTGCGCGCCGATACCGGGGACGCGAGCGCACGCCGGGTTATCGCCGACGCGGGTCGTCACATCGGCATCGCGGCGGCCAGCCTGTGTAACCTCTTCGACCCCGAGCTCCTCGTGATCGGCGGTGAACTCGCGCAGGCCGGCGAGATCCTTCTCGCGCCGATGCGTCACGCGCTGGAGCGGTCGGCATTGGCCGGTGAGTTCGGCGTACCCGAGATTGTGCAGGGTGACCTCGGCGACCGCGCAGAGGTGCTCGGTTGCCTCGCGCTCGCGATACAGAACGTCGGGCTTGAAGCAGAAGTGAGGTTCCTGAAATGATCCGCTTTAGGTTTCGCACCCTCGCTGCGATGCTGATCGCGGCCTCTGCGGCCTCGATCGGACTCGCCGGATGCTCCACCGAAGACCCGGGGACCATCAAAATCGGCCTCCTGCTTCCCGAATCGAAGACCTCGCGCTACGAAGCGTTCGACCGGCCGTTCTTCGAGGCTCGCGTCAAAGAGCTCGGCAATTACGACGTAATGTACTCGAACGCTGACCAGGATGCCGCGAAGCAGCAGTCTCAGGCGGAGGCCGCACTCGCCTCCGGAGTCAAAGTGCTCGTGCTGGATCCCGTCGACTCAGCGGCCGCTGTCAGTATCGTCTCCGCCGCCAATGCACAGGGCGTACCGGTTATCTCATATGACCGTCTCGTCGCCGGGGGCAAGCTCGCCTTTTACGTGTCGTTCGACAACCACGAGATTGGCGTGCTCCAGGGCCAGGCGCTCGTGGACAAACTTCATTCGGCGGGTGCAGCGGGTGGCATCCTGATGGTGAACGGAGCGCCTACCGACGGTAACGCCGCGCTCTTCAAGAGTGGCGCGCTGAGCAGTATCGGGCCGAGCGGTTTCCCCGTCCTCGCTGCGTTCGATACCCCGGACTGGAGTCCCGATAAGGCGCAGGACTGGGTTGCGGGGCAGATCACGCAGTATTCGGGGCAGATCACAGCCGTCTACGCCGCCAACGACGGAACCGCTGGTGGCGCGATCGCGGCGCTCAAGGCCGCAAATGTGATGCCATTCCCGATCGTCACAGGTCAGGATGCCGAGTTAGCTGGAATCCAGCGCATCGTCTCCGGCGACCAGTACCTCACAATCTACAAAGACATCCACAAGCAGGCCGGACTTGCCGCCGAAGTCGCTGTCAAGCTCATCACCGGCCAGAGTTTTGCGGGAGCGACTGAGATCAATGGCACCCCGACAACCCTGCTGGCCGCACAGGTCGTTACCCGAGACAAAATCATGTCCACCGTTGTTGCAGACGGTATCTTCACGGTTGCCCAAATCTGCACCGCAGAATATGCCAAAGCCTGCACAGACGCCGGCATCAAGTAGTTGTGCCTGAAGAGAAGAGCGCTCACAGTTCCATGACCTACCTGACTCCGGCGAAGCCCCACACAGCGGAGCGCCTGCTTTCGCTGCACGGAATCTCCAAGCGCTTCGGTGCCGTGCGAGCGCTCACAGGCGTCGATCTCGACGTCTACGCCGGCGAGGTCGTGGCGATTGTGGGCGACAACGGCGCAGGCAAGTCAACTCTCGTGAAAATACTTTCCGGAGTTTTCCCGCAGGATGAGGGCACCATCACCTTCGGTGGTGCAGCTGCTGGCATTTCCAGCCCGACCGACGCGCGCGACCTCGGAATCGCCACCGTTTACCAGGACCTCTCCCTCTGCGACAATCTCGACGTAGTCTCGAACCTCTTCCTGGGTCGTGAGCTTCGCAAGGGTGGCGCTCTGGACGAGGTCGAAATGGAGCAGCGGTCGTGGAGCCTGCTGCGCGAACTGAGCGCTCGCATCCCGTCGGTGCGGATCCCGGTGGCGGCTCTTTCGGGTGGCCAGAGGCAGACCGTCGCGATCGCGAGATCGTTGATCGGAGAGCCCAGCGTCGTCATTCTCGACGAGCCTACGGCGGCACTGGGTGTTGCGCAGACCGCCGAGGTGCTCAACCTTATCGAGCGACTGCGCGAGCGGGGTCTCGGAGTCATCCTGATCAGTCACAACATCGCTGACGTGCAGGCCGTCGCAGACCGCATCGTCGTACTGCGGCTCGGACGCAACAACGGCGAGTTCCGGGTTGCGGATGTCACGAGCGAGATGATCATCGCCGCGATCACCGGGGCCGCCGATAATTCCGTCACGCGCCGCGCCGCGCGTGATGCCGAAGTCGTACCCCTGCGCCGGGATGCCCGCCCGTGACCTCCTTGGAACAGCAGGACGACCGGCTTACCCCGGCGTTGCCACGCCGAGCGCTCAGTGGGATGGTGTCACGGATCCGCGGCGGCGACCTCGGCTCGCTACCGGTCATCATCGGTCTCATCATCATTTGCGCGATCTTCCAGGTGCTCAACCCGACCTTCCTCTCAAGCACCAACCTCGTGAATCTGACGATGCAGTGCGCCGCCGTCGGCACGATCGCGATCGGTATCGTGCTGGTGCTTCTCCTGGGGGAGATCGACCTCTCGGTCGGCGCCGTCAGCGGCCTGGCCTCGGCAGTCCTCGCGGTGGGCTATGTGCAGCTCGGGATTCCGCTGCCGCTGGTCATCGCCGCCGCACTCGTCACCGGAGCCCTTGTCGGCCTGCTCTTCGGTGTGCTCCGAACGCGTTTCGGAGTGCCGAGCTTCGTGATCACCCTCGCGGGACTGCTCGGCTTCCTCGGCCTGCAACTATTTGTACTGGGCAAGACCGGGTCGATCAACATCCCGTTCGACTCGTTGCTCGTGCAGTTCGGGCAGCAATGGTTCCTGCCTCCGTGGGCGTCGTACACCCTCGTCGCCATCGCCGCACTGAGCTACTTCGCTAGCGAGTTCAACCGGGCGCGACGACGCGCAGAGGCGGGCCTCAGCGCCACCCCGATCGCGTTGATCGTGGCGCGGAGCATCCAAATACTCGCCCTGCTCGGGCTGGCTACGTGGTATCTAAACCTCGCCCGCGGAGTGGGGGCGATGTTCACGGTCTTCCTGCTTCTGGTAGTCACGATGCACCTGTTTCTGACCCGCACCGCGTGGGGCAGGTCGGTGTTCGCGGTGGGAGGCAACGTCGAGGCGGCCAGACGTGCCGGCATCCGGGTTGATCGCGTCTACATCTCGGTTTTCGTGCTGTGCTCCACGTTCGCGGCACTCGGCGGGCTCTTCGCCGCAGCGCGCCTCGCGGCCGCCAACCAGGGCAGCGGCGGTGGCGACACGAACCTGACAGCGATCGCCGCCGCGGTGATCGGGGGGACGAGCCTGTTCGGCGGTCGCGGCTCGGCGTTCTCGGCGGTACTCGGCATTCTGGTGATCATGTCGATCGCCTCGGGACTGACGCTCCTGAACCTCGACTCGTCGGTGCGCTACATGATCACGGGGCTCGTGCTGCTGCTCGCGGTAATCGTCGATTCACTCTCGCGGCGGTCACGCGCGGCATCGGGTCGGGCCTGACTCAGCACAGCTAACCCGAGCAACCGCTGTTCAACGAGGCCGGGAATGACGGTTTCCGGAGGCCTCAGCGGCCGCCCGCACGGCGCTTGTTGAACACGTCGAAGGCAACCGCGAGCAGAAGCACGAGGCCCCTTACCGCCTGCTGCACGCCGGCCGCTACTTCGTCAGGTCATAAATCGTCGAGTTGCCCTCGGTAGTGGCCGTGAACGTTGCTGCCACCCAGGCGGCGATCGCGGTCGAATCACTAGATCCGCCATTGGGCTTGCCGCCACTGCCGCCGATGAACCAGTGGATCTGGTGTTGCGTGACGAGCGCCTGAAACTGGGCCAGCGTCGGCGACGGATCGCTCCCGTTGAAGCCACCAACCGGCATCACCGAGTATCCGGTGGCGAGCTGGTAGCCGGCAGCCTCTTCCGAGCCGACGGTGGCCGCAATCCAGCGGTAAGACGTGGCATTGTCGACGAGCAGCTTCGCAAGTGTGGGCGACACCGAGGCCACGTTCAGCAGCCCCCCCGCGGCAGCCGGACCCGCAGGGTTCGTGCCGCCGACATAAGTCGACGCGCCGCCCGGACCCGGTCCAGACCCCGGACCCGGGCCGCCAGTGAACGACTGAGAACCGCCTTGGCTGCTCGGTGCGCCGAGTGCCCCTGGGCCGCCGGTGGGGCGACCACCACCACCGGCGGCGCCGGAGCCGCTCACCGCCGGGCCTGCCGACACTATCGAGCCGGTGTGCCCGGTTGAGATCGTCTGCAGCGTGTAGGCGAACGGGCCAAGGAGCGTGGCCGCGAGCGCGATGGCTGCCGCGGCAATCTGCATCCGACGGCCGCCCCGTGTCAGGAGCAAGAGCACCGCAGCCACGACGCCGAGGGCAAGGATCACGAACTTCAGCCAGGGCAGCCAACCCGCGGCACGGTCGAGCAGAGTCCAGGCCAGCAGCACCGTCGCGATGACCAGGGCGGCCATAGTGACCCGGGACCACAGCCGCGAACGACGCGACCAGATCATCCCGACTCCGATTGCGACGGTGCCAGCTAGTGCCGGGGCCAGGGCCACGGTGTAATAGGCGTGAAAGATGCCCGCCATGAAGCTGAAAGCGAGGGCTGTGACCAGGAGGGTGCCACCGAGCAGCAGCAGCAGTGCTCGGGCCGCCGAGGTGCGCGGTCGCCGACGCATCAGTATCAACGCGACCACCATCGAGAGGATCGCAGCGGGCAGCAGCCAACTAATCTGGCCGCCAACATCGCCACTGAACAAGCGCAGCAGTCCGGTTTCGCCCCACATCTGCTGACCGCCCCCCGTGGCGCCGCCCGTCTGCTGACCGCCGCCCGTGACGCTGCCCGTCTCTTGGCCCGTCAGCCGGCCGAAACCGTTGTAGCCAAAGGTGAGCTCAAGAAAGCTATTGGTCTGCGAACCACCGATATAGGGGCGCAGGGAAGCTGGCACCAATTGCACGACAGCGACCCACCAACCCGCCGAAACGACAACGGCACCGAGAGCGGCGAGTGCGTGCCAAAGCCTGGTGCGCAGGGCCAGCGGTGCGGCCCACAGGTAGACCAGGCCCAGCACCGGCAACACCAGAAAGCCCTGCAGCTGCTTGGTGAGAAACGCGAAACCCACCATAACCCCGGCCCAGAGCACCCACTTGAGCTTGCCGGTCTCAACCCCGCGCAGCGTGAAATACAGTGCGAGCGTGGTGAGCAGCACGAGCAGCGCGTCGGGGTTGTTGAAGCGGAACATTAGTGCGGCGACTGGGGTGATGGCGAGGGTCGCGCCGGCAAGCAGCGCAGTTCCGGCGGGGAAACGCCGGCGCACCATGGCGTAGAGCGTGCCCACCGTCGCGATCCCCATGAGCGCCTGCGGCAGCAGGATGCTGAACGAACTCAACCCGAACAGGCGCACCGAGAGAGCCATAAGCCACAGACTGGCTGGCGGCTTGTCGACGGTAATAGAGTTCGCGGCATCGGAAGACCCGTAGAAGAACGCCGTCCAGTCGACAGAACCGGCCTGCGCCGCCGCCGAATAGAAGGAGTTGGCCCAGCCGCTGGCCGTGAGGTTAACCAGATAGAGCACGGCGGTGAGCGCGAGCAGGCCTACTAGGGCCGGTCGCTCCCACGGCGCGTCATCCTGGCGTCCGCGCACGAAACTGTGCAGTGCGCCGCCGAGCCGTGCGAGGGGGCGAGCGTCAAAAGTCGTGGCGCTCATGCGCCGACCACCCGATCGCGCGAAGTCAGCGGTCGGGTCGCCGGTTCCACTACGGGAGCCGTGCGGTGAGCGCGGAACACCCATAGCCTGAGCAGCACGAACCGCAGCACCGTTGCGCAGAGGTTGGCGACGGTGAGCACGGTCAGTTGGAGTTGCGGGCTCGGGTTCAGCTGCAACGCATGCAGCCCCGCCAGCGAGCCGCTCGTGATAGCCCAGGCCAAAGCGAAGACCGCAAGGCCCTGGAACTGATGCCGCACCGCACCGCGCGGGCCTCTGACGCCAAATGTGAAACGTCGATTAGCCCCGGTGTTCGCGATCGCCGTCGCAAGCAGGGCGATGAAGTTCGCAACCTGCTCGTGCATAAACTGCTGCAGCAGGAGGTAAAGCAAGGCATATGCCAGCGTGGACAGGCCGCCAACCATCGCGAAGCGCACGACCTGGCCGAAGAAGCTGGGGCGGCGGCGCTGCTGAAATGGCTGCCGACCGAACTCCGCGTAAATCTGCTCAACCGGGATGCGGCCGGTAACGATCGAGCGACCGACCCGGGCAACCCCGCGCAGGTCTTCGATCGCGGTCGCCACGATGTCGACGCTGGAGTTTTCATCGTCGATCCAGTCCACCGGGACCTCGTGGATGCGCAGCCCCGACCGCTCGGCGATGATCAGCAGCTCGGTATCGAAGAACCAGCCGGTGTCTTCCACGAGCGGGAGCACCCGCTGCGCGACATCCCGTCGCATCGCCTTGAAGCCGCACTGGGCGTCAGAGAAGGTCACACCCATCCAGCGCCGCAAGATCAGGTTGTAGCCGCGCGAGATGAAGTCCCGGGTGGTGCCGCGCACGACCCGGGACGAGGCACTGAGCCGTGTGCCGATCGCAATGTCGGAGTGCCCGGAGAGCAAAGGAGCCACCAGCGGCGGCAGGGCACGGAGGTCGGTGGACAGATCGACGTCCACGTAGGCCACGACTTCGGCCTCCGACTCGAGCCAGGCCCGCTTGAGGGCGCGACCGCGGCCCTTCTCGTCAAGATGCAGCACGTGCACCCCGGGCAGGCTCGCGGCCAGCCGGGCGGCGACCTCGGCCGTGTCATCGGTGGACGCGTTATCGGCAATGGTGATGCGCCAGCGCTCGTCGACCAGGTCACCGAGGCTTTCATGCAGCACGCGGATCGCCGATTCGAGCGATTCACCCTCGTTGTATACGGGGACCACGACGTCGAGTCGTATTGCTTCAGAGCTTCTCATGCCCCCACTATTGAATCGGCTGCTTAATGCCAGCCCTCACGAGGCTATGAGTTCGATAAGAGCTTTCTTCGGACGAAGCGGTGCGATCAGATTCGATCGAGCGCAGTCAGCAAGTCGGCGATGAAGTCAGCTCCATCTGTGGTCTTCGACGCTAAATGGCGGCGTTCTGTGATCGGTCCGTTCGGATCCCATGGGATTCGAGACGCTGGGTTATGGCGCACTGGATCACCTCAACTCGAATTATGGGAAGCAAATGCCGCCCGCCGCAGAACGTTTACAGGTGTTCGCAACTGGGACACCTCGCCGCTCCGAAAGAGATGGGCCCGACGGACGGGTACTCGGGGTGCACGTGCGCAGCCGTCCCTGTTCTGTTCATTGGGGCGTGAGAGCCGCTGGTTCTCATCTCGTATGGAGTGTTGCGTGGCTGTTTTTATAGGTCTTTCCCTGTTTTGGGTGGGTGAATTTGAGCGCGGACCGGCTGTCGTCCTCGCTCAAGGAGGTGCTTTCGAGCAAGCCGTGGGATAGCCGATTCTTATTGCTGTCCGAAGGGTGAGGGCAATGCCTAGCTTTTTTGCTTTCGGGTCACGTCCTCGATGCGACGGGTTCGATAAACATCCCGTTCGACTCGTGGATCGTGCAGTTCGGACAGCAGTGGTTCTTACCAGCCTGGCTCTCATACGCGCGGGCACCCTGCTAGTGGTTCTCCTCATGGCCACCTGGTACCTCAACCTCACCCGCACCACGTGGGGGCGCTCGGTCTACGCGGTTGGTGGAAATGCCGAGGCGGCTCGACGAGCAGGCGTAAGGGTTAACCGGGTCTACATCTGGGTGTTCATGCTGTGTTCGTTCTTTGCCGCTCGCGCGCCGCCTCCGGGCGCGCGTAGGCACGGAAAAGGCTGGCCGCTACGACCGCCCAGGTGTAGCGCGATCCACCGCTGCGGGTTCTGCCGCCGATGAGTCGATCCCGTCCTGCGAGGTGACCGAAGCGTCAGCCTCATCCTTCATCGTCTTGACTTCTGACTTGAAGATCCGGGCCGACTGTCCGAGGCTGCGAGCAAGTGCCGGCAGCTTGGGTGCGCCAAACATCAACAACACGACGGCGAGAATGATGACGAGGTGCCATCCGTTGAGGTTAGCGAACATGGTGTCGAACTCCTTCTAGTTTTGTGTTGCTCTCGAGGCTTACGGAAAAAGCAGAAATTCTGCTATCTGGGCGGCGGATCGACGGGGTAGAAGTCATTGCCCGAAGGCGCTCGTTCGGGATGCATTGCGGCATCCGCACTCACCGGCTTGACCGAACTCGACCCGGCGTCATCGCCGAACAGGTCATCACCAAGCGCGTCTCGAATGATTTTGCGAGGGTCGTATTGGCGTGGATCGAGCTTCTTCCACTCGATCTCGTCGAAGTCCGGTCCCATTTCGTCCCGCAAACGCTCTTTCGCCCCATTCGCCATCACGCGTAACGCGCGAACAAGCCGAGCCAGCTGAGCCGCGTAGTGGGGAAGTCTCTCCGGCCCGAGAATGAGCACGGCTATGACGCCAATAATGAGTAGCTTGTCAAACGAGAGTCCGAACATGACGCTCTCCTTTCCACACGATCATGCAGCGGTTCGACGCCATCAGGCACCCTTCCGCACGACACGAATGAGTATCGCGTGCTCCGGAGCAAGGATCGGCATCGGCAAACCAACTTCGGCGAGAACGACCCCTGTCGCGGTAACGCCCGACGCGATCCAACCCACTGCCGTCCGCTCCATGAAGTCCGCGCGTCCGTTGGGGAAAACGACAGTGACTTCATAGTTTGCGCTGGGGTTCAGACCCGGAAACCCGATGCGGCCGGGCGTTTCGAGAGTGGATGTCGCAACGCTCACGAACGCGAACAATGCCTCGGAACCATCCTGGGCAACGCTGCCGTAGAGCGAGTAGGCCGGATCGGTGAGATCTGCGTGCACTGCGACACCGGAATGGATAAGGGATCGATGCGTCTTGTACAGGTCTGCTGCGTGGGTCAATTCTGCGATGTCTGCCGGGTCAGCCGTGCGAACATCCCATTCGATTCCAAAGTGGCCAAACATTGCGGTGATCGCTCGGAAAGACAGCGAATGACTGCGGTGGGTCGTGTGTGCTCGGGTAGGTCCGACATGACTGCCCACTAACTCCGGTGGCAGCACAGCGCCCGTCCAGCGCTGGATGGTCTGGCGCTCGAGCGCGTCGTTGCAGTCAGATGCCCACACGCGGTCGGTGCGCTCGAGGATTCCGAGGTCCACCCTCGCCCCACCGGACGAGCAGCTTTCAATCTCAACTCCCGGGTGCGCGGCTCGAAGCTCGTCGAACAGCCGATACGCGGCGAGAGTCTGGGCATGGGTCGATGGTGCTCCATCGTGGCCCATCTCGGTGAGGTCGCGGTTCTGGTCCCACTTGAGGTAGGAGATCGCGTTCTCGCTGAGAAGTGCATCAATGCGCTCGTACACGTAAGCCCAGGCATCCGGATTGGTGAGATCGATGACCTGCTGGTTGCGCCACTCGGGTGGAGTGCGACCGGACCCTGGCCCGCTGATCCACTCGGGATGGGCGCGGATGACATCTGAGTCCTCGTTGACCATCTCGGGCTCGACCCAGAGCCCGAACTCCATGCCACGGGAACGCACCCCGTTAATCAGTCCGGTCAGGCCCTCGGGCCAGACATCGTCATCGACGTACCAGTCACCGAGGCCCGCACTGTCGTTGCGGCGGTGCCGGAACCACCCGTCGTCGAGTACGAACCGTTCGACCCCAACCTTGCTGGCGCTGTCGGCAAGGTCGAGAAGGTTGTCGAGGTCGTGGTTGAAGTACACCGCTTCCCATGTGTTGAGAACAACCGGACGAGGAGAAGCCGGATGGGTCGCGCGGGAGCGCAGGTAGCTGTGGAAGGTGCGGGTGATGCCATCCAGGCCAGCCGGTGAGTAGGCAGCGTACGTCCACGGGGTCGCATAGTCTGCTCCCGGCGCGAGCTCGATTTCACCCGGTGCGAGCAACTCGGTATTGCCAATTCGCGTAGAACCGATGGCCGCTCGCTCGACGAACGTGGCATGATTTCCGCTAAATCCGAAATGTGTTGCCCAGACTGCACGGCTGCGATTGCCGAACCCGGCAGCCCCGACGGCGGTGAGCACCGACGAGTCGTGTCCGGTGCGACCGTGACGGTATTCGCGCATCCAGGTTCCCTGTCGAAGCGACTGCCGTTGCGGATGCTGTTCACGGCACCACCGCCCGCTGAGGTCGAGTACTTCCGCCGCGGCGGTACCGACCGGAAGAGTCGTACTCAAGCCCTGAAGAAAGTAGGCGGAGGAGCCGGTGTTGCGCAGGTTGCTTCGCATCCGAAGCATCCCGTGTTCAGACATCGTCAACTCGACCGTCAACTGAAGTCGCTGGATGCTGTCTTCGAGAGTGATCGCGCACCCATTCGGTTCCAGTGCCGAGACGGCTGAGGTCATCAGTGCCGGCGAGAACGAGAGGCCTCCCGCGCGATGCCCTTCGAGGGCCGGGCGACCGCGCCATCCGGATGACGCCTGCGGCACCAACTCTTCGACGTGTGGCGCGTCATATGACGAGTGCGGTACCGCGTCACTGGGGAACTGGGATCGATCGACGCTCGCACCAAGATCGGCTCCCCAGTGCAGCACGATGGGGGTCGGTCCGCTCAGATCGATCACGATCGCGCTCTCGCCACCACGAAAGTTCAGTAGTTCTGCACGAGGCACCGTCACGGTCTCGCCTTCACTTCTTCTCGCACGACTGCGACTGCGCCGGCCGGCACATCGAGTGCGGCCACAACCTCCCGATTGTTCAGCAGGTCCCAGCCCGAAACCGCGATCTGGGCGGCATCCGCTGAATGGTTAATGACGAACAGCCAGGATCGCGTACCATCCGTGCGGCGCACAATTTCGACATCGTCGATCGGCGGTACGGTCGCATGAACACCCGCTTCGGCGAGGATGCGTGTGAGCAATTCCCGATGACCCTCGGGTGCCAACGAGGTGCCGACGTAATAGGCCGTTCCCGCACCCACGACATTACGGGTGACCGCGGGGGATCCTGCGGTTGCTCCGGTCAGGTACTCCGCAAGCACCTCTGCGCTCACCGCGCGACCCAGGTCGCTGAAGACGGTCCCCGAACCGAACTGGCTGAGTTCAACGGATTCGTGCTCGCCCAGCGGAAAGAACTCCTCGAGCCGAATGCCGAGAAGATCCCGGAATGCTCCCGGATACCCGCCCAGCCGCACGTGGTCATGCTCATCGACTACTCCGGAGAGAAAGGTCACAATCACATGTCCCCCCGCGAGGGCGAAATCGCTGACGTTCCGAACCGCACGATCGGTGACGAGGTATGTCATCGGCACGATCACAATCGAGTATTCGCCAAGCTCGTCGGTCGAACGCCGAAAGTCGGTAGTGACACCGAGGCGGTAGAGCGCATCGTGCCACCCGCGGGTCTCGGTCATCATGTTGGCGTCGATGGTGGGGTGCGAATCGAGCTGGCTCGCCCAGCGAGCATCCGTGTCGTGGATGACGGCAACGCGGGGCTGCTCTACCCTTGAGCCCACCACCTCGGCGAGGGCTTCAAGCACCGAGCCCAGTTGAACGACTTCGCGCCAGATCTTCGTATCGGTGCCCGCGTGCGGCAGCATCGCGGAGTGAAACTTCTCGGATCCCGCCTGTGCCGCTCGCCACTGGAAGAACAACACGGCATCGGCGCCGCGCGCGACATGCTGCAGCGAATTGCGCAGCAGCTCTCCGGGCATTTTTGCGCGGTTGCGCGGCTGCCAGTTCACGGCTGATGTAGAGTGCTCCAACAGCATCCATGGCTCACCGCCCGAGAGTCCGCGAATGAAATCGTCGACCATTGCCAGTTCTTGAAAGCCTCTGGGGTCACTGGCAATGAGGTAGTGGTCGTTCGAGACGATGTCTTGGTGTTGCGCCCACTCCCAGTAGTCGAGGGGACGATCGAGCCCCATGAGGAAGCCCATGAAGTTCGTGGTCACAGGATGACTGGACAGTTCGCGCAAAATACTGGCTTCGGCATCGAAACATGCGAGCAATTCGTCCGACGAGAATCGCGCGAAGTCGAGTTGCTGGGTCGGGTTGACAAACGTTCCGGACTGCCGAGGAGGGGTTATCTCGGCGAATCCGGAGTAGCCCTGCGACCAGAATGCGGTTCCCCACGCGTCGTTCAGCGCGGTGATGGTGTTGTACTTGGACTCGAGCCACCGCTGGAACGCTGCACCAGAGACGTCGCAGTAACACGGTTGGTTATGGCAGCCGTATTCGTTGTGTACGTGCCACATCACGACAGCGGGATGGGAAGCGAAACGGTTCCCGATCTCGCGAGTTAACTTCGCCGCGGCCCGTCGATAGTCGGCACTCGACGCACAAAACGCCTGGCGAGAACCGTACCCGAGGCGCACTCCGGATGCGGTAACGGGAAGCGACTCCGGGTA
This sequence comes from Salinibacterium sp., assembly GCA_043721995.1. Classification (GTDB taxonomy): domain Bacteria; phylum Actinomycetota; class Actinomycetes; order Actinomycetales; family Microbacteriaceae; genus Rhodoglobus. The sequence goes on along the minus strand of JAYSPT010000145.1, from coordinate 28,633 downwards.
CGCGTGCGAGAACCATGGCGGCGGCGATGCGGTGGCGTTGGCCAGGTCGACCCGGATTCCCGATTCGTGCAGCAAGTCGAGCACCTCAGCCAACCAATCGAGGTCATAGCGGCCCTCGACCGGCTCGAGTTTGGCCCAACTGAAGATACCCACACTCACGAGGTTTACCCCCGCTTGCTTCATGAGCGCAACGTCTTCACGCCACACCTCGCGAGGCCATTGCTCAGGGTTGTAGTCGCCACCGAAGGCGAATCGCGGTCGCGCGTCGTCCGAGAGGCGTAAAGAGAGGTCCCGCATTACTTAGCCCTTGTTCGCGCCGAGGGTAAGCCCTGCGACGAACTGCTTCTGCAGAAGGAGATAGATGATCAGGGTTGGAATCACCGTGATCATTGCGCCTGCCGCCAGCAGGTTGTAGTTATCCAGAAATACACCCTTGAGGTTGTTGATCGCGGTTGTCACGGGCAACTTGTTGCCGCTCTGGATGAAGAGCAGGGGCCAGAAGAAATCGTTGTAAATCCAGATGATTTCCAGCGTACCCAGAGCCGCAAAGGCCGGCCTGGTCAGCGGCAGGATGATGCCCCAGTATTGGCGCCAAATACTCGCCCCGTCGACAAACGCTGCTTCGGTCAACTCTTGCGGCAGAGCCCTCATGTAGTTGGAGAGCACAAACGTGCAAAATCCGATCTGAAACGCCACGTCAACCGCGATGACGGCGACGTACGTGTTGAGAAGGTTTCCGGAATCGCTCAACGAGTACGGCAAAGGGAATGCCTTGAACATCTCGAACAGCGGCGCCGCGAGCACCTGCGGGGGCAGGAGATTCCCGGCCGTGAACATGATCAGCAGGGTGATGTTGAACTTCCATGAGTAGCGGCTCACGGCGAAGGCCATCATCGACGCAAAGATCAGGATAAGAATCACCGAGGGAACCACGATGATGATCGAGTTCACGAAATATGTGCTGAATCCGCCCTGATTCCATGCCTGGATGAAGTTATTGAAGTTGAAGCTGCCGCCGAAGCTGAAGTAGCCGTATTTGTCGGTATCCGCTTTGGGCCTGAGTGAGGTGAAAAGCGCCCACGCGAGCGGAATCAACCAGAGCAGCGCCATCAGTCCCAGGAAGATATGGGTACCCCAGTGCGGCCGTCCGTGAGCGGCCTTGCTAGTGCGCTGACGTCGTGAGGTCGTCATCACGTTTGTCGTGACGGCCATCAGGCCTCCTTCTTGAAGGTGCGGCTCAGATAAATAATGATCGGCACGAGCGAGATCACGAGAAGGATTACTGCCAAGGCAGAACCGACGCCGATGACCTGACCCTCTCCGACCAGATTTTGAATCACGAGCGCGCTGATGAGCTCGAGGCCGTTTGTACCTCGGTTGATGACGTAGACAATGTCAAACGCACGAAGCGACTCGATGATGGTAATTACGATGACAACAATATTGATCGGCCGCATCACGGGAAGGATTACCCGGAAGAAGGTCTGCACCGCGTTGGCTCCATCGAGCGAGGCCGCTTCGCGAAGTGAGGGGTCGACTCCCTTTAGGCCCGCCAGGTACAGGATCATTACATAGCCGGAATGACGCCAGGTGGCAGCAATGAGAGCTGCCCAGATATTGACGTTCGGATTACCGAACCAGTCGACCGCCGCGGGCGTTCCCGAGGTACCCAGGAGAAAGTTCAGAAGACCGTTGTTCTGGGAGTAGAACAATTGCCAAATCACACTGATGAGAACCAGCGAGAGCATCACGGGAATGAAGAAGATGCTCTGGTAGATGCGGCTGCCCTGCAACTTCTGGTCCAGCAGGATCGCGAGCAGGAGTCCGATGGGCGTGGCAATTACCGCGAGGAATACGAGCCACAGCACGTTGTGCTGCAGTGCCGGCCAGAAGGGGGGGTAGTCCCGAAAGATGTAAATGTAGTTGTCGAGCCCGGCTGGCCGGATGTTGGCGAGAGACAGCCCATTCCACCTGGTGAAGGAGAGCAGGATCGAGAGGACCGTCGGGATCCAGATGAAAACGAGTTGGATGAGGGTGGGGACCGCAACCATCAGCACGAGAACGATGCGGTCTCGCCTCGTCAACATGCTGAACCGACGGCGGCCGCGGGGTGTGATCCCCGCGGCCGCAGTCGTGGTGGTCCCGATGAGCTCTGTCATCGGTGCGTTGCGGCTACTGCGCTGCGTACAGGGTCTTAGCCTGCGCCTCGAGGTTTGCCGTGTCGACGGTGCCATCCTTGATGAAGGACTGAAGCGCCGGGATGATGACGTTGTTCGCCATCGCGGGCAGGGCATCCCGGTCGAAGAACTGGCTGATCGACTTGGCGCCCGCGATTACTCCCGCAAGCTTCGCGTTGAAGGGCGTGTACTTCGTCTTGTCGAACTCACTGCTCGACATCAGGTTTGATCCGTCGACGGCGAAGTACGCGTTTTGCCCTTCACCAGTAGCGACGTACGCCATGAAGTCACGACCAGCCTGGTTCGAGCCGCCCTTCTTGCTCAGCATGACACCATCGATCGGTGCCTCAACGGCATCCTGCCCCTCCATTGCGATCTCTGGGAAAGCAAAGAAGTCGATGTCGGCGAGGATCGTCGGGTCGGTGAACTGCTGAGTCACGAAGGAGCCGAGCAGGTACATGCCCGCGGTGCCGTCTCCGAGCGTCCCGGCGCCTTCCTGCCACGTCATACCGAGAGCATTCGGGGACTGGAACGGGAGCAGACGCTTCCAGTTGTCGAAGACGTCCTTGACCTTCTGCTGGTCCCAGGACTCTTTGTGAGCCGTGAGGTCCATGTGGAACTTGTAGCCGTTGGTGCGCATGTTGATGTAGTCGAACGTTCCCATGGCAGGCCAGCCATCCTTGTCCGCAAACGCGATCGGGATGAGTCCATCGGCCTTCATCTTGGTTGCGAGGGTCACCAGGTCGTCGAACTTGGTGGGGACCTGGTATCCCTTGGCTGCCCAAATGCTCTTGCGGTAAAAGAAGCCCCACGGGTAGTTGTACAGCGGCACAAAATACTTCTTGCCGTCGTCGCCGGTCGAGGCGGATGCGAAGCCCGCGCTCAACTTGTTGCCGATGGTCTGCCATACGTCATCCACGTTGGCCGCGAGGCCTTGATTGGCGTAGTAACGCATGCGGTAGCCGGCAAACCACGTGAATACGTCGTCCGGGGCGCCCTGGAGGTAGGTGTTGATGTTGTTCTGGAAGTCGTTGTGCGTGACCGTGTTGGTGGTGACCGTGTCGCCGGACTTCGTCTGGAATCCTGCGACGACAGCAGCCCATGCCTTCTTGGGAACATCGTCAGATGCACTGGAGCCGAAGGTGAGGGTTTTGGATGCCGCCGCGGTTGAGCCACCACCGGGTGTGCAGGCCGCCAGCATGGCGATTGTCCCGGCGCTGAGGGCGCCACCGACAAAAGTGCGCCGAGCGAGCTGGCTACTTGCCGCTCGCGAGAAGGCGCTGATGTTCTCTGTGGTCATCTTCAATTACTCCCTTGTAAATTGACTTTCGGTTCTGATGAAGGAACTCGTGTGTTCTTGCTGACGCTCTCCGCCTGTCGCGATCAAATCGTGACGCACTCGCGATGACCATCACGCTCATACACTTGCACTGAATATACACGAGTAGATTCCTCACCGGGACTTTCGCCAAAACCCGAACATCACAGTTTGGGATCGCACAAATTTTCCGACTCTAGTGCCGTGTTGGGCATCCGCAGGACTGCCGCACGATGAGTTCCGCGCTGAACTGTCCATGGTTTGCCGGCGCGTATTGAGGATCCGAAAGCGCCTCGATTGCCGCCTCCGCCATGCGCGTGACGGGCTGCCTCATGGACGTGAGCGGCGGCCAACTGAACTCCGATTCCATCGAGCCATCGAAGGAGACAACTGCGATCTCTCCCGGCACCGCAAGGTTTGCCTCGTGGATTGCTCGCAACAGGCCGACGGCCTGAATGTCGGATGCCACATAGATGGCTGTCGGCCGAGTGGGGAGCTCGAGCAGGCGTCTCCCCGCGTGATATCCACCCTCGCGCGTGAAGTCATCCCGCTCCACCGGGCCTTCCGGTAGCCCGGCATGGCCCAGTGCATCCCGCCACCCGCGTTCACGATCAGCCGTGATCGTGGCATCAGTTTCACCCGAGATGAGCCCAATGATTCGGTGCCCGTGGCCAATGAGATGGTTTACCGCGGTGCGCGACGCTTCATGAAAGTCCACACCGATCGAGCGGACACCCGGTCGTGGGCCTGCGCGATTGAGCAAGATCACCGGGATGTGCGATTCGAAGGCTCCCGTCAATTCTGGATCGTCATCGGTCGCGGCCATCAGCAGTCCGTCCACCTGCCGCGAGATGAGCTTGTGCACAAGGTCTCGTTCGTGATCAATGTCCCGCGCGGAGTTCACGAGAATCGTCGCGAGCCCCTTCGCCGCGGCCGCCTGCTCGACGGCGTGGGCGTACTCGGCAAAAAACGGATTGGTGCTGTCTGGCATGACGAGACCGATGAGTCCGGTCACTCCAACCTTCAGCGCGCGCGCGGCAGCGTTCGGCCGATACCCGAGCACACTGATCGACTCCAGCACACGCGTGCGAGTTGCCGGCGCGACGTTGCGGGGCCCATTGTTGACCACATAGCTGACGACCGCAGTGCTCACGCGTGCGTGAAGTGCCACGTCGGTTCTGGTCGCGGCACGCCGCGCAGGCGGCTCCGGTTCCATGCCAACCTCTTTCTGACATCCGTTGAACGCACTGAGCGCATCATAGTTCAGGCAGCGTTATGCGCCGCGAACCGAGCCAATTCGCTTTGCAGATCAGCGAGTGTCGCGGTGAACTCACCGCCCAGTGCGCTCGAGCCCTTCGAGCACGTCGGCGATCAAATCGCTTGCGTCTTCGATGCCAACCGACAGCCGCACGACATTGTCGGGAACAGCGAGAGCGGTACCACGAACAGATGCATGAGTCATCTCGGATGGATATCCGATCAGGGATTCGACACCGCCCAGTGACTCCGCGAGCTGGAATAACCGCGTCGACTCGGCGAATGCGCGCGCAGCGAGCGCACCGCCCGCGACCGCGACCGAAATCATCCCGCCGAATCCGGACATCTGCGACGCAGCGAGCGCGTGCCCGCGGTCGTCAGGCAGCCCGGGATAGTAAACGGCATCAAGCTTCGGATGCCCGCTGAGTGCTTCCGCGATGGCCATCGCATTCGCGCAGTGCCGGTCCATTCGCACCGCGAGGGTCTTGATTCCCCGCACCGTCAGCCACGCATCCAACGGAGATGAGATCGCGCCGACGCCAAACTGCAGAAAGCCTATCCGGTCAGCGAGTTCTTGATCGTCGACGATGACAGCGCCGCCGAGCACGTCGGAGTGGCCACCGAGGTACTTCGTGGTCGAGTGCACGACAATGTCGGCCCCGAGTGAAAGCGGTCGCTGGAGGTACGGCGTCGCGAAGGTATTGTCGACGACAACCTTCGCGTGACCTGAGTGCGCGATGGAGGCGAGCGCGGCAATGTCACTGATTTTCATGAGCGGGTTGCTCGGGGTCTCGATCCACAACGCCTTCGTGTTGGGGCGAATTGCGGCACGCACCGCGGCCAGGTCACCCAGGTCGACGGTTGTAAGTTCCACGCCCCACGGAACGAAAACCCGGTTAATCAGCCGATAGGTGCCGCCGTAAACATCGTTCCCCATCAGGATGTGAGCACCCGGCGCCAGAAGGGTGCGCAGCACAGCATCCTCAGCGGACAGACCGGATGCGAAGCTGAAGGCCTTCACGCCCCCTTCCAGTGAGGCGAGCAATTCCTGCAGGGAGTCGCGCGTAGGGTTTCCGGCACGCGCATATTCATAGCCCTCACGGAGGTTTCCGATGCCGTCTTGAACGAAGGTTGAGGTCATGTAAATCGGCGGGACGACTGCGCCTGTCCGCGGGTCGCTTTCCTGCCCGACGTGGATGGCGCGGGTCGCGAATGCATCGGTCGCGGCTGCATCATCGTTCTGGGCATTGTCAGGCATGGAACTCCTACTCCGAGAAAAAGGCCAACAGATCGTGCCGGGTCAGCACGGCAGCGGGCTTTCCGTCTTTGGTCACCAGCAGCGCGTCTGAATCGGCCAGTGCGGCCCGTGCGGCACTGACCGATTCGTGAATTCCAATGAGCGGCAGCGGCGGGCCGACGAAGTCGCGAAGTGCGTCATTCATTTTGGCAGCCCCGCTGAATACCGACTCAAGTAGAGATCGCTCATCGATCGCGCCGATGACCTCGCCCATGACAACCGGTGGTTCCGCGGTAAGCACGGGCATCTGCGACACCTCGTACTTGGTGAGAATCTCGATGACGTCGCGCACCGTGTCCGTGGGATGCCCGTGCACAAGATTTGGGAGCGCGCCCGTCTTGGAGCTCAGTACGTCTGCCACGGTGCGTTCCGCGCTATCAGTGCCGAACCCATAGGAGCGCATCCACCGTTCATTGAAAATCTTGCCGAGATAGCCACGACCACCATCGGGAAGCAGGATGACCATGACGTCGTTTGCGCTGAGCTCTCGAGCGGCCTTGAGACCGGATGCGACGGCCATGCCGCTGGACCCGCCGACGAGTAGACCCTCCTCACGCGCGAGGCGGCGCGTGAACTCGAACGACTCGGCGTCTGAGGATGCGATGATCTCATCCACGACGCTGGGGTCATATGCCCGTGGCCAGAAATCCTCGCCGACGCCCTCGACGAGATACGGCCGACCGGTGCCGCCGGAGTACACCGAACCCTCCGGATCGGCGCCAATGATGCGAACCGCGCCGGCGGAGACCTCCTTGAGGTACTTGCCCGCACCGCTGATCGTGCCGCCGGTCCCCACGCCCGCCACGAAGTGAGTGAGTTTGCCTTCGGTATCCCGCCAGATTTCGGGTCCGGTGGTTTGATAGTGGCTCAATGGACCCAGGGGATTGGAGTACTGGTCAGGCTTGTACGCACCGGGGATCTCACGCGCGAGCCGGTCACTGACGCTGTAGTACGACTCCGGATTTTCCGGGGTGACAGCGGTGGGAGTGACAATAATCTCGGCTCCGTACGCAGTGAGTACGTTGCGCTTGTCTTCACCGACCTTGTCGGGGAGAACAAAGATGCAGCGATAACCACGCTGCTGGGCAACCAGTGCGAGCGCGATCCCGGTATTCCCGCTCGTAGGCTCCACGATCGTTCCGCCGGGCTTCAGCAGGCCGCGGGCCTCGGCGTCGTCGATGATGAGCGTGGCGATGCGATCCTTGGATGATCCACCCGGATTCAGATACTCCACCTTGGCCAGCACCGTAGCTGCGATGCCGTCGGTGACTTTGTTGAGGCGCACCAGCGGGGTGTTCCCGATCAGGTCGATCACCGAATTCGCGTACTTCACCTGCCAAGGTTACCGGCGCCGAAGCGGCGGTTACGCGATGAGCCGCGCAATGGCGTGAACCGACACTCAGCCACTGCGAGTACCTGGTACACAAGCCCACGACGATTGTCGATCTCCCGCCCGATACCGCGAGCGAGGCGAGGGCGCGACTTCACCGGGTCATCGGGCGCGAAGGCCGTGGCTGCTTCACTTCAGTTGCTGGGCGTAGAGAGATGAGTACATACCGCCCGAAGCGAGAAGTTGCTCATGTGTCCCCTGCTCCGCGATCTCACCGCCGACAACGACAAAGATGACGTCAGCGGCGATCACCGTGGACAGGCGGTGTGCGACGGCGATCGTGGTGCGTCCGCGGGCGGCCGTGTCGAGGGCGACCTGCACTACACGCTCCGAGATTGCGTCGAGAGCGCTGGTTGCCTCGTCGAGGATGAGCACCGCAGGGTCTTTCAGCAGCACCCTCGCGATCGCGATCCGCTGCTTTTCGCCACCCGACAACCGATAGCCGCGCTCGCCAACAACCGTGTCATATCGGTCGGAGAACGAAACGATCGTGTCGTGGATGTTCGCTGCTTTCGCCGCAGTTTCGAGCTCCTCCTGCGTGGCGTCGGGCTTCGCGTACCGCAGGTTCTCCGCAATGGTGGCGTGGAACAGGTAGGTCTCCTGGCTGACGATTCCGATGTTGCGCACCAGCGAATCGGCCTCCAGCGAGCGAACGTCGTCCCCCGCGAAACGCACCGTGCCGCTGGTCACATCGTGAAGCCGCGGAATCAGGTAGGAGACGGTCGTCTTGCCGGCACCCGATGGCCCGACAAACGCAGCGAACTGGCCCGGAGCGATCGTGAAGGAGACTCCCTTGAGCGTCGCTGGGGAATCGGAAGGGGCATCCGGATAGCGGAAGATGACATCGTCAAACTCAACCTCCCCGAGGCGGGACTTATCGACCGGATGCGCGTCTGGCCGGTCACTGATCGCGGGAACCAGGTCGAAGTACTCGAAGATGCGCGCAAACAGGGCGGAGGAGGTCTGCAGGTCCAGAGCGACGCGTAACAGCCCGAGCAACGGGAACATCAGGCGAGCCTGAACCGTCGTGAACGCGACGATCGTGCCGGCAGTCACATCCGCGCCGCCGTTGATGAGTGTCCCAGCCACGATGTAGACGACGGCTGGGATGATCGACAGGAAGATGTTGACCATGGCGAAGAACCACTGGCCGCTCATCGCCTGGCGCACCTGCAGTCTCACCTGGTTCTGGTTCTCGGCGTCGTATCGCGCCGTCTCAGCGTTCTGTTGGTTAAAACTCTTGGCAAGCAGGATACCCGAGACGCTGAGCGCCTCCTGCGTGATCGCAGTCATGTCGCTCAGGGATTCCTGCGTCTTGGTCGCGATTCGTGCACGCACCTGGCCAACCCTGCGCTGGGCTACGACGAGCACCGGCAACAGGATGACCGCAACGACAGTCAGCTGCCAGCTGAGGATGAGCATGCTCACGAGTGCCGCAATTACGGTCACCGTGTTGCCGATAACGCTCGAAACCGTGTTGCTCAACACGCCGGCGACACCCCCGACGTCGTTCTGGAGGCGCGACTGGATGACGCCGGTCTTCGTGCGGGTGAAGAATGCGAGTTCCATTGCCTGCAGGTGACCGAAGAGACGGATGCGCAGCGCCCCCATCACCCGGTTGCCCACGGTGGCAGTCAGGTAGGTCTGCGCCACACCCAGCGCCGCGGATGCTACCAGAAGCATGACCATCACGCCGACGATCTCGATGAGTACCGGCAGGTTTGGTTTGCCACCCGGCGGGAAAAGCCCGACATCGAACAGCTGACGGGTCAGCAGCGGCGGGAACACGCTGATCGCGGCGCTCACCAGCACCAAGATGATGGTGACGATCAGCACCGATCGGTAGGGCGCGAAGAGGCCGCCGATACGCGGCAGCAGGTTGGGGATTTGGGGTGCCGTGGCATTGGCTGCGCGCTGCCCCTGTATATCGATCCGGCTCCCGCCGCCGCGCATTCCGCTCATTCGTCCACCCTACGACGGGCGTTGGATGAGATCGGCCGCCGTTCGCTCCCAGCGCGCTGTGTGACGCGGCCGTTGCATCCTGCCCTCGGCACACGTGGCGGCGCGGCAACGCGAAAGGCGCCGGCCCCTTGGGACCGACGCCTTCGTATGTGCAGCGAGGTTACTTGAGGGTAACCGTCGCGCCGGCCGCTTCGAGCTGGGCCTTTGCCTTCTCGGCAGTCTCCTTGTTTGCACCTTCGATGACGACGCCAGGAGCGTTGTCAACGAGAGCCTTCGCCTCGCCGAGACCGAGGCTCGTGAGGGTGCGCACCTCCTTGATGACCTGGATCTTCTTCTCGCCTGCTGCTTCGAGCACGACGTCGAAGGAGTCCTTCTCCTCGACCTCTTCGGCGGGAGCAGCAGCGCCGCCACCCGCGACGGCGACCGCAGCCGGAGCGGCTGCAGTGACCTCGAAGACCTCTTCGAACTTCTTCACGAACTCGCTGAGCTCGATGAGCGTGAGCTCCTTGAATGCCTCGATGAGCTGGTCAGATGTCAGCTTTGCCATGATGTTTCTCCTTAGTTTTCTAGAATTTGCGCGCTATTACGCGGACTGCTTCTCGCGCAACGCTTCGACCGTGCGAACGGCCTTCGCGAGCGGAGCGTTGAACAAGTACGCCGCGCCGAACAGCGAGGCCTTGGCGGCTCCGGCAAACATCGCGAGGAGCACCTCCCTGGACTCAAGGTCGGCAAGCTTCGTGACCTCATCTGCCGTGATCGGGTTACCGTCGAAGTAACCGTTCTTCACGATTAGAAGAGGGTTTGCCTTGGCAAAGTCACGCAGGCTCTTCGCGACGGCGACCGTATCACCGTGCACGAATGCGATAGCGGACGGACCGACAAGGGTGTCGTCAAATGACGTGATCCCTGCCGCGTTCGCCGCGATCTTCGTCAGCGTGTTCTTCACCACGGCGTATGTTGCGTGCTCAGAGATCGACTGCCGCAGCGACTTGAGCTGGGCAACGCTGAGTCCGCGATACTCGGTTAGCAGGACAGCGTTCGAGGTGCGGAACTTGTCCGTCATCTCGGCGACTGATGCTTCCTTGTTCGCCATGGTGCTCCCTAAATTCGTTGTTCCGAATGCCTCAGACCGGTCAAGAAAATCAGGCCGGGCAATAAAATCAGGCCGGGCAATAAAAAATGCCCCGGCGCAAGCGCACGGGGCAGGAACACGGTTGGAACCGGGAAACTACTTCACACACCTGCGCTGGCTTTGCACGAAGCACCTCGCGGTGCCACGAAACCTGCGGTCTTTGGCCTCGGTAAGCGTACGTCAGGGAGACGCCCCGCGCAAACTCAATTCGTTGCGCCGATCGGCAGGATGATGCGAAACACCGTTCGACCCGGCGAGCTCTCGACCTCGGCAACGCCACCGTGGGCCTCGACTACTGCCGTGACGATGGCGAGACCGAGCCCCGTACTGCCGGATGCACGCGAGCGCGAACCGTCACCCCGCACGAACCGCTCGAACACGTCCGGAAGAAGTACGGGGTCGATGCCGGGACCGGTGTCGGCCACTTCGACTACGGCACGCTCGGTATCCGAGCGCAGGGATGTCGTGACGAGCGTGCCAGCCGGGGTGTGCGTTCGAGCGTTCGCGAGCAGGTTGGCAATGACTTGGTGAAGCCGCGACTGGTCGCCGTGAACTGTGACAACGGCATCCGGCAGGTCGAGTTCCCAGCGGTGGTCGGGCCCGGCAGCACTCGCGTCGCTGACGGCGTCGATGAGGAGCCTCGAGAGGTCGGCGTCAGAGCGGTCGATGGTGCTGCCTTCATCGAGCCGCGCCAGGAGAAGGAGGTCTTCGACGAGTGCGGTCATACGCACCGACTCACTCTCCACCCGGCTAAGCGCGTGGGCGACATCCGCTGGCAGATCGTGCCCACCCCGTCGGGTGAGTTCGGCGTAGCCACGGATCGAGGCAAGCGGAGTTCGCAGTTCGTGGCTGGCGTCGGCCACAAAGGCACGCACCTTGTTCTCGCTGGCCTGGCGTGCACTCAGGGCGGATGCGACGTGCTCGATCATCCTGTTGAAGGCGGCCCCAACGAGACCCACCTCAGTCGCGGGGTTGGCGTCTTCGTCGGGAACACGCACAGACAGCGCCACTTCGCCGCGGTCGAGCGGGAGCTCGGAGACCCGCGTCGCAGTGGACGCCACGCGCTCAAGCGGACGAAGCGCGAGGCGCACCACAGCCTGTCCGGCGACAGCTGCGGCAATGATTCCGAACAGACCGATGCCGACGACAAGAGCAGTAAGACGGAGCACGGTCGCCTCCACTTCGGCGAGCGGTAGCCCGATCAGCAGGGAGTCGCCCTGCGCGCCGACCGTCTGCACGACTACTCGATACTGCCCGAGGTCACTACCGAGGTCGACCGTGCGTGGGACGCCGTCGGCGGGCACCCCGGAGACTGCGGCCAGCTGGGCGGCATTCAGGGCCACGGGTGCGCCGGTCCCATTGAGCACTGCTGCATTGTAGATCGTGCCGGAACTGATGATTCCGGCCAGCGTACCCTCGCGCTGACCCGGCAATGCCAGGAACTCGGAGGCCGGCGGTCTGCCTGACGACCCCTCCTGCCTGGGGTGCCCCTCGAACGCATTCTGTGAACGCTGCGTCGCAGCGGTCAGCTGCTCATCGAGCCGGGACACCAGGAAGCCCTGCAGCGCGACCACGCTGAGCACCCCGATAACAAGGGTGATTGCGGCGAGCAGACCGACGATCCCGAGGACGAGTCGACGGCGCAGGGTGAACGGGGTGCGGGTCATCCTGCCGGCTTGAGTACATACCCAAAACCGCGCACCGTGTGAATCATCGGTTCGCCGAGCGAGTCGATCTTCTTGCGGAGGTAGGAGATGTAGATCTCAACGACACTCGACCGCCCGCCAAAGTCGTAGCTCCACACCCGGTCGAGAATCTGGGCCTTGTTCAATACCCGGCGCGGATTGCGCATCAGAAAGCGCAGCAACTCGAATTCGGTGGCAGTGAGCTCAACGATCTTGCCGCCACGACGAACCTCATAGCTGTCCTCGTCCATGACGAGATCCCCGACTTCGATCCGCGAGTCGTCACTGATATTCACCGCGAGATTCGAGCGGCGGATGAGCGCACGCAGGCGCGCCACGAGTTCCTCAAGGCTGAACGGCTTCGTCACGTAGTCGTCGCCGCCGACGGTGAGCCCGGCAACGCGGTCCTCCACCGAATCCTTGGCGGTAAGAAAGAGAATCGGGGTCTGGATGCCGTCAGCACGCAAGCGAGACAGAACGGCTAGGCCGTCGATATCGGGCAACATGACATCCAGTACGACCACATCAGGACGGAAGTCACGGATCGTCGCGAGGGCGTGCTGGCCGTCGGCGGCAAGCTTCACATTCCACCCTTCGTAGCGCAACGCCATCGAGAGCAGATCGGTGAGCGATTCTTCATCATCGACCACGACGGCGCGGATGGGGCTGCCGTCGGCGCGCGTGAGGCGGGGCTGGGCCGCGGCGGCCGGGGCGTGGTGCGAAGTGCTCATAGGTTAAGTATTCGGGAGTTCCTATGAGCAGGCTGTGAGAGATGGGCAGTCAGGCAGCGCACAGCTTCGCCTTGGCTTGGTGATAGCTGCCGTGCTTACGTTTCGATCACTACTCGTTTTCTCGCATAGGAGTTCCATGTTCGGCACATACTTATTTCGCGAGCTGACCAACCGTCGCCGCCAAACAGCCATCATCGCTATCGGCATGGCTCTCGCCATCGCCCTTGTCATCATCGTCAACGCAGTATCTGCGGGCGTTCGGGATGCCCAGTCCACCGTGCTCGCTTCCGTCTACGGCGTGGGTACCGACATCACCGTTACCCAGACCCCGGTCGCCCCAACAGCGGGTGCCACGAACGGACCCGGAGGTTTCCAGTTCGGCGCAGGAGATGGCAACGCGAGCGGCGGTTCGACGGCGATTGCTCAAACTCGGCTCACGACCGGCCGCGGAACGGCCACCTTCGCTGACACGGGGTTAGCGACGGCCAAGTCGGTTGCCCGTGTCAAAGCGGCAACTGCGACCCTCTCGCTCACCAACTCGACATTCAGCGGCACCCTGCCTTCCTTCAACCAGGGCGGCGCTGGCGCAACAAAGGGTGGCTCGGGCGCCGGCGGCTCGCAATCCACGACCGGCGGTGCCGACGGCAAGGGCGGCAGTCGTTTCAACGTCGATCAGTTCACCGTCGAGGGCATCGACCCGGCGGGCGCTGCGCTCGGTCCGCTCACGGCCGTATCGCTGACCAGCGGTCGTTCCTTCACGTCGGCCGATGCGGGCCAGGACGTGGTAATCCTGGACAGCACATACGCGACAACGGCCAACCTTGCGGTCGGTGGCACCATTTCGATCGGCGGTACCCCCTTCGACATCGTTGGAATCGTCGGATCGAGTTCGTCAGACGCCTCGACGGCCGCAAATACTTACATCCCCCTGGATGTCGCACAGACCCTGTCGACCGAGACGGGGATGATCTCGAGCATCTACATTCAGGCCGATTCGTCGTCGTCGATTTCGCAGATCCAGTCCGACCTGAAGGCGGCACTTCCAGCCGCAACCGTCAACACTCAGGCGGACCTCGCAGCAAGCGTGTCCGGCTCGCTCGGAACGGCATCCAGTCTGGTCTCGAACCTGGGAACGTGGCTGTCGATCATCGTGCTGGCCGCGGCATTTCTGATCGCGATCCTCTTCACAATCTCGGGCGTCACTCGCAGAACTCGCGAATTCGGAACTTTGAAGGCAATCGGCTGGAGCAACAATCGCATCGTCGGCCAGGTCGCTGGTGAGAGCCTTGTGCAGGGCATCATCGGGGGCATTATCGGAGTCGCAATCGGGCTGGCGGGCATCCTCGTGATCAACATGTTCGCACCCACACTCACCGCGAGCGCGGTCACGCGTCAGACGGGTTTCGCGGGCCGGCAGGGTGGCGGCTTCGGCGGCGGGCCGGAAGGCGGCTTGGGCGGTGCACCGGGCGGTGCAGGCACCGGCACGGGGACCCGCGGCGCGGCCGCAACCACGAACATCGTGCTTCACGCCCCGATCACCGTTGAGATCATCCTGATCGCAGTCGGGCTCGCCCTCCTCGGTGGCCTCCTCGCTGGCGCGATCGGTGGCTGGAGAGCCGCACGCCTTCGCCCCGCCGAAGCACTTCGCAGCGTCGCCTAATTCGTTACCAAAGGAGAACCAGAAATGTATGAACTCAAGAACGTGACGAAAACCTATGACACTGCCCGTCGCAAGGTCACCGCGCTGAGCGACGTCACCCTGTCTATTCCGGATGGCCAGATGCTCGCAATCCAAGGCCCGACCGGAGGCGGAAAATCCACACTGCTGCAGATGCTCGGGGCGCTCGAGAAGCCGACAAAGGGCTCGGTCGCGCTTGGCACCGATGTGCTGTCGAGCATGCCGGACTACAAGCTCGCAGGAATCCGGGCACGGGAGATCGGCTTCGTGTTCCAAGGCTTCAACCTGATTCCGACCCTCACCGCTCAGGAGAACGTCGAAACGGCGCTGGCACCATTGGGTCTGCCGACAAGTGAGCGCAGGGCGCGTGCCGCTCAGGCGCTGGCGGATGTCGGGCTCGCCGACCGGGCGACCCACCGACCGGCCGAGCTCTCGGGAGGCCAACAGCAGCGCGTCGCGATCGCGCGGGCGCTGGTGAAAAACCCCGATGTGCTTCTGGCAGATGAGCCGACCGGAAACCTCGATGAGGAGACCCGTGACGAGATCATGGATCTTCTGGAAGGCCTGTGGCGCGACAAGGGCCTGACCCTCGTCGTCGTCACACACGACTCCGCAGTGGCCAAGCGCGCAGAGCGACGCATCCACATCAAGCAGGGCACGGTTACCGAGAAAACGTAAGCCATGCGCGTCACCGGTCTGACGTCGCCCACAGGGGCGACAATGGGCCAGTGACCATGCAGCCCGAGCTCGACCTCTGGGCGCTACCCGTGCCTGACCACACCCAGCGCGTGGTTGCGCACTCCGAAGATCGGGTGTCGTGGCTGCGCGCCCGCAGCCGCGGCGTGACGGCAACCGATGTCGCCCGCCTCTCGAGCCCGAAGGCCGTGGAACGCGTTGCACAAGACAAACTGCTCGGCACGGGTTTCGGTGGGAATGCGTTCACCGACCATGGCCGGGCGCGCGAACCGGAGATCGCAAAGTGGGTGCGGGCCCGGCACGGAATCCTGCCCAGCTCAGCGCTCTACCACGCACACGAGGAGCAGGCACATCTCGCCACCCCCGACGGCGTCGCGGTCAGGGGTGGGGCAGTCGTACTGTGCGAGATCAAGACGACGGGTCACGCCTGGCGGAGCATCCCACGGTCGTATCTGCGGCAGGTCTGGTGGCAGCAGTACGTGCTGGGCGCCGAGCGTACCCTCGTCGTGTGGGAGCAGCATCGTGACTTCGTGCCCGTGGGCCGCGAGCCCGAGTGCCGCTGGGTCGAGCGCGACGATAACGAAATTCACGTGCTGGTGGGGCTAGCGAATCGCGTGCTCGCGCTCATGCGCCGCTGAATTCTCCTCCAGCGTGGCACGTGAATGCGCGAGCGAACGGATGCCCTGGGCCGCGAGCACAGCGCCAAATACCACCAACCACGCGATCGCGAGAGTCGTCGCCACGAATTCGAGCCGACTCCCAAAATCCTGTTGGAATCTCAGTAGTGAGAGCATGCCACCGGTTCCCGCAATTACCGCAACCAGGATGCCCATAGTGCCGGAGAAGACCCGCAGCACGCGGTGGTGTCGCGCGAAAGAGGACTGCAGCATCGCCCAGCACGCCGCGGCAAACGCGAGCACAGCCGCCAGGGTATGAAGGAAGTTCTGCCAGGTGAACGTGTCGCCGTACGGCAGCGGACAGCCCGCTGTGCAGGTGACCTGGGATGCGAACAGGAAGAACGAGCATCCAATCCAGAGTGAGATGGCTGGCGTCCACGCGCTCAGAATACGGGGGGATGATCGCACCCGCCTACCCGCCCAGGCCACCACGCTGCCACCGACGACGATGAGCAGCAATGACGCCTCAAACCATTTCGCGGTCGGCTCACCCTCGGCGCCGAGTTCGCTCAGATACAACTCGCGACGCACACTGAGTCGGGCCACCCAGATGATCACCAGCGCGCCGAAAACGAGCACGCACCCACCGATAGCTGCAGCGATCTCCCCCTTGCGCACAGCCCTCCCCGCCTCTATTCGACACTAGACGCTCAGCGACATGTCGCCGTGAAGTGACGCCCGCGTAACAAGGCCGACTCATTGAACGTCTTTACTGCTTTAAGGGTGCGGCTTATGAGGGCGGACTGTCAGGAGGACTACACATGACTACGATGCGAGCTAGCGTGATCGAGGCGACCGGCGGTGCGGGCGTGCTCCACCCCGCCGAGGTGCCCATGCCAGTCAGGATCAACGCCGAATTCCTGGTGAAAGTTGTTGCGGCCGGGGTCAATCCGCAAGACGTGAAGACCCGAGCCGGCAGGGGTGTGTCGGCGGCATTCTCGAAGTATCCGGTGATCCTCGGAAATGATTTCAGCGGCATCGTCGTGGAGTCTGCATACGAGGCCCACCCGATCAAGCCGGGCGACGAGGTGTACGGCATGACGATGGTTCCGCGATTCGGGGGCACCTACGCGGAGTACATCACTGTTCCGGGACAGTGCATCGCCCTCAAGCCCCGCACGCTGTCGCACCTCGAAGCGGCGGGCGTTCCGCTGGCAGCGCTGACCGCGTGGGGTGCGGTGGTCGACGTGGCGAAGGCACACGAAGGTCAGCGGATGCTTATCCACGCCGGCGCCGGCGGTGTCGGGCATTTCGCGATCCAATTCGCGAAATACTTCGGCGCACAGGTGATCACGACTGGCTCAACCCGCAATGCCGACTGGCTGCGGGAGCTCGGCGCGAGCGAGGTCATCGACTACTCCACCACCCGCTTCGAGGACTTGGTGAAGAACATGAACGTTGTCATCGACCTGATCGGCAACGCGCACGACAACACCGGCACGCGGTCGCTGTCGGTACTCAAGCCCGGCGGCTTGCTCGTGAATGTTCCGTCCGGCAGCTGGCCCACGCTCGCCGAGGATGCGGCAGCGGCGGGAGTGCGCGCATCCGGCTATCGTGTCTCGGCCGATGGGGCGACGCTTGCAGTCATCTCCCGGCTGCTCGACTCGGGAGACGTACGCGTTTTCGTCGACAAGGTGTTCGACCTCGATAATGTGGCGGCAGCACACGAGGCGATCGAAACGGGTCACACGCGGGGCAAGATCGTGGTGAGGGTGAGCGAAGACTGACTACTTGTGCTGGCCGCGCAGTTCTGCTCGCGGGACTGAGAACCGTTCGCGGGAGAACGGTACTCCCGCGAATGGTCGCAACGCCCGCGCTCGGAGGTCGAGCGCGTTAGTTTCTGACTAGAGGACCCGCTCGCGCACGAAGTCCTCTTCCCAGCGCTCCCCGAGGCGGAAGCGCTTTCGGCCGACTGTGACGAAACCGCTCTTCTCGTAGAAGCGATTGGCTCGGGCATTCTGATCGTTTACGCCGAGCCAGACGCCGGCAACGCCGCGGGTACGGGCCGCCTCGACCGTTGCTTCCATCAGCATGGCGGCAGCGCCAGATCCATGCGCCGCCGCCAGCAGGTAGAACTTGCTCAGTTCGGCGGTGGGGTACGCGGTGACAGATGCCGAAACATCCGCATCGCCCGGCACCCCATAAACCACCATGGTGTATCCACTCGGCTCTCCGTCGACTTCCACGATGTACAGCTCGCGTTCCGGGGCGGACAGGTATCCGGCGAAACACTCCGCAGAAAGCTGATGAGCGATGAAGTCAGCTATCGCCTCGGGTGAAGACCCGGGTGGGCACGCGAGTGGGAAGGTTTGCTCGGCCAACGAATGAAGGAGGGCGGCGTCATCCGACACCGCCCTCCTGACAACCTGATGCAATGCGACCTCTACAGGGCGTTGACATCCAGCGGGATGCCCGGGCCGAACGTCGTGGAGACGGTGCCCTTGGTGATGTAGCGACCCTTTGAGGAACTGGGCTTCGCGCGGACGATCTCATCGATCGCCGCGGTGATGTTCTCGCTCAGCTGGTCATGGGTGAACGCCGCTTTGCCCACGATGAAGTGCACGTTGGAGTGCTTGTCAACGCGGAACTCGATCTTGCCACCCTTGATCTCGGACACTGCCTTGGCGGTGTCCTGCGTGACGGTGCCGGTCTTCGGGTTGGGCATGAGGCCGCGGGGGCCAAGCACCTTGCCGAGTCGACCGACCTGGCCCATGAGTTCCGGGGTTGAGACGGCCGAGTCGAAGGCGATGTAGCCACCGGCCACCTTGTCGATCAGCTCGACGCCGCCAACCTCGTCAGCGCCAGCCGCAATAGCGGCTTCTGCGGCGGGACCGGTCGCGAACACGATGACGCGCGCGACCTTGCCAGTGCCGTGGGGCAGGATAACGGTTCCGCGAACCATCTGGTCCGCCTTGCGCGGGTCAACACCGAGCTTTAGCGCAACCTCGACGGTGGAGTCGAACTTCTTCGACCCGGTCTCCTTCGCCACGGCGACGGCCTCGACGGGGGTGTAGAACTTGCCGTCTTCGATCTTCTCCGCGGCAGCGCGGTATGCCTTTGATTTCGTTGACATTATGCGTCCACCGTGATTCCCATTGAGCGAGCGGTGCCCGCGATGATCTTCATCGCACCCTCGACGTCATTGGCGTTGAGGTCGACCATCTTCTGCTCAGCGATGGTGCGCACCTGCTCCTTGGTGAGGCGTGCAACCTTGACGGTGTGCGGCGTGGGCGAACCCTTGGCAACACCGGCAGCCTTCTTGATGAGCTCTGCCGCCGGCGGGGTCTTGAGGATGAACGTGAATGAACGGTCCTCGTAGACGGTGATCTCCACCGGGATGACGTTTCCGCGCTGCGACTCGGTCGCGGCGTTGTACGCCTTGCAGAACTCCATGATATTGACGCCGTGCTGACCCAGCGCAGGCCCGATGGGCGGTGCGGGGTTGGCGGCGCCAGCCTGGATCTGAAGCTTGATCAGACCCGTGACTTTCTTGCGTGATGCCATAATTTTCCTTCGTTTCGTGCCGCCCGGGGGCGACGCTCCCGTCATCCGGGCTGGATGCGGTGGGTAGTTGTGCGGGCAAGCGAACGCGAGCTCAACCCGCTAATGCTATACGGTCATCCTGCGCCGCCCATTGCGGGTGTTGCGGGCGACCGCAGGAGCGGCGGCCCACAGACCCTACAGCTTGCTGACCTGATCGAACGACAGCTCGACCGGCGTCTCGCGCTCGAAGAGCGAGACGAGAACGATGAGCTTGCCGCTCTCCGCCTTGATCTCACTGATCGATCCGGGAAGACCCGCGAACGAGCCTTCCTTGATGGTGATTGTCTCGCCGATCTCGAAGTCGATTTCGGCCGGGATAACGCGGGAGGTGGACCTGCCCTTACCGCCGACGCCCTTGGCCGTGGGAACTTCCACGATCTGCACGAGGCTCTTGAGCATGTTAAATGCCTCGTCGAAGCGAAGCGGGCGCGGGTTGTGCGAGTTACCGACGAAGCCAGTCACACCGGGAGTGTGACGCACGACAGACCAGCTGTCTTCATTAAGGTCCATGCGCACGAGCACGTAGCCGGGGATGCGCACGCGGTTGACGAGCTTGCGCTGCCCGTTCTTGATTTCGACGACATCTTCCATCGGCACTTCGACCTGGAAGACGTAGTCCTCCATGGCCATCGATACCTTGCGGTTCTCGATGTTCTGCTTCACGCGCTTCTCGAAACCTGCATACGAGTGGATGACATACCACTTGCCCGGCTTGGCCCGCAGCTCCGAACGGAACTCGTCGTACGGGTCGGCCTCAACTACTTCGCCCTCGAAAGCGGCCTCGTCCAGCACTTCACCCGGGTCAGGGCCGACGTACGGGGTGACGTCGGGCTCCTCGGCAGCCTCGTCTTCGGCCTCCAGTTCGGCTTCGTCGTCAGTCGCTGCAACGGCCGCATCCGCCTCATCGAGCGACTCGATCTCGAGTGCGTCGTCCACAATGGCGTCGGCCTGGGGGTCCATCGCCGCATCGAGCGCCTCAAGCAGTCCCGCGAGATCGCCCTCTTCGCCGTCGTCATCGAAGTCGTCGTCGATGACGTGGATCGCTTCGTGCTCGGCGCCCTCTTCGGATTCTTCAGCGGCTGCGAGGGTATTCCCCTCCTGGGCCTCGTCTTCCTCGGAAGACTGCTCTGCGGCCGTCGCGACCTCAAAATCTTCGCGGTGGTTCTCAGACACTGGATCTCTTTTCATTGCTGTGCAAAGCGGAATTGGCCCGCGCGATCAGGATAATGGTCGGCCTATATTTGGTCAGCCGGTCTTTGGTCAGCCGGTCTTTGGTCAGCCGGTGACGGCTGCGGGATTTCCGAACAAGAAGTTCACGAGCGCGCTGAAGGCAAAGTCGAGTCCCGAGACCACAAGCATCATGATCACGACGAAGACCAGCACGACCGCAGTGTAACTGAGCAGCTCGCGGCGAGTGGGGGTGACCACCTTTCGCAGCTCGGCCATAACCTGCCGCAGGAACAGCGCAATACCAGCGAAGGGACCTTTGCGCTGGGCGCGATCCTTCTTGGCGTTCGCAACGACATCCTCGCTGGGTTGTTCGTCAATGACTTTTCCGGCCACGTTTCTCATACCTTCCGAATTCTCGGCTTGTGCTCACCCGCGCTTGTTGCACACATGAAGCAGCAGGGCGGACAGGACTTGAACCTGCAACCTGCGGTTTTGGAGACCGCTGCTCTACCAATTGAGCCACCGCCCTTCGGAGAAGAATCGCATGCTGGCACGCGACGGTCCCGGAAGAAGGCGCGCAAAAGCATGGCAGACTTCAACTACCACTGCCCAGTGTACGTCATCCCCACTGGGTGAAAAGTGGTCCGGGACGCCCCTTGAATTCTCATTGCCGCGGCAGGGCTCGCACGTAAACTTGCCGGGTGACTTTCAACCGTATTTCGCGACGTATCTCCGCAATCGCCGAATCCGCGACCCTCAAGGTTGACGCCAAGGCGAAGGCCTTGCAGGCACAGGGACGTCCCGTCATCAGCTACGCCGCTGGAGAGCCGGACTTCCAGACGCCGGCGAACATCGTCGACGCGGCGGAACGCGCGGTAAAGGATCCCAGGAACTACAAATACACACCCGCGGCCGGCCTCCCGGAATTGCGCGAAGCGATTGCTGTCAAGACGCTGCGCGACAGCGGACTGGCGGCGAAAGCATCCCAGGTCATTGTCACAAACGGTGGCAAGCAGGCCGTTTACCAGTCCTTCGCAACCCTGCTCGACCCGGGCGACGAAGTGCTGATGCCCACCCCCTACTGGACGACCTACCCCGAGGCGATCAAGCTGGCCGGCGGGGTTCCCGTGGACGTCTTCGCCGGGTCCGATCAGGGCTACCTCGTCACCGTCGAGCAACTCGAGGCGGCACGCACCGACCGCACGAAGGTGCTGTTGTTCGTTTCACCTTCCAATCCGACGGGCGCCGTCTACTCGGGCGCACAGGTGAAAGAGATCGGCGAGTGGGCCGAGTCACACGGCCTCTGGGTAGTCAGTGACGAGATTTATCAGAACCTCGTCTACGACGGAATCAAGGCAATCTCGATCATTGAGGCCGTGCCCGCACTCGCGGACCGCACGATCCTCGTGAACGGAGTAGCAAAGAGCTACGCGATGACCGGGTGGCGACTGGGCTGGATGGTTGGTCCGGATGACGCGATCAAGGCGGCCTCGAACCTGCAGTCGCACCTCAGCTCGAACGTGTCGAACATCTCGCAGCGCGCGGCGATCGAAGCGCTGACCGGACCGCAGGACCAGGTCGAGGTCATGCGCCAGGCCTTCGAGAAGCGCCGGAACGTGATCGTTGCCGAGCTCAACAAGATCCAGGGGCTGCACTGCCCGATGCCCGAAGGCGCGTTCTATGTGTATCCGGATGTCACGGGCCTGCTGAATCGCGCCTGGGGCGGCGTCACCCCGTCCACTTCTTTGGAGCTCGCCGATCTCATCCTCGATCAGGCCGAGGTCGCGATCGTGCCCGGCGAGGCATTCGGACCCAGCGGATACCTCCGGCTCTCCTACGCCCTCGGTGACGCACCGTTGCTGGAAGGCGTGCGGCGGCTGCAGAAGCTGTTCGGCTAGGGGAGATTCACGCAACCCGAGCCGCTACGGTACGGGGCGGGGCCATACATCGGCCCGGATGGCCTGAATTGAGCCGCCTCAGCGCGCGCCGCGCATCAACCGACCGGTTGATGCGGGTTTCAACCGATTCACCGCTGCGCATTGAGCCGGTGCAGGGCACGATGGGGTTATGACCTCTTCTGAGCCCGTTGTGAGTGTGCGTGATCTTCGCAAGACCTACGGGAGCTTCGCTGCCCTGGATGGCGTGAGCTTCGACATCCAGAGGGGTGAGACTTTCGCGCTTCTCGGCCCCAATGGCGCAGGTAAGTCGACGACCATCGAAATTCTGGAGGGCTACCGCAACCGCTCCGGCGGCGAGGCGCGCGTACTGGGCATCGATCCGGGCAAGGGCGGTATCGAGTGGAAGGCCCGCCTTGGCATCGTGCTGCAGTCAACCGGCGAGAGCGGCAATGTCACGGTGCGCGAGCAACTCACCCATTTTGCGGCGTTCTACCCGAACCCGCGATCGGTCGACGAAGTGATCGGCTCCGTCGGGCTGGAGGAGAAGCAGGGCACCCTCATCCGCAAGCTCTCCGGCGGGCAGCGCCGGCGCGTGGATGTCGCACTCGGCATCATCGGACGCCCCGAGTTGCTCTTCCTGGACGAACCCACCACGGGCTTCGATCCAGAGGCTCGCCGCCAGTTCTGGGAACTCATCAAGACGCTCAAAGCCGAGGGCACGACGATCCTGCTCACCACCCACTACCTGGACGAAGCAGCACAGCTGGGCGATCGCGCCGGGGTCATCGCGGGGGGCAAGCTCATCGAAATCGGCAAGATCGATGAAATCGGGGGCGTGGACGCGCGCGTGCCGATAGTGCGCTGGAGCGAGGATGCGACCACTCACGAAACTCGTACGACACAGCCCGGCGCGGTCGTGGCCGACCTCGTCGCCCGGCTTGGCGAACCGGCAGGGCTGGAAATCATCCGCCCGAACCTCGAAGAAATCTACCTGCACCTCGTCGCAGAAAATGCGGCGGCCAGCGAATCCATCTCCTACGAAACGGACCCAGTACTATGACCACCATCGATCCCTCAGCCAGCGCAACTGTTGTTCAGCTGCCCGCCGGTCGTATCTTCCGGCTCGGTGCAAGCCGCGTCGGCTACGAGGTAAAGACCTACTTCCGGCAGGGTGACACGATCTTCTTCACTTTCCTCTTCCCGCTGATGATGCTGCTGATTTTCTCGGTTGCCTTCAGCAACTCCGATTTCGGTACCGACAGCGACGGTACCAAGGTCACCGCGGCGCACGTCTACCTGCCAGCAATGCTGGCGGTCGGCCTGCTCCTGAGTGGCCTGCAGAATCTCGCGATCGACATCGCAGTCGAGAAGAGTGATGGCACCCTTAAACGCTTCGCCGGCACGCCCCTTCCGGTGGGGAGTTACTTCATCGGAAAGTTCGGGTTAGTACTGACCACGGGCATCCTGCAAGCCGCGCTGCTGATTGCTGTCGCGCACTTCCTGTTCGGGGTGCCGCTGCCGACTGAGGGATCCAAGTGGGTCACTTTCGCATGGGTGTTTGTGCTCGGAGTCACCACCTCCGCGATTCTCGGCATCGCCGTCAGCGCGATTCCGCGGAGTGGCAAGAGTGCGACCGCTGTGATCATCCCGATCGTGCTGGTTCTTCAGTTCATCTCCGGCGTCTACATCAGCTTCTCGGTGCTTCCTGCCTGGCTGCAGAACGTCGCGAGCGTCTTCCCGCTGAAGTGGATGGCGCAGGGGATGCGGTCGGTGTTCCTGCCGGACAGCTTCGCAAGCCTCGAGCAGGGTGGTGCCTGGAATCTCACCGGAGTAGCCATCATCACGGGAATCTGGTTGGTAGTCGGGTTGATCTTCTGCCGCCTGACTTTCCGCTGGATCCGCAAGGACTCCTGAGCCGATTTCTCGACACTGTGGGATGGTGATCGCATGAGTGATCAACGCTGGTGGCATATCGCCTTTGGCGGCTCGATGCTGGTGCTCGCCGTGCTCAACGGATTCGCCTCTGCACCCACTCCCTCGCACCGCATCGTTGCGTGGATCACGATCGGCCTCCTCACCATCGCGTATGCGCTGATCGGCAGGGTTGCTCTGGCCAGCGGCCGGTTCGCGGTCACGTTCTCGGTCGTTCTGATCGCGGGATCGGGGGTCGTCGTTGCAGTCTCCCCTGCCCTTGCGATCATCCAGGCCATCGCATTTCCGGTGCTCTGGTCGGTCATCAAGTCGACACGATGGTCGATCGTCGCCAATTTCGGGCTCGCGCTGTCCGTCGGAATCGGCTTCGTAGTCGCCCTGGGGGCGAGTAGCGATAACGTCACGCAGACCTTCCTGATCGAGGGCGTCTCACTCGTCGGCAGCCTTGCCTTGGGTCTGTGGATCACCCGGATCGCGGAGTTGAGCCACGAGCGCAAGCGCTTGCTCGATGAGCTGACCCAGGCACAGGACGAGCTCGCAACCCTCAGCCGGGAGACGGGCATCTCCAGTGAACGCCAGCGCCTGGCGCGCGAGATCCACGACACCATCGCCCAGGACCTCACGGGCCTCGTAATGCTTGCGCAGCGCTCGCACCGCGAACTCGCGGTCGGCAATACGAGCGCCGCGCTCGATCAACTCGAACTCTTGGAGGACAACGCGCGCAACGCGCTGGCCGAAACGCGAGCGCTCGTCGCGGCGAGCGTGCCGGTCGACCTCGCCAACGGTGGGATCAGCGACGCACTCGAGCGGCTGGCCGTGCGGTTCACCCGGGAGACCGGTGTCACCGTGATGACTGAGATTGGTGCGATACCTCCACTCGGTCGGGACACAGAGGTCGTGTTGCTGCGCATCGCGCAAGAGGGTATGGCAAATATCCGCAAACACTCGCAGGCACACACCGCCGTTATCTCGCTGGCGTCGCTCGACGGCTCGGCCACACTCACGGTGCGAGATGACGGGACCGGATTTGAGACCGGGGCTCCCGCCACCGGATTCGGGCTTGGCGGAATGCGCGACCGATTGGCGTTGGTTGGCGGCAGCCTCGATGTCGTCAGCAGCCCGGGTAGCGGTACGGCACTAGTGGCAACGCTGCCGGTAAGCCCAACGGTGATGACCCCGTGACGCGGGTGCTTGTTGCCGACGATCATCCGATCGTGCGGGGAGGAATCGTCGGCCTGTTCGCGGCGGCAGACGATATCGACGTGGTCGGCGAGGCGGTCGACGGGCTCGATGCCGTGAGGCTCGCGATCGAGCTTGAGCCGGATGTCGTGCTCATGGACCTGCGGATGCCCGGAATCGACGGAGACGAGGCAACCGCCCGCATCCTCGCCGTCCGACCGGCGATTCGCGTGGTGATCCTGACGACCTACGAAAGCGACTCGAGCATCCTCAAGGCGATCGAAGCCGGCGCGAGCGGGTACCTGCTCAAGGCTGCGCCGCAGGAGGAGATTCTCGCGGGCGTGCGATCGGTCGCTCGCGGCGAGGCCGCTCTCGCGCCGTCCATCGCGACGATGTTGGTGAATCGTCTGAAGACCGACCGGCTGAAGAGTGCTGCAGGCCCCACCCTGACGGGTCGTGAACTGGAGGTTCTCGCACTCGTCGCCAAGGGTCAGAGCAATCCCTCGATCGCGCGGACGCTCTTCCTGAGCGAGGCGACGGTGAAGACCCACCTGCTGCATGCGTTCGAGAAGCTGGGGGTCGGGGATCGAACCCACGCAGTTACCCGCGCGATGGAACTGGGCTTGATCTAAAGCGCCGTGCTGGTCACAGCTCGAGACCAATGGGCACGGGCTCCGGCTGCAGGTGGATGCCGAATTCCGACAGAACGCGAGCTTCGATGTACCGGGCGAGTTCTGCGATCTCCTCGGCGCGCGCACCACCGCGGTTCACGATCGCGAGCGTGTGCTTCGCTGAGACCGCCGCTCGGGAACCGGGCAACGCGAATCCTTTTGGGATGCCGGACCGTTCGATCAACCACGCCGCGCTCAGCTTCACCATGTCGATGCGATCACCGACGAGTTCGGGAAGCGCCGAGCCGAGCGGAACGGCGCGATCCTCCATCTCCGACTCTACGAGCCAGCGGGGAGCATCCCCCGGCAGTCCGCGGGCAAAATTCTCACCGACTATCGGGTTGGTGAAGAACGATCCGCAACTCACAGAGTCCGGGTCGTTGTCATCAAGCAGCATTCCCTTCGATGCGCGCAGGGCACGCACACTCTCGCGAATGGCAGCGATCGGTACCCTGGTACCGATCTGCACGCCGAGGGCTTGTGCGAGTTGCGAATACTCGACCACGCCCTCGCTGGATTCGGTCAGCGCGAGTTCGATCGCAACCACAAGGCCGAGGCGACCGCGCTTGAGAGCTGAGGAGCGGTATCCCAGTTCCAGCTCCGCCGCCGAGACGTGAACAAGTTCTCCGGTTGGATAGTCCAGCAGGTCGACTGCGACGAGACTCGACGCAAGCTCCTGCCCATACGCACCGATGTTCTGAATCGGTGCTGCTCCGGTTGATCCCGGGATGCCGCTGAGCGCCTCGATGCCGGCCCAGCCCCTCTCGACCGCGTACTGCACCACGGCGTCCCACGGTTCCCCGGCCTGCACCCGCAGGCGCGCGCCGCCACCGGGCACGACTTCGATTCCCCGAGTGACGACCCGGATGACCGTGCCCTCGAACCCCTCATCGCTGACCACGACGTTCGATCCGCCGCCGAGCAGGAGCCAGTCGTCGGTGCGCCAGACGTGACGGGTCGCGTCGATCAGCTCGATCTCGGTCGTGGGCTCGATCACCCGGGCGGCGGGGCCGCCAACGCGCATTGTCGTGAGTTCCGACAAATCGGTCACGAGGGTAATCTCACCTGCACCTGAGCTTTGCCGAGTACGGACTGCTCGCCCGACATGACGGTGAGGTCGATCCGGGCGCCGTTGTCGTTGAGCACCGCGACAGTCGCAACGACCGTAACATCCACCCCTTTTGCCGCATCGACGAACACCGGCCGCGTGAAGCGCACCTGGTAGTCGTCGATCGATCCCTTTGGAGGCAGCCAGTCAACGACGGACTGAACTGCCAGTCCCATCGTCAGCATGCCGTGAGCGAGCACGCCATCGAGGCCGACCGACTGGGCGACGTCGTCGCGATAGTGGATCGGATTGAAATCGCCGGATGCCCCGGCATAGCGTACGAGCGAATCCCGGGTCAGGTGGAAGGCGCGCGTTGCGATCACATCGCCCACGGTCAACGCCCTCACGAGTCACCCCGCACCACGAGCGTGGAGCTCGCCGTCACAACGTGCTCACCGTTCGCGTCGAGGATTCGCGATTCCGAGGTCACCATCGCGTTGCCGCCGAGGGTCTTGATGCTCGTAACCGTCAGGGTGGCCGTCAGTTCATCCCCTGCGACGATCGGTCGGCTGTAGCTGAACCGCTGGTCTCCGTGCACCACCCTCGAGAAGTCGATCCCCGCATTCGGCTCGGCAAGCAGTTGCGCGAGCGTCGCCTCCTGCACGACTACGGCGAAGGTCGGTGGCGCGACGATGTCGGAGAACCCCGCGGCGGTTGCTGCATCGACGTCGAAGTTGAGCGGATTGGTCGCGAATACGGCTCGTGCGAACTCCCGTACCTTCTCGCGACCGACCAGGTAGGCGGGCACGGGCGGGAATTCGCGTCCCTGCAGTTCTGGGTTCACTGGCACTCCGCCAGCCTACCGACGGGCAGCCTCGTAGGCGGCGAGTGGGACTTTGCGCGAAAAGCAGAAGCCCCGCGACCATCATGGTCAGCGGGGCTCCTAAAACCTTTACGAAAGATCTACTGGCAGCTATCGCACTGCAGAAGGTCCATCGGGTCGACGGGAACTGCGTAACCGCCGATGCTGTCGTTGTCGTAATCCATTTCGATCCTCCCCAAGTCTGCTCGGTACCGTGTGTACCCGTCCGGCTACCTGCCGGGTTCCCCCACTATATAACGTGAATGACAGCCGTGTCATTCCACAACATGTTGTGTTTGCGGCGTGTCGCGCTACTTTACGCAGAAACAC
>JAYSPT010000144.1:0-17475 GCA_043721995.1 Salinibacterium sp. | reverse complement strand
TCTGACCGCGCTCGTGCGCGCCGAGCCACCGAGCTCGTGCGGGAGATACACGACGTGAGCCAAGAGTTTGAGCGGCATGTCGGTCGCGAGCTGACCGTGAACCCCACCGACCTGCACGCAATGGAACATCTGATCCAGAGCGGGCCTCTGAGCCCCACCGAACTCGCCAGACGACTGGACATTTCGACGGCCGCCGCAACGACAGTTGTCGATAGGCTCACCGCACTCGGGCATGCGACCCGTACGCAGCATCCGACCGATCGCCGTGGTGTGGTGGTGGTTCCGAGTCCCGCGTCAGCGGCTCGCGCGATGTCGATACTGCTGCCGATGATCACCAGCATTGATGGCGTGCTGGATGACTTCTCTGATGACGAGCAGATCACAATCACCGGCTACCTTGAGCGCGTGCTCGAGGTGTATCGTGCGCAGATCCCCGCTGACTAGAACACGGCTTCCCCGAGACGCGGCAGAACCCAAGCCCCGCGATCAGGCCCTGGGGTGGGCCACCCGGTAGCTCTCCTTGAGCCGTTCGGCAGAGACGTGCGTGTACAACTGGGTCGTGCCGAGGCTGGCGTGGCCGAGCATCTCCTGCACCGCGCGAAGGTCTGCACCGCCATCGAGCAGATGGGTGGCCGCCGTGTGACGGAAAGTGTGCGGGCCTGAACCGCCAGAACCTGGCACCAGTGCGAGCAATTTCGAGACGAGCTCGTAGACGGTGCGGCTCGTGAGGCGATCGCCGCGCGCGCCGACGAACACTGGTGCGGCCACTTTCGGTGCAGCGACGTTCAGTACCCCGGAATTCAGTGCCACGAAATTCGGTGCCCCGGAATTCGGTGCCCCGGCTTTCGGTGCCCCAGCTTTCGATACCCCGGAATTCGGCCCCATGGAATTCACCAGAACGGGACGCGCGCGCTCGAGATAGTCGACCATCGAGTTCTTCGCGGGAATGCCGAAGGGCACCGTTCGCTCCTTCGAGCCCTTCCCCAGTACGCGCACTGTCAGCCGACCAAGGTCCACATCGCCAGTCGACAGTCCGGTCAGCTCACTCACGCGAAGCGCGGAGGCATAGAGCAGCTCGATGATCGCGAGATCCCTGAGCGCGATCGGGTCGCCGGTCTGGGCACGCGCACTCGCCGAATCAAGGATGACCCCGATCTGCGCACGGGTGAGAACTCGCGGCAAGTGGTGATCCCGTTTCGGCGCTTTCAGCCGAATGGCGGCATCCATCGGCGTCGCATGCGTTCGGGTGAGCCATGCCGTAAAGCTGCGCGATACGGCAGCGCGCCGGGCGAGCGTGGATTTCGCGAGCCCCTCGCTGGATGCATGCCAGAGCCAGTCGCGCAGCAGTTCGAGATCGATGTCGGCAGCCGCGACGGCACCACGGGGAACCGCGAACTCCATAAGTCGCGCAAGGTCGGAACCGTATGAACGCACAGTGTGCGCACTAAATCCTCGCTCGGCCGACAGGTAGGTCGTGAAATCCGCGATCGCACGCTGCAAAGCTGGCGCGGGGATCGATCCGTTGGGCATGAACCAATGCTCGCGCAGCACACCCCCGTTGGGCCTACGCCCCGCCCGCGCTGGCCACTTGCGAGGAGTTGAAGGTCGAGTTTTTCGCGGAGAAGACTTCGCGTCGCTGTTCCGGGGTCATCTGCTCGATTTCGGCCCATGCCGAGGTTGGGAAGCCCGTCACCTCGGTCGTGTCGCCCACCGGGATGATCGAGTGGACGACCTGATCCTCGTACACATGCACCACATTGACGGACTGGCCGTAGTCCACACCGGAGAGCAGGCGGTCTTTCGCGCTTAGATCGAGTGTGTAGCAGGTGGCCGACGCGACAGAAACCGGGATTCCGGCGAATGTGCTGTGGGTTGAGTAGTGGAGGTGACCGCCCAGGATTGCGCGGACATCCGAACCTGCAAGCACAGCCGCAAGTCGCGGCTGGTCCTGAAGTTCGAGCATTCCCATCGCCTCGAGCATCGGAGTCGGAATTGGCGGGTGGTGCAGCGCGAGGAGCGTGCCGTATCGGGCGGGGCTGGAGAGTACGTCGGCGAGCCAGTCGAGCTGGTCTTCGGTGACATCACCATGGTGGTACCCGGGCACCGTAGTGTCGAAGGAGATGATGCGCAGACCGTTGATGTCGTAGACGCGGTCTTGCGGGGCATCCGATTCCTGATCGAACAGCAGCCGGGAGTAGTCGGCGCGCTCATCGTGGTTACCCATCACCCAGATCACCTGAGCACCCATGCGCTGGGCTACCGGTTCGACGAGTTCCCTGATCTTCACATACGCATCTGGCTCGCCGAGATCGGCCAGGTCGCCCGTGAAGACGATCGCCTCTGGCTTGGCTATCGATCGTTCGAGCTGCGTGAGCGCCTGACCGAGGTGCTCGATGGTGTTGACGGCGCCATATAAGGGTTGCCCGCCAGCGAGCAGGTGCGTGTCGCTGAAGTGCGCAATGACGTGGGATGCTGCGGGGTACTGCCCAAGTTGGATCACGCACCAACACTATGAGCTACGCGACCGAATCGTCAGCTTGGTTCTGGGTAGCCGCCTTCTTCGGCGCCTTCTTCGGTGCCTTCTTCATCCATCCGCGCTCTATTTCGTAGACGCCCTCGACGAGTTGCAGTCGAGCCAGCACCGCTTGGGTCTCACCGACGGACAAACCCGCTCGCTGGGCGATACTCGTTGCCGAGCGGGGGGCCGCAGCACTCACCGCATCGAGAACGCGCGTGATACTCGGATCTTTGAATCCCGACACCGGGGGCGCGTCCGCGACAGCGTGGAGCGGCGCAAGTTCGGCCATCTCGTCAGCATTCGTCACGCATGCCGCGTTGTTTTCCCGAATCAGGCGATGGCACCCGGCGGACGCGGCACTCGTGACGGGTCCGGGGACAGCGCCGACCGGTCGCCCCAGCGAGCTGGCGTGGTTTGCGGTGTTGAGAGAGCCAGAGCGCCATCCGGCCTCAAGAACAATCGTCGCACGACTTGCCGCAGCTATTAATCTGTTGCGTTGCAGGAAACTTCTCCGGACTAAATGCGCAAGGAGCAGGGACTCTCTCGAACTCAGTTTTCCCGGCGGGATGTGGTCGAAAGGTGGTCAAAGTGCGGGGTTGGTGCGGGCCAGGGCCCCCGAGCATCGACGGATCGCCAAGTAAGTAGCGAGGGCGGGACTCGAACCCGCGACACCACGAAAAGTGCAGCGGACTTGCCACCCGATGACGTTGGTGACAGATCGCGACAAACGCTGGGATCGCCGATGCCAGACGGTGACAATCACGCCACCGGCTGACGGTAAATGTGCGGAGTAAATGCGGAGTGCGCGGCACGGCTGCGCCCGCGCCAAGGCTTCAACAGACCCAACAAAGCTGAGCTCTCGATGGTTCAACGCGTACGGCTGGAGCGGTCGTCCTCGTGGGCACGGGTCGCGGAAGCAATGCGCAACATCCTTTAGGCCATGCGAAGGGCGAGCCAGATCGGATGTCGTGGAAATAGCGACGTTGCGACCCACGATCCGGCTCAGCCGGCCGCGTTACACAGACATTACGGGTCCCTCTTTAGCGTGAACGAAGAAGCTCTCACCTCTCACGCAAAGGTCGTTCGCATGTTCCGTCGCCGGTTGATCCCCGTGCTCCTCGCCACTGCAGCGCTCGCCACGACGGTGCTGACCGGATGCTCGATGGGATCGCTGTCCGGCCCGGCATCAAACGGCGGTACCGCCCCTGGCGCTTCGACCCGCTCAGCGTCGCCCTCCGCGCCGGTCCGCTCCGCCGCCCCGGCCGGTTCATCCTTCACGGTGCCGAAGACATGCCCATCGAGCGCCGACATCTCAGCGATCATGGGCATTCCCGCTCCCCCTGATCCTCAACAGACCGCGACGGTCGACAGCCTCCTCTGCATCTACCTGACCGCGACGCAAGACGGCCTGATCATCGACATCGAGCCATCCAAGGGAGCCACGCCAGCCGAGGCCGAGGCACAAATGGCAGCACAAGCGCCCAGCGGTAGCGGTAGCACGTTCGCGTCCGTGTCGGGTTTCGGTGATGCCGCATATTCGATGACAAAGAACGGAGCGGTATCCGGCCTCTTTGTTCTTAAAGGCAGTTCGGTGATCTATATGGTCGGATCCCCCTCGACTGTGGACGGCTACGAGCGCCTGGCTAAATTTCTCTTGGGTGTCTAGTCCTTCGGTGCTTGCCGACCCGTAACTAGACTCGCGAGTGTGCGGGTGAGCGTCCTGGGTGCAGTCACAGTGGCCGCGAGCGGTGGTGAACTGCAGGGTCATGCCCTCGGCGGACGCCGTGCGCGTCTCGCGATCGTCGCGCTCGCCGTTGCCGACGGCCCGGTGCCGAGCCAGCAACTCGCGACCATGATCTGGGGCGAAAATCTCCCTCCCAGTTGGAAGCCCGCGCTCCGCGGAATCGTCCGCGGAATCCGAATGAGCATCGCCGAAATCGGTGGCCCGGGCGATCAGTTGGTCGTGACCACGCCGGCAGGTTACGCCCTCGCGCCAGACATCGCTGTCGACGTACGAGAAGCAGCAACGGCACTCGATGTCGCGCTCGAACGCCTCGCCGAGTCGCGACCGGATGCTGCACTGCCGCTGCTTCTCGCCCTCTCTGAGCTTTCTCCCGATCTGTTCCTGCCGGCAGAGGACCTCGACTGGGTCGATGAGCATCGCCAGGGCCTCAGAGACCTGAGGCGCAGGGCGCGCGAGACACTGGTGGTCGCGGCGGGGCTGGTCGGTGACAACCGTCGCGCCGTGCGAGTCGCGCGAGAACTCGTCGTGGATGACCCGACCGACGAGAGAGCGCATCGCACACTGATCGCGGCACTCGACCGTGACGGCGACCGGGTCGGCGCGGTGCAGGCGTATGAGTATTGCCGCACCACACTGGCCAACGAGCTCGGAATCGACCCGAGTGGCGAGACCGTGGCCGTCTACCTGGCCGCGCTCCGGTCGTCCGTGCCGGTAACTGTCGGCAGACTCCCGCAGACCGAGTCCTCGTTCGTGGGTCGCGCCCGCGAACTTGCAGAGATCGCTCGGGCATTCGAGCTGTCGCGCCTTGTCACGCTGACCGGACGCGGTGGAATCGGAAAATCACGACTCGCGCTGAGCTATGCCGCCGCTGCACAGTCCTCCGAGACCCTCTGGGTGCAGCTCGGTTCGAGCACGAGCGACGTGCTGGTGTCTTCCGATGTCGCACGGAGCCTCGGCGCGAACCCGGAGCCTGACCCCGTTGCTTCGCTTCTTTCGACCCTCGCGCCGCGTGGCCGCGTGCTTCTGGTGCTCGATGGATGCGACGAGGTCTCAGACGGGGTCGCGACGCTGAGCACGAGACTCATTGCGGGATGCCCCGAGCTGGTCATCCTGTGCACAAGCCGGGCGCCGCTGCACAGCACGACGGAGAGGGTGATTGTCATCGATGCTCTCGACTCGGGCACCGAAGGAGCACACAGGGACGCGATCCTTCTGCTCACACAACGCATCAAGGAGCTCGGATCCTCCATGACCGAGACGATCGATCGGGAGACATTAGAGCGCCTCGCGCGACGCGGCTTCGGTATCCCGCTTGCTCTCGAGCTGCTCGCCGCGCAGTTGCGCGACATCTCGGTCGATGACCTCCTCGACGACGTCGGTGACGGCGGAGAGTCCACCGACCAGGTGCAGTCGATCCTCGACTTCGGATATAGCGGACTCTCGCACGAGGAAGCGACTGTTTTCCGGCGCAGCTCGGTGCTCGATGGCGCTGTCTCACTCGGACTTCTTCGAGGCCTCGTCGTGTCCGAGGACATCCCGTCCACGCGGGTAGCGCGGCTGCTCGGTGAGCTCAGCGCGCGTGGTCTGCTGCGAGTCGACCGGTCCGGGCCGCGCTGGCGTTACGAACAGCACGCCGATGTTCGCGAGTACGCCCGGGGGCTACTTCTCGCGAGTGGCGAGGAAAAGCAGACGTTCGCGCTTCTCGCCACAAGTCTGCGTGCGATG
Organism: Salinibacterium sp.; assembly: GCA_043721995.1. Taxonomy (GTDB): domain Bacteria; phylum Actinomycetota; class Actinomycetes; order Actinomycetales; family Microbacteriaceae; genus Rhodoglobus. The sequence continues at coordinate 11,488 of JAYSPT010000144.1, read as the reverse complement.
CTGCCCGAAGACGCCCGGGCGGCTCCAGCACCGTTCTCCGCGGTGATCACGGAGGCGCTTCCCAGCATCCGGTCGCTCTTCGGCGCGGCGCTCGAGGGCAGAGCGGATCTCGGGGACGCACAGGAGCTGATCTTTCGCCTTCACCGCTACTACGCTGCCACGAGCGTTTCGGAAGGCCGCTTCTGGCTTGCCCGCCTCCTGGCGTCGGGTGAGCAGACACCATGGACAGGTTTCGCCACATTCGCCCTCGGCTATCTCAGCTATTGGGCCGGCGATGGCGAGGCCGCGTTCGCCGCACTCCGAAGCAGCGTCGACCTCCTCCGCGGTATCGAGGACTCGTATGCCGGACGCGCCCTCATTTTTCTCGGCGGCATCGCGGACGATCTCGATCGGGGAGACGAGGGCGTCGCGTTCGTACGAGAGGCGATAGCAATCGGCGAACAACTCGAGGACCACAATCTCCGCGTGGGCGCGGTGATCGGAGTCGGTTCGCTGCTCGCCGAGCGCGTTGATCCCACCGCGGTCGACTTCGCCCGCGAGGCGATCGAGTTGTGCCGAGAAAGCGGAACCGCTGAGCAACTCCTCATGACGCTCCCGACGGCGGCGATGATCGCGTGGCAGGTTGGTGACTTCGAGTCGTCGCGAATATTCGCACGGGAGGCGCATCCGCTGCTGCAACAGGATCCACGCATCGCTCGGGTGGTGCTTCTCGTTGCGATGGCCGGGACCGCGTTCACCAAGGGAGACACCGGGGAGGCGATTCGTCTCGCGACTGCCGCCGACGCTGTCGGAACCGAGTTAGGTGTGGAACGCGAATTGCCCCTAGCGCGCTGCATTCTGGCCCGCGCGCTACTTGCCGAGGGTGAGACCGACGCAGCATCCGCAGCTGTCGAATCGGCTTTCGCCGCAGCCGGCTCGATGAGCACCGACTCCTGCTTCGCCCTGTGTCTGGAAACCGCCGCGCTCGTCGGGCGCGCGCTCGGCGCAGACGATGGCGAGCTGGCGATCGCTCTTGCGTCGGCTGGAGTCATTCGCGAACGCGGCTCGCGACCGGCACCATCTGGACTCCAGAAAGACGTGACCGATCTGCGTGAAGCGCTATTCGCCGCAGAGCCGTTGCCCGCGCGAGTCGCGGCCTCGAAAGCGATTGAGATGTTCCGACGTCGGGTGACTGCCTAACTACCGAAGAGCTTGCTGCACACTGCGCCGATGCTCGAGGCGAGTTTCGGAACATCCGCCGCCGCGATCGTGCGCGATCCCCCGGGCGCGGTGAGCCCGACTTCCGAGGCGTCATTAAAGTTGGTTTGAACATCGCAGAAAGCCGTCGAAGTGCGTGCGAAGACCTGCGGATTGCCGTTGCCGCCGTCGTAATACTGCGCCTCGGTCCCGACGCCACTCAGCACTGTGGATCCGCCATAGGCCAGTTTCGCCCCTTGGTACTGACTGTCGACGTCAGACGTGATGTACCGCACGTTAACCGAGTCGGCGAATATCTGGGTGAGCGAAGCGCCCGACTTCGACCCATTCGGACCGACGCCGAAATAGCAGACACCGTCCTTCTGGAAGGGCGCGCTCAGGCCTCCAGTTACAACCTTGGCGAGAGCGTCGTGCGCGACAGAGCACTCGTTCGCCGACGTCACGCTGCCCCCACCGCCAGATCCACTGGCGGCAGACCCCGCGCTGCCCGATCCCGTGCCCGTGCCCGCAGGTGATGAGGCAGCGCATCCTGACAGCAGCGTGACAGCGACAACAAGCGTGAGCAGCGTGACTGATTCGCGCACGGTCTACCTCCGGTCGAGCTTCGGATATGTGGTCTGATGCACAGTCTCCGGCAGCACGCGTAACGTCTTGGTAATGCCTCCGGCGGACTACCGGCCGACCCGATGGTCCGCTTCTCTTTTCTCGAGAGCACCCTGCCGCCAAGCGTCGATTCACGGCGCGACGTGGCCCTTGAGGGTCATGATGTGCTTGCCCAGCCCGAGGATCGCATCGAGGAGGTCTTCTTCCAAGCTGTCCTCTCCGACGCAGACCGGCTCGGCACTGGAGGTTGCGGCGCGTCTTGGCACTATCGCCTTAGACCGACCGTCCGGAAAAGTCGTAGATCGCATCCAGCATCACCCTGCTTGGGCTGGAAGCCCAGCAGCTTGTTGGCGGCGAGGATGTGGTCGTTGCCTTCCATGTTCTGGGTGACGATCGCACGCCACCCGGCATCGCGCAGTTTCAGCGCATGAGCGGTCTTAAGCGCGGTCGCGAGGCCTTTGCCACGCCATTCGCGATTCACGGCCGTGATCATCGTGTTGACAAGGCGCTCCTTCTGGTTCCTGGGGAAGACGCTGGTGAGACCCACAACCCCGTCTTCGGTGGTCGCCAGACAGACCTGCGACTCCTCGGAGAGGAGCGTTCGATACATGGGGTAACGCATGGGAGTCGGGTTCGTCTCAGCATCCGGAGCGTCGCGCGCGCGCCGCACGTGAGCCTCGTACGCCGACCGCCAGACGTTCTCGTCAGCGTCATCAGCCAGGATGGCGACGGCAACACCAACCGGTGGTGGGACGAGCGGGAGATCATCCCCCAGCATGAGCATGCTTTCCAGGTGAGTGCCGCCCGTTGTCGCACCCTGCGTCGCCAGCCACCGCAGCGACGCCTCATCACTCGCCTCCACATGCGAGGTAAGGCGACGGACCCCCCGCGCCGCGGCGCGGGGACGCAGGTAGTCCCAAAGCCCTGACCCGATGCCGCAACCACGCGAATCCGGACGCACCCACACTCCTCCGACTCCGGTCCGTGTCGGGTTGTCTTCTCCCGGCAGCACACCGTCGAGGTAGCCAACAAGGCGGCCGTCCTGCTCGGCAACGTGGAACGCGACGAGCGCCTCTCCGGCGCTGTCGACCATCGCGCGGACCAATGCCGCATCCGACCAATCGAAGTTGCCCTGGTGGAGATCGTCCAGATCGTCTTCGCGATCCTGAATCGCCCCGGCGCCTCCGGGGACTGTGTTGCGCTTGAAAGTTCGGCTGGTTGCCGCGTCCCGTTTTTTGATAGTAGGGCGCTTCAGGCTCGACGGCCATGACCCGCATTGCTCGTAGCAACCTGCGGTCGTTGAAGGGCAAACCTCTGCTAGCGTCGGGGATGTTGCCTGTTCGATGTGGAACAGCCAACAGCTCTTCTAGACCCCGAGAGCCCGAACGCAGTCTCGCGTTGGGACTGAGGCGATGGTCGGAAGGGTTTCCTGTCGGCCATCGCCGCGCTAGCCGTCGCGAGTAGCCGAACGCCAAGAATGCGGTCGCCGACTTCGAACCCGCCCACCATGCTCGAGTGCGTTGCCGGTTAGGCCGTCGACCAAGCGCACGATACAAATGGCCTGGCTGGATGAGCGGAATGCATCTGCCGCAATCCATTTGTGCGGAGTTAAGTGCGGAGTTTGGGCGTGTCGCGGGCACTGCGATCAGTCGAAACAGCCGCCTGAATAGCATTTTTCGTAGCGAGGGCGGGACTCGAACCCGCGACACCACGATTATGAGCCGTGTGCCCAAACCGGTCGATTCAGCCGTTTTCGGGCTGTCTGAGAGTAGGGATTTCGAGTCGGACGATTCGGTCCATGGTGGCCAGTTTCTCTTCGGCCGCGGTGATGCTGATCTGGATGCCCTCGAGCTCCCCGAGCCAGCCTTTGGTTTCGACCTTGCGTTTCAGGGAGCGGGAATTAGCGCTAGGAACTCGTCAAAATGGCTGAACCAAACTGAATGAAGCGCTCCAGGAAGGTCATGAACGATAACTCCGTTCGAACGCATGACCGCGGCTGCTTCGTCGGAGACGTAATCGCCCGGCACGGCCCGAACAACGATGGTGCCAGCGGGCGGCGGCCAGGATCCGCCGAGCGCAGAAGCGGATGCGGCCGCAGTGTCAGGATCGAACAACTGAGCAGCATCAGCCTCGACGCGGGCATCCTGCTCGTTGTAATGCGGGTGAGTTCGAAGTAATCCATCGAACGTCCGCGCCCGGCGGTCTTGCTCATATTCTGCGCGCACTTCGTCGCGATCCCACTCGCCCCGGCTCGACGTTGGTGCGTCGACGAGCACCGCATGCTCTGGTCGCAACTCTGGAAGCGCCGCGGCAAGGACGAGTCCACCAAACGAGTGGCCAATAGCAAGGGCAGGAGCCAAGCCGCCGTGTGCGATGGCGGTCGTAACGACGGCGGTCGCTGCTCTTTCTATGGTCAAACCTGGGTTCCGAGGAGACCAGCCATGCCCGGGGAGATCCATCGCGATAACCCGGTAGCCGCGATCGACAAGCGATGGTGTCACGCGCCACCAGCTGTCCGAAGATCCCATCATGCCGTGAAGCAGAATCGCAACGCGGTCGCCCTGCCCCCATTCACGAACATGCAGTTCCATGCGTTCACTCTCGCAGAATTCCCCGTCCGCGTCAGCGTCGCCCAGCGGTGCCAAATGTGGCGAATATCGAAACGGTTTGTGCCGCGACTACCAAAGCCGCCAACTAGAGCGCCTGGCAGCTGATTCTCAGTCCGGACGCTCTGGATCCCTCGGGCGGACCGCAGGCATCTCGAGTCGGACGATCCGGTCCATTGTGGCGAGTTTCTCTTCGGCGGCGGTGATGCTGATCCGGATGCCTTCGACCTCGCCGAGCCAGCCTTTGGTTTCGGCTTCGAGTGCTCGTTCGGTGAGGTTGGTTCGGATCTCTTCGAGCCTGGCGCGCTGGGCGGAGTCGGGCCGCAGCATCGGGCAGCGGATGCAGGCGTGTTCATGGATGCAGGGCGTGCCATAGGCGCGGCCGCAGGACCCGAGTTCGACTTTGCGTTTGAGGAAGTGGGCGTGGAACTCGTCGAGCTCCGCATCGGTGGGCGTCCGGTAGTCCTCGGTGGGGCGCAGCGATCGGCGCCGGTCGACGTAGGTGCGGAAATGGCGGATGACGTCTTCGTCGAAGACGGCGGCGTAACCCTGGGTGGTGCTGATGTTCACATGGCCGAGGAGTTTGGCGATGATGTGGATCGGGAGCCCGGTGCTGATCGCATCGGTCGCGAAAACCCGGCGGAAGTCGTGCGGGGTCAGCCGGGGCAGGTCACCAGCCTCGGTCCGCATCCCCGCGGCTTGGAGGGCTGCGGTGAGGTAGTTGGCGATGGTGGTGGTGGAAAAGACCCGGTTCTCGCTGCCGCGCCGGGTTTGGAACAGGAACGGCAGCGGAGGGCTGAAAACTCGTTCCTGCATGTCATAACGGACCGCCAGAGGGAACACGGTCGAGTCCCCTCGGACCCGGTGGCGAACAGCTGCGAGGACGTGGGCAAGCTCGGGTGAGACGAGGAGCATCCGTTCCTGATCCGTTTTCGAAGGGAGCACTTGCAGCAATGGAAGGATTTCGCCGGTGCTGGGGACCCGGTAGGTGATGAATGCGGTCGCCGTCAGCTCCATCAGTTCCTCGATCCGGATCCCTGTCTGGTGCAGAGTATGAACCGCGGCCCAAACCCAGAACGCTTTCTCCTCCGCTGTGGTCTGGTCGATCAGCAACCCGGCATCATCGTCGATCCAAGTGTGCCGATCGTCCTCCGCGGTGGTGTGGGTGAGGAACTCGTGCCGCCGGAACCAGGCCCCCTCGAGCTCGAACCGGGTCCCTTCGGCCGTCGCGCGGGCCAAGGTGAGGAGTTCGCGTTCGCGGTCGCGTTGCCGGTCGATGCTCGCCAGAAGGGTTGGCATCGCTGGGGCGAGGACTCGGATGCGTTGGTGAATGCGGGCCTGGACTTGACGTTTGCGTTTCATCGCGCCGGCCGTGTCGGCTTTGCTGATGAAACACTGCGCCGACCACTCGGCCCAATACGGATCATGGGTGGCCCAGTGAGCGATATCCAGATAGAGGCCTCGGACCGCGAAGAGGGTGCGGTGCCAGTCGGCCAAACCACGGCCGGCGTAGCGGGCGACCCAGGCCCGCCCGTCATCGAACCCGATATTCAACGACTCCAGATCCGGATGGTGGGCTTGGATGTCGAGCCAGAAGTTCCGCACCAGCTCGTAGGCCAGGTTGCGAAGGCTCGAGTAGTCGAGGGCTGCCTCCCGGTTTTGCAGGTAACGGGTGAACATCTCCCGGACTCGCGGCGAGGTGACCCCGTAGGAAGCGACAATCTGCGCCGGCGTTGGGCGATCATTGCGGCGGACCTGCCGCAATGAGGGAACCGCGGCCTCGATCGCGCCTAGATGCTTCAAATAGTCCCAGGCGTAATTGCTGCCGTGACGGTGATGCTTGCTCGGCGCAACCTCAACATAGGTGAGAAGGTCGGAAGCCTCGATCCTCTCGACCGTTTTGCCGGTGTGAGCCATGATCAGGGTCAGAACCCGCAGCGCATCGCGAATCGCGGTAGCCGGGTGGCCTGCTGCCCGAGCCCATTCCGCGATGTTGGCAGCAAGCTCCGGGGTGCGGGGGAGACGAATGACATCCAGCTTTAAACGGACAGAGATCAACCAAGAATAGGTGGGCCGCATCACATCCACCGCGATCAGAGCCGTGATCCCGCGGGCAGCGTGCCGCAGCGCGCGTTCCTCGGTTTCCCAAGGGTTTCCTAAGGCAGCAACCCAGTCGCTGGATCCTGTCACCGCAGCGTCCCAGCGCGACTGCCAGTCATCGCCGGGGAATCGGGTCAGCGTTTCAAGGATCGGGATCGCCGACAGTGCCCGCGACTGCACCTCATTGTTATCGATCGCCGTGACGAGGGAGGCGATCGCTGGGATCGATAACCGAGCTGCAGCGTGAGGTGCAGTCTCAACCTGGGGCTGTGGGGTCGCGGTCGCCAGCAGGTCGAGAGCACTAGTGTCAGCGAGCTGGGGCAGGAGATCGTTCACCATCCCTGGCCTCCGAAGAGTTCATGAAGGTCGCCTTCGGTGTAGCCCTCCGGGACCACCGCCGTTGCTGGCGGCATCTGAGGTCTCGGGTTCTTCAGATGCTCCCTGACCCGGGCGAAGACGTCCTCGTCGCGGCTGCGCAAATACTCCTGCGTCGTCGACAACGACGAATGGCCGAGGATCCGTTGAATATCGGTCAACGACACTCGTGGGTCCTCCGCCATCCGCATCGCCGCGGTGTGGCGCAGGTCATGCAACGTCCAGTTCGAACCCAACGCCGAGTTGATGCGTCGGAAAATGGTGCGGGCAGCGTCGTAGTCCAGCGGGCGGAATGGGCGACGCAACGTCCACCACGCCGGCAACTCCGGTGACCGCAACTCCGCGGGGAGGGACTCCTGATAGAGCCGGAACCAGACGAAATCCTCCGCCGCTGCAGGAATCGCCTGTGCCGCCCTGGTGCCTTTCCGGATCACGGTAATCAGCTGTCGCCCCGGGTCGACCATCGACTGGCGCATCTCAATCAGCTCCGACGGGCGGGCCGCAGAGGACAACCAGAAACTGAACAACGCGTGATCCCGATCCGAACTCAGCAACGCAAACACATCGGCGACCGCGGAATCAGGCAACGAGCGAGGCTCCTGCTTTGGCTCCTTCTGCCGGTAACCCGCCCGCGAGGTCGTTGGGAACGGGGCCAACGGGTTGTGGTGGGCCGCGAAGCGGCCACCATCACGGCCCTCCCGCGCCGGGACCGGGTTCACCACCGGCCCCTCGAAACGGTGAATGTGGAACTCATAGAACGCCGCCACCACCGACAGGTTGTGGTTGATCGTCCGCGGTGCGAAGAAGACGCCAGGACCCCGTTTCCCGGTCACCGCATTCGGGACCGGCCCGGCATCGGCCACCCGACCAGGCTTCGGTGTGGATTTCATCCAGAGCACGAAATCACGGACATCGTCCCGCGAGGCGCGCTCCCAGCCGGTTTCGGTCGCCCAAAGGAACCGGAACCACCGCAGCAGAGCGCGGGCGTAGGACTCGACGCTCGAGGGTGACATCTCTCGAGCCCAGAAGTCCGTCAGGAACCGATCCACCGAATCCAGTGATGTCCCGCCTGGCGCTTCAACTGACCAGAACGGTCCCGCCTTCAGCTCGACAACCCGACCCAACGCCGGCACGATAAAACCCTCTGAAGCCATCCGGCACTCCCACCACGGTCACCACTGACCCCGCCTGTGCCAAGGCCGCTTAGTCCGGTCAACATATCGCCACTTGGTGGGCGGCGCACCGCACGGCAGCTCCGAGACCACCAGCCCGGCCTCGACGATTCTGGTGAGGAGCGCATCGTGTCCGCTCGGGTAGAACCGGTCTACGCCACCCGCGAGGAACGCGATGGTCATGCCGTGGCTCGCGAGCGCGGCGCGATGTGCCATTCCGTCGATGCCGTAGGCCGCACCCGACACGATCGAGTAGCCCCGATCGACGAGGCCCGCGGAGGCTTCCATGGTCACGTGCTCGCCATACCCGGTGGCGGCTCGCGCACCAACCAGGGCGATCGATCGCCCTAAGGACAGGTACGCATCCTGCCTGCCACGCGTCCACAGGGCGAGCGGTGCATGCGCCTCCAAGCCTGCGAAACCCTCGGGCCAATCTGCCTCCGATGGCACCCGAAGTCGCGCACCGAAGCGAGCCGCCTGCCGCAGCGCGATGAGTGCGGAGCCCGAACTGAGGCGCGGCTGCCAGCGCTCGATGGCCTGCTGAACATCGGCCTCACCGACCGAGCCGTTCTCCCCCAGTTCGGCAAGGAGACGCTCAGCGCTCCAACGCTCAACGATCGCTGCGAGCGCCCGGGGGGCGCCGAGCGCCTGGACAACAAGGCCAGCGATCCGGTCGCCCGGTTCGGCGATTCCAGTCCAGGTGGCGCGCGCGAAACGCTCCTCGATGCCGTCGTGGTCGAGACCATCGTGATCAAGACCGTCGTGGTCGATGCCGTCGGGGTCGAGGCCGACGCGATCAACGCCGTCGGGATCAAGACCCTCGGGGTCGAGGCCGTCGGGATCAACGCCGTCGCGATTCTTCGCGGCCCGCGATCTCCCTTCACCGCGCGAGACTGCCCGGATGAGACCGGCGACCTCTGCTTCTTTCAATCCGAAAATGCTCAACTTGAGATCGCCCTCCTCAGGTACAGCGCACGCCCGATATGGTCGGCGCCAGGTTTATCCACGTCATCCAGGTCGGCGAGAGTCCACGCCAAGCGCAACACGCGGTCGTAGCCACGCATCGTGATTCCACCGCGCTCGAGCGCGCGATCGATTGCGGTCGTAATGCTCGAACCGAGCCGTGCGGCTGGCCCTCGAAGCCACGCGCCGGGCACGTGCGAGTTGACCGTCCACGGAGTGTCGGCGAGACGGTTGGCCGATCGAGCTCGCGCAGATTCCACCCGTTCACGAGCAGTCGCACTCGAGATCCGCTCCTGCTGCCCAGCCACGCGAAGAATCGCTGACGTTACCCGCTGCACTCGAAACTGAATGTCGATCCGATCGAGCAACGGACCCGAGAGCCTCGCGAGATATCGCCGACGCACCATCGGGCTGCAGGTACAGTCGGAATCCCGAGCTCCGTACTGGCCGCACGGGCACGGGTTCGCCGCCAGCACGAGTTGGAAGTTGCCCGGAAAATGCGCGACCGCATTTGCCCGATGGATGGTGATGAGCCCGGATTCGAGTGGCTGACGCAGCGCATCGAGCACGCTGGACGCGAACTCGGGCGCCTCATCGAGGAAAAGCACCCCGTGCGCAGCTCTCGCGGCCGCGCCGGGACGAATTTGTCCGGTGCCGCCGCCGAGGAGGGAGGCCGCGGTTGCCGTATGGTGTGGGCTCTCGAACGGCGGCCTCATCAAGAGCACTGGCCTGACGGGCAGGCCAGCCAGCGACCTGATCGAGCTGACTTCGAGGGCTGCGCGGACATCCAATTCAGGCAGCAGCCCCGGTAGGCGTGCCGCGAGCATGGTCTTACCGGCGCCCGGAGGCCCCAGGAAGAACACGTGGTGGCCACCGGCGGCGGCTACGACGAGCGCCTCGACGGCCTCGGAATTCCCAATGACATCGGCAAGATCAAGCGGATATTCCTCGTCGGGGGTCTCGGCCACGGGGCGCAGGATGGGTTCGACCACGATCGGCTCGAAAGCTCCGCCGTGCCAGATCGCCGCATCCCTCAGCGACGCGATCCCGACCACCCGGATTCCCGGAACGAGTGCAGCCTCATCAGCGTTGCCGGTAGGGACCATCACAGTGGCGAATCCCGCACGAGCTGCCGCGAGCACAGCGGGAAGGATCCCGTTAATGGGTCGAAGGCGCCCGTCGAGTCCCAGCTCGCCAAGGTGCACCACCCGATCGATGGACTCGACGTCCACTGAACCGGCCGCGGCGAGCGCCGCAATCGCAATTCCCAGATCGAAACCCGAACCGTGCTTCGGCAGCGCAGCGGGAGACAGGTTGACGGTGATCTTGCGATTGGGAAGCCCGCAGCCGGAATTGGTCGCGGCTGAGCGCACGCGGTCTTTCGCTTCGCCGAGTGCGGCATCCGGAAGTCCGATCAGCACGAAGGCCGGAAGGTTGCTCGAGATGTCGGCTTCAATCTCCACGACTGCGCCCTCGAGCCCGAGCAACGAGATGGCGTGGGTACGACCGATCGGCACTAGTCGGCGCTCACTAAGCAGCGCTCATCAGTCGGCGCTCACTAAAACACTCTCGGAAGATGCTCGACCTCGATCGGACCGGCGATCGGGGCGATGACGGCAACCGCGTCAATCCGAATGCGGTCGTGATTGCCGGGGTGCGCGTCGCACCATGCAGCTGCGAGCCGCCTCAGACGGGCAAGCTTGGTGACGGTGATGGCATCCAGCGGATGTCCGAACGCGACACTTGAACGCGTCTTGACTTCGACGAACACCAGTTCGCCCCCATCGCGGACTACGAGGTCGATCTCCCCTTGCGGGCACCGCCAGTTGCGGTCCACAATGACGAGGCCCGTGGCCTCCAGATGGCGTGCAGCGATCTCCTCGCCACGCTTGCCCAGATCATCCTTCGCCGCCATAGATCCGAGAATGGTGGGTCAGCAGGGCATGCGAACTCAGTGCGAGGCGATATGTGGAGCGCGAGAGACAACGCGATGATGTGCGGAGCGGTCACCCCTGACGGCGCGATGACGTGCGATGACCTGCGGAGCGGTCACCCCTGACGCGCGTGACGCGCGTGACGCGCGTGACGCGCGATGATGTGCGGAGCGGTCACCCCCTGACGCCCGTGACGCGCGATGACGTGCGGACCGGTCACCCCTGACGCGCGATGACCTCCCGGATGCGCGCGATCGATTCGGGAGTGCTGGTAAGCAGCACGGCATGCCAGCCAACCGCGATTGCACCAGCGACTGCAGCAGGCCGATCATCGAGGAACACGATCTCCTGCGGTCGCACACCGAGGCGTTTCTCGACGAAGCGATAGACAGCGGGATCCGGCTTCGCAAGGCCAACTTCGTGCGAGTAAACGATGTCGTCGAACATCTCGGCAAAGTTGTAGCGACGCTGTTCCTCCTCGCGCGCACCGTCGGCGGAGTTGCTCAGGGCAGCGACGATGAGCGCGGGACGAAGGCTG
>JAYSPT010000143.1:0-5083 GCA_043721995.1 Salinibacterium sp. | reverse complement strand
TCGGCCGGAATCGGAATCTCTGTGCTGAATGCACCATCGCGAGCGACGGTTGCGGTGACCGGCTTTCCGGCGACGCCCTTGTTGGTGAGGATGATCGAGTAGGTGTGGCCGGAGGTGTAGTCAAGGGAGCATTTCGCGGCCGGGCTGGAGAGTGTGACGGAGCCGCCAGCGGATGCGATGGTCGGTGCGACGCTGAGTGTGGCGGGCAGGCATCCCGAGGGTGTGGTGCAGCCGGTGAGGCAGAGGGCGAGTAAACCCAATGCCGCGAGGGCGCTGACAGTGCTTGATCGGCGGGTCATGGTGCCTCCGAGCCGCGAGTCAGCGTGAAAAAGTGGGCGGCGTGCTTTACCGCCCACTCTAGTCACCTCTGGGTTGGAGTCGAGCGGATCACTGAGCGGCTTGCGCTACGAGGGCCTGCGCCGGTGCCGTGAACTGGGAGACGCTAGCGGGTAGACCGTCGCGTGCGATGCCTTCGGGTAGCGCGGCCACCGTGCCGGTTGTCACCAGCAGCCGCCCGGTTGGGCCTCCCATGATGAGGTATTTTCCAGGTTCATACTCTCGCAAATACGGGATGCTGTGTTCACCGACTCTCAGCAGCGGGTCTCCGGAGATCTCCTGGTATTGGTCGTTTGCAGTACCGCCGGTTTGGTGGATTTGGATGTCCGCCGACGGTGTCGTGATCGGCTTGATCCAGCTGTCGACGTGGTAGGCGAAATCGGTGTGGGGCACACCACCTTTGACGGTGGTTACCAGCACCTTCGTGACAAAACCGACCACAACAGCGTCGGCACGACTGCTCATCTCGCCCACGCTCGGATAGACCTGCGCCCGGGATACGTCGAGCTTGACGACGGCGGGTTAGTCCGTGCCGCGGCCGTTGGTGCCAGCCGCGGTGCAACCAACAGTTCCCGCCAATGCAGTTGCTCCCAGAGCTGGTGTCGTCACCATCACGGCACCCTCCCCGCCAGACTCACGCCCAGCGTGTCCGGCCGCAAACATCATTTAATGCAAAGCCCCCGAGCCAGCCCGCATTGCATGTAGAACTTTAGGGATGGCACGAACACACGTCAGAGCTCTCAAAAGATTGTGAAGGACCACTCCTGACTGCCCTTCTTTTTCGGAGTGATCGGGGAAAACTTCTACTAGATAGTGCAACTGTCGGATAGTTATACTATCCATATGAGAATGGCCGAGTTCAGCACCACCAGCGGAATCCCGGTAGCGACGATCAAGTACTACCTCCGCGAAAAACTGCTGCCTGCGGGCAAGAGCGAGATGGCCAACCAGGCCAGCTACGGTGCCGTTCACCTGGATCGTCTGCGCCTCATCCGTGCGCTCATCGATGTGGGTGGGCTCAGCATGGTATCCGCCCGACGAGTACTCGAAGCCATCGACTCGGATGCGTCGCTGCCCGAAGTCTTCCAAGTGGCGCAGCGCTCCGTATCGGCGGCGATCGAACCGGGCGACCTCGAACCGGTCGACCTTGCCAGCATCGACGCGCTGCTCGAGGGCTGGCACGTCTCAGCGGAGAACCCCGGACGTCTTGCCGCAGCACGAGTGCTCTCTGCCTTCCGCGTAGTCGGGCAGACGGATGAGCGGGGCTGGTACGCCCGCTACGCCGAGGCCGCGCTACTCGTCGCCGCCGCCGACCTCGATGAGATCGAGTCGCGACCCGACCGCGCAGCCAAAGCCGAAACCGTTGTCGTAGGCACCGTACTCGGCGACGCCCTGATCTCCGGGCTGCGCCGTGCGGCCCAGGAGCACGTCACATCCCAGAGATATTCCTGACCGAGAAATGATCACAATGACCCGCACGATCGACGCGCCCCCTACCTCCGTCCTCGCCCGCTTCGGTGGGCACCGGCCGCTGCTCTGGCTCACCCTCGGCATGGTCGCCCTCGCCGTGATCGCCCTCGTCGGGCTGGTAGTGGACCCCCGTACGATCACGGGGATGCCGCTTTGGGCTAAGCCACTCAAGTTCTCGCTCTCCGTACTGATTTACAGCCTCACGCTGTCCTGGCTGCTCGGCCAGCTTCCCCGCGCACACCGAATCACCTGGTGGGTGGGCACCATCGCGGCAGTCTTCCTCGCCGTGGAGATGATCGTCATCTACGGGGCCGCCATCGCCGACACGACCAGTCACTTCAACGTCTCGACCCCGTTCTCGACGGCCCTCTGGGGCACGATGGCGGTGTCGATCGTGATTGTCTGGGCCGCAACCATCCTTGTGGCCGTGTTGCTGTTCCGCGCCGAACTTGGTGACCCGGCTCGCAGCTTCGCTATCCGTTCCGGACTCATCATCGCGGTGATCGGAATGGGGCTTGCGTTCTTGATGACGAGCCCAACCGCCGCCCAGCTGTCCAACTTCCAGGGGATTGCTGGCGCTCACACTGTGGGCCTCTCCGACGGCGGCCCCGGTCTGCCGCTGCTCGGTTGGAGCACTGTCGCGGGCGACCTGCGCATCCCGCATTTCGTTGGGATGCACGCGATGCAGGTGATCCCCATCGTCGCGCTAGTGCTCGAACTGGGCTCTCGCCGCGTCTCGGCCCTGCGCGATTCCGGCACCCGGCTCGGCATCCTCATGGTGATCGCGGCGCTCTATCTCGGTGTCATCGCGGTGCTCACACTTCAGGCGCTGTCCGGCGAATCGATCGTGCACCCGGATGCCGCTGTCGCGACCGTCTCGACGACACTGTTCCTCGCCGCCGCGGCGACCAGCGCGGCGATCCTGGTGCGCAGGAGACGCCCCAAAACCAGCACGGAAGGCAGCTAGGTAACCACCTCGGACGCTGGACTGTAGTGTCCGAAATGAGGAACGCCAGACTTGTCCTCAATACGGGTTTGGGTAGCAGTGACACGAACACTTCGGCGAAAGCCAGCGGGATTGTTAGGCGGGTTGCGGGTTGCGGCCGATACTTTCGTTGTTGAGATGGCCGTAGATGGTTCCCGATCTGACGCGAAATTGGCTCCGTCTACGGCTTGGCGTAGTAACCGCTAATTCCTAGAGTCGATGATTAGACGCCCAGCGAAAACGAAAAGACTGTCTGGCTTAGGGTTCTCACCATGCAGTCGTTTACTGATTACTCAAAGGTGCCCGACGAATTCCGCCTCTCATTTGTCGTCGGCGAGATCGTACGCAACGACGTTTGTGCGGAAAACGAAACCAAGATGCTCTACAAAAAACTGTGTGAGTCTGGTTTGGCAGAAGAGCGCGTTGAACGCGATTTTGGTCGGTTGCTACCACAAGTCCTCAAGGCGCTGGAATCACAGCAAGTGCCTGAACCTTTCCGACAGATTGCCGCACAGGTCATGAATAAGACCCAACGAGCTCACTCAGTGAGACGCAACACAGTCCACGACATCCTGATACAAATGCCATTCGAGTCGGAACGAATTGGGTCAGGGTTTGGGAAATCACCTCGCAGCCTCCTGACTTTGGAGAAGTGTGCCGACGACCTCATCGAGGCCATTTGGAGGATCCGCGCTCTATGGCTCATCACGCCGCAATGGCTGGGTGGCCCGCTTGCTGGCTGGAAAACGGTAGACAGCCTGCAATCGTGGACGCGCGTGGCGATGGGACATGTTGTGAACGTACCGAACGAGATTCGGGGCATGCCGGGCAAGTGTCCCGAGCCGCAAGGCGGATTCCGAGTCACAGCAAGCCCTGTTTAGCGTCCCAGCAGGCGGTTCCGTTTGCGGGCTTTCTGGCCTGCCGTGGCGGGACAGGTGTTCTCCCACCGGGCAGCATGCAGAGCTTGGCTTCTTTTATGCGGCGCACGCGGTATCGGCACGCGTCTCTCGCTGGTGGGCTGGGCTTGATCGGGCGAAGCTCAGGTTGAAAAGAGGTACCAGATGTTAGTTACGGTCACTTCGCTTCTGACCGCATCGCTACCCTGAAGTCATGAGTTACGCATACGGGGCGAACATTCTTGCGTACATCCTCGGTGCGACGATGCTTCTGGTTGTTCTCGTGACACAGCTCGCAGCTTCGGGAAGAATTGGCCGGAACGGTTTCGTCGGCATCCGAATCCCGCCGACAATGGCCAGTGATGCCGCATGGACAGCCGGTCACAAAGTCGCTTTGATGCCGTCCTGGATTGGCTTCGCACTTGTTGCTGTCACTGCAGGGGTTGCACAGTTCATCCCGGGGATAAACGGTGTCCTCATCGCAATTCTGTTGCTCTTTTCAGCGTGGTCAGTTGTAGCTGCGTGGCGGGGCGCGCGATCGGCGATCAGCTAACCCTTCGAATTTCGTAGTGGATGACGGCACGCTCGTGGTGCTTGCGCGCTTCAGTCGTCGACTAATCCCCGCAGAGGCTTGGTCAATGAAGTTAGGTCAGGGACGAATGCCGAATCCGTGTGGAGCGCTCGTGTTGATGGCCCGCATGAGTGTGCGGTGTAGCGCGTCCAGGCTGATGTTGTCCATGGTCGCTCCGGTTGTGGCCAGTCTTGCCAGAGGTGCGCCGGCCAGCAGGTCCAGCACCACATCGATGTCGACGTCGGTGCTGAGCTCTCCTCGTGCCAGCGCCCTGTGGAGTACGACGCCGAGCTGGTCTCTTCGCGGCACCACGATGGTGGCGCGCAGGGCCCGGGCAAGGGTGGCAGAGCGCAGCGACTCGGCGAAGAGGTCGGTGGCGATCCGCGCTACCTGAGGTTGCGCCAGAACGTCGCGGAGCCCCGTGAGTATTGATCGAAGGTCCCCGTCGAGGCTGCCTGTGTTGGGCGGCTCGGCGTTGGCTGTTGCTAAGGGTGCGACTACTCCGATAACCATCGGCTCTTTCGACGCCCAGCGGCGGTAGAGTGCGGCTTTGCCGACGCCGGCACGGTGAGCAACGGCGTTCATCGAGAAAGCCCCGTATCCGTGTTCGGCCAGTTCCTCGAGCACGGCCGTGTTGATCGCTGCGGTGACGCGGTCACGGAGTTGGGCACCGCCGCGCACTGCGGATGTCTTCAGGCTCACGCGGCATTCTGCAGCGCCGGCACTTCGTGCACGCCGAGTTGTTGGACAAACCACAGGCTGTCGGCGTTCGCCCAATACTCGACGATCCGGCCGGTCGTGTCCAGGCGAAGCGTGTCAGTGCCG
>JAYSPT010000142.1:0-18667 GCA_043721995.1 Salinibacterium sp. | reverse complement strand
CACAAAGCGGACGGCCAAACCTTCAGCATCCCCGGCTATGAGGCCGGTAGCACAGTGTGCGTCGAAGTGAGCATCCTGCGCTCGGGCAAGCTTTCTGTCGATCCGCTCGAACAGTGCTACCCGCAATGACTCCACTGAAGATCGAGTTCTGCGGCGAGTGGTACGACGTCGAAGCCCCCAACGACTTCTTCATCGGTCGGGAGTCGGACCTCGTCATCGACGAAAACCCGTACCTTCACCGTCGCTTCCTGCGCATCTACACCGACTTCGGCATGTGGTGGCTCTCTAATATCGGCACGCTGCTGTCGGCGACGGTCACGGACGCCACGGGCCAGGTTCAGGCATGGCTGGCGCCCGGCGCGCGGCTGCCGATCGTGTTCCCGCAGATGCAGGTCCTCTTCAGCGCCGGATCCACCACCTATGAGTTCACGATCTTTTCGTCCGACGACTATTTCAACACCGCGGCGGCCACCGCGGGCAGCGGCGGTGAGACCACAATGGCGCTCGTCACCCTCACCTCGAGCCAGCGTCTGCTCATCGTGTCGCTCGGCGAGCAGGTGCTGAGGCAGGATTCGCCCGGGCGCGGGGAGATCCCGACCTCAGCGGAAGCGGCATCCCGTTTGCACTGGTCGATGACCACCTTCAATCGCAAGCTCGACAACGTCTGCGACAAGCTTGACAAGATGGGGGTGCAGGGGCTGCGCGGCGGCAAGGGTAACCTCGCAACAAACCGCCGTTTGCGCCTCGTTGAGTACGCGGTTGGGACCCGGTTGGTCAGCAAGGATGACATGTACCTGCTCGATCGCAACGACACCGAACATGCCGCGCGAGCGCATTCTGACCCTGGATAGTCCTGCCCACGATCGCGAAAATTCACGGGCGGTGAGCATGTTATGTTGGTGGTTGTTAGCCACCAAATCAATTGGTGGACTGGGGAAAATCAACGCGGGGAAGTCCATTGAACCCGCTGATCGGGTGGATCAAGACACGCAGAGCGACGGCGACGGCGCTCGTCATCGCGGTCATTGCCGGGGTGCCTCTCACTATCGCGGCCCTCCACCCTGGCTTCCCAATCTCCAATGTCGACCTGACGTCAAGGGATGTCTGGGTCACCAACGGCGAGCAGCTGCTCGGCGGGCGGCTCAATCGCCAGATCGATGAGCTCAACGGATCGGTCGTGGCGTCATCCCCGAACTTCGAGGTGCTGCAGGACGGCGACAGCCTCTTCATGGTCGACCCTGACGCTGGACGGATCGAGGCGGTGAACCCTGCATCAACCAAGGTCACCTCAGCAATCGACATTCCGAAAGGCGCCGAGGTCACCTATGGCGGCAGTGTCATCGCGATCATGTCACCGTCGGGAGACCTGTGGGCGATTCCCTCGGTCGGCGACCTGCAGTTCAACTATGTGTCGGCGCCCCCCATCATCAAGCTTGGTGAGGGAGCACACGCCGTGGTGACACGCGGGGGAACGGTCATCGCGGTCTCGCCTGCGCAGCACAAGGTCTATAAACTGCCATCGCTCGCTGATGTACCCAAGCCCGAGGACTTCCCGAAGGTCGGTGCATTCCAGCTGGCCGCGATCGGCGAACAGGCCGTCGTTTTCGATCAATCAACCAATGAAATCGTCACTGAGGGCGGTTCGAAGTATGCCCTCGGTGCGGAGCAGGGTCTCAAGCTTCAGCAGACCGGCCTTGACTCGCGGTACGCGGTAGTCGCCACCGCAGACTCCCTTGTGCGCGTCGACCTCGGCACCGGCGCGGCGAAATCCGAATCAGCAGGCTTCTCGAGCACAAGCTCGGACGCCGACAGCGTCGCCGCCCCGGTGAACCAGGCCGGCTGTGCCCACGGCGCGTGGGCTGCGGCTCAGCGCTACCTCCTCGATTGTGAGGGGAAGAATCCTGCTGGCCAAGACATCGCAGAGCCTACGAAGGGCAACGCCCTCAAGTTCCGGGTGAACCGCACGGTTATCGCGCTCAATGACCTCACTAATGGCAACGTCTGGATCCCGAGCGAGAACCTGCGCCTCGTCGACAACTGGGCTGATGTCACCCCGCCGAAGGATAAGCAGTCGGATCAGACCGGGCACGAGAAGTCGGCGATCCAGTCGTTTGAAGACACGCTGGCGCAACGCACAGCCACGAACCGACCGCCAACTGCGCGGGATGACCAGTTCGGCATCCGCCCCGGCCGCACCACCATTCTTCCTGTGCTCGACAACGACTCCGATCCCGATGGCGATGTGCTCGTGATTTCCGCACACGACGCCATCGCTGAGACGACGGGTCGACTCGACCTGATCGACGGTGGACGCGCCCTGCAGTTCACGCCAGCAGACGGTTTCGTGGGAACCATCAACTTCAACTACACAATCGATGACGGGCGTGGCGGCACCGCGACCGCCAACGTGAGCGCACATGTGGTTCCCGCCGGGATCAACAATGCTCCGTACGCAATTCGCAACCCCGGCGTGAGCGTCGAGGCGAACCAGACTGTTTCCTACAACGTGCTCTCCGACTGGCGCGACCCCGACGGGGACGACCTGTACCTGGTAGGTGCGAGCCCCAAGTCCGGTGACCTTGTGCGCTTCACTCCAGACGGCCTGATTACCTTCACCCACCAGACCTCGGAACTGGGCGCGAAGGAGGTGCAGTTCCAGGTCAGCGACGGCAATGGGCCGCCGGTAACAGGCACACTGATCGTCAGCGTGCAACCCGCGGGATCCTTAAATCCCGTCGGCACTCCCGACTTCGCCACTGTATTTGTCAACGAGTCCATAGTTGTCAAGCCGCTCACCAATGACATCTCACCCTCCGGCGCGCAGCTCCGCCTCGTGGGACTCGGCGACCCGGGGCCAGGTGCCGCGGCATCCTTCAACACCGACCGCGCTTCGGTCACCTTTTCGGCGTCAGCACCCGGCGTGTACTACATGGAATACACGCTGCAAGCGGGCGCGAACACCAGCATCGGCATCGTGCGCGTGGATGTGCTGACGCGGCCGACTGACCAAAACATGCCGCCGGTGGCCGTCAAGGACACGGCCTACCTGCGTAGCGACCAACCGGTGACGGTGTCGGTGCTGTCGAATGACGTGAGCCCTACCGGCAAGATCCTTGCAGTGCAGTCGATTGACGTTTCACCAGCGCTCACGGCAAAGGGTCTTGTTGTCGAGCTACTCGCCTCGACGCTCGTGCGTATCACGGCCCCTGCCGCGCTCACCGAGCAGGTCAGTTTCACGTATACGATCTCTGACGGCTCCTCGACGGCGACCGCAGGTGTCACCGTTGTTCCGCTGCCTGCCCTGACGAAACACCAACCACCTGTAGCCGAGAATGACGCGGCAACTGTTCGCGTGGGTGACATCGTCACCCTTGACGTGCTTGCCAACGACTTCCACCCCGATGGTTCTCCGATGCTCCTGGACAAGAACCTCGTTACCGAACCGGAGGCCGGCCTCGCCTTCGTCTCGAAGAACCGGTTGCGCTTCCAAGCACCGACCAAGCCCGGCGAGTACCACGTCGTCTACCGAGTGCTGGATCCTTTCGGTCAGACGGCGGCCGCGACAGCAACGTTCACCGTCACCCCGCTCAACGACGGTGCGAACCGTGCCCCGGTACCCGATCCGCTCATCGGGCGTGTGCTCGCCGGCGGCTCGATCCGCATCGACATTCCCTTGCAGGGAATCGATCCGGATGGCGACTCGACCCAGCTACTGAGGTTCCCGACCAGCCCGACGCTCGGATCCATCACCGAGCAGGGGACCAACTACTTCATCTACAACGCCGCCAGCACCTCGGCGGGTACCGACATCTTCACCTATCAGGTTTATGACGCGTTCGGGGCGACCGGACAGGCCCAGATCAAGGTCGCGGTCATCCCGAAACCGCGGCAGTTACTGCCGCCGTCCGCGGTGCCGTACAACGTGTCGATCCGCCCTGGCCGCGTCGCGCAGGTCGACCTTCTGGCCAACGACTCCGATCCGCAGGGATTGCCGATCAAAGTCTCGAAGGATCTCATCGATGTGCCCGCCGGCATTGACGCGAAGGTGGTGAAGGGTCAGTACCTGGTCATCTCGGCACCGCAGACCGTGCAGTCGTTCTCGCTGCGCTACGAACTGACGAACGACAGCGGCGGAAGCGCCCTCAGCTACGTGCTTGTGCAGGTGACCCCAGATGCTCCGCTGCTGCCACCTTCCGCCGATGACATCCCGATCCCCACCAAAGACATTGCAGGCAAAAAGACGGACACGATCGACGTCTTCAACGGCTTCGCCTTCAACCCGGCCGGTCCCAACGAAGACCTGGTAGTCAGCGTGGAGGGCCCCAACGCAGCCTCTGCAACACTCCTCCAGAACGGCAAGATCGCGGTCACGCCCGGCCCGAGCCGCCAAGCGATCGCCTACCGTGTGACGAACACGCGGGACAACCTCAGCGCCATGGCTTTCATCCTCGTACCCGCCGCAGTCACCACGTCATTCAACGATCCACCGGTGATTAATCCCAACCTGCCTGTGCAGTACGTGAGTATGAATACGACACGCACCTGGAAGCTCTCGGACATTCTCGTCGTGCCGTCTGGTCGCTCGGCGCACATCTACGACAAGTCCTCCGTGAGTGGGGTGCAGAGCAACGGCGAGTCGAGCTTCGTCGACGAGCGCACCATCACCTATACGCCACCAAAGGATTATCGCGGTCCAGCGGGCATCAACTTCACCGTCTCCGATGGCGATTCAAAGGACGACCCCAAGGGTAACGTCAGTAGCCTCACCCTGCCCATCGTGGTCGGCGATCCCGAGTTCAAAGACATCCCGCCGACCTTCACTACTCCGAACGTGATGCTCGAGGTGGGGGAAAGCACCACGCTGGACCTGCGCGCGTCGACCGGGCACCCAAACCCGCAGATTCTCCAACAGGTGACCTACTCAGATATCACGCCGTCGAACAAGGCGCTTACGGCCAACCTCAACGGCTCACAGCTTTCACTCTCGGTGCCCCGCAACACTCCGAAGGGTACGACGTTTACAGTCGGCGTCACGCTGCGCTGGGACAAGTTCACGGTGCCTGGCACCATCAACGTGACCATCGTGGGTTCCACGCGCCCCCTGGCTGTAGCTGTGACCGATACCGCAGCGAGCAAGCGGCCGATCGGCACTTACACGATCGACCCGCTCGTCAACGATTCGAACCCGTTCCAGACGACTGGCGAACCCCTGAAGATCGTGGACGCGAAGATCACCAACTCGGACAACGTCGGTTCGGTGAGCTTTACCGGCACCCAAGTGACAATCAACCCCAATTCGACGCCACGCGCGATGGTCATCGAGGTTGCGTACACGATCGAGGATGCTACGCAGGATCCTGATCGCCGGGTAAACGGCCTCATCCGCTTCACCGTGACCGACGTGCCCGACCAGACACCCAAGCCCGCCCGTGATGGCGGGTCCGCAATCGGCGGCGACCATTCGGCCTCGATCGTGATCACGGCCCCAGCAACGAATGGCAAGCCGATCATGTCGTACGACATCCAGTCGTCGCCGGCGATCGGTGCGTACCCGACTAACTGCACGGCAGGCGCGCCGTGCACCGTCACAGGGCTGACCAACGGAACTTCCTACACGTTTCAGGCACGAGCGATAAACGAGAACGGCGCAGGCGCATGGTCGGTTTCAAGCGACCAGATCACCCCATACGGCATGCCTGCGACGCCCGCTCCTGTCGTGACTGTCACTGACCAGTGGGGTCCGGGGGGTGTCATCCAAGCCGACTGGCCTGCAGTGGCCGGAACCGGTGGCGCGACGACATATAGCTGGACGGCATCCAATGGGTCGAACGGTACGACGGCGGGCACGTCTACCGGCCCGATCTCCGGGCTCGCTGGTGGTGCGAGCTATACCGTGTCCGTAACTGCAACTAACACCGGTGGAAAAGTCAGCAGTATGGGCACGTCGAACGGTGGCGCAATCGTCACACAGGCAGTGCCTCCCGCTCCGGGTACACCGTCCACAAATGTGACCAACGCCACCGCGACAGGGTCGATCACCTGGACCTGGCCGGGCGTCTCCGCTGCTCCGGGCGGTACCGCGAACCTCACCTACGAGGTGAGTGTCAATGGCGGTGGCTGGACCAACGTCGGCGCCGTGACCTCGTACAGCCAGAGTTACGGTGCTGGGGACTACACGCTGCAGGTGCGTGCGACGAACAAGAGCGGACCAGGGACGGCATCACCCTCGTCTGCAAACGGTCACATCTCCGACCCACCGGCTCAGCCCAGTATCGAACTCTCCCAAGGCGCAAACGCGCCAGGGACCGGAGCCTTCTTCCACGTGAAGCTCATCAATTTCACGGGCCCCGTGACGCTTCACTGCTACGACGATGCCGGGATACAAAACATATCCCACGACTACGTGAAACCAGCCGGATTTGACGGCGACCTGGGGTGTTATTCCGGCTTCACTGGCAAGTACGTGATCGGCAACGGCGTGCAGTCAAATGTTGTCAGCGGCAAATGGACCCATCAATGATGAACGTCAGCTCAACTATGAACATCGACGCGAAGGATGCGAATTGCCAGTAACCCAGGAACAGGCCACATGGTTCGCCGACGCGTTCCAGAAGCTCATTGCGAACGTCGATAAGGCGATCGTCGGTAAGGACCACGTCATCCGGCTCGTGCTGACCGCGCTCATTTCCGACGGCCACGTGCTGCTCGAGGACTTCCCGGGAACCGGCAAGACGGTGCTCGCCAAGGCACTAGCGAACACACTGGAGGGCTCCACCTCGCGCATTCAATTCACCCCTGACCTGCTGCCCTCTGATGTGACAGGCGTGCAGATCTATGACCAGAGCCAAGGCAAGTTCACGTTCCACCCGGGCCCTATTTTCGCATCGATAGTGCTCGCCGACGAGATCAACCGCGCGAGCCCCAAGACCCAAAGCGCGCTGCTCGAGGTAATGGAGGAGGGCGTCGTGACGATCGACGGCGAGGGTCACTCGGTCGGTGCCCCGTTCCTCGTGATCGCGACACAAAATCCAGTCGAGCAGGCGGGAACGTACAAGCTTCCCGAGGCCCAGCTAGACCGATTTCTGATCAAAACTTCGCTGGGTTATCCGGACTCAAAGACGGCCGTGGCGCTCCTCATGGATTCGGCCACTCGCGCCCGAGCATCACTTGTTTCTCCGATCATCAAGCCCGACTCGATAGTCGCAATGGCAGACCTGGCAGCAGAGGTATTCGTCGACGAGTCGGTCATGCAGTACCTGAGCTCAATTGTGGATGCCACGCGCAGCAACCGGGATGTCACCCTCGGCGTCAGCATGCGCGGTGCAATGGCGCTGGCTCGCGCGATCAAGACCTGGGCGATAACCCAGGGACGCACCTACGCGACCCCGGATGACGTGCGCGAACTGGCCGTACCCGTGCTTGCCCACCGCCTTATCCTCGACCCCGAGTCGGAGTTCGCGGGGGTGAAGGCCGAGGACATCGTCAGCCGGATCCTCGTAGACATCGAACCGCCCGCCTACCGCGCAGCCTGAGCGTGAAGACGGCTGCCATCCGCTCGTTCGACCCGCGCCTCATGGCGGCCGGCCGGACCTTCCGGCGCGCCGTGCGAGCCGTCTGGTCGGTTGCGTTGCCGGTCATCCTGGCGATGTGGCGCTTCGTCGGCCCGGTGCTCAGGGTCGTCACGCCGGCTGGCTGGCTCGTGCTACTGGTCTCCACGGCCTCGCTCGTCTTGAGCTTCTGGTTCGGCTGGCAGGAGCTCACTTACCTTGGCATGATCATGGCCGCAGCATTCGTCGCGTCGATTTTCTTCCTATTCGGTCGTGCCTCTTACGGTGTTCACATTGAGCTCAACCCGCGCCGCGTCGTCGTCGGTGATCGCGCGATGGGCCGGATGCTCGTGACGAACATCGGGCCTCGTAGCCTCCAGCCCACCCGTATGGAGCTTCCGGTAGGGGCGGGCATCGCCGAGTTCCAGCTGCCAGCGATGACTCCGAAGCAGGAAGAGGAAGAGCTCTTCGCCGTTCCGACCAATAAGCGCGCGGTAATCGTCGCTGGACCGGCCGAGTCGGTGCGTGGTGATCAGATCGGCCTGCTGCGCCGTGCGTTGAAGTGGGCCGAGCCGGTCGATTTGTTCGTGCATCCACGTACCGTCCGCTTGGTACCGAGCGCGGCCGGCCTCGTGCGCGATCTGGAGGGCCAGGTCTCGAAGAAGATCACGAACAACGACATCGCATTCCATGCGTTGCGCCCGTACGTTCCCGGCGACGATCGGCGGTACGTGCACTGGCGCACCTCGGCTCGAATCGGCCAGTTGATGGTGCGCCAGTTCGAGGAGACTCGTCGCTCGCAGCTCACGATGATTCACAACACGAAAAATGATCTATACGCCTCGGAAGAGGAATTCGAACTTGCAATCTCAGTCACGGCATCAATTGCCGCGCAGGTAATTCGCGACGGAACCCAGATTAATATCGTGAGCGAGACGGGCCCGTGGAAGACGCAGTCAGTGACGTCGATGCTTGACGCCAGCTGTCGCATTGACCCCGTCGGCAAGCTCTATCGGTCGCCGCGCGAGTTTGCGCGAGAGCGAACCAAACGACTCCCGAATCCCAGCGTTGTCATGATCATCGCGGGGTCGAACATGGGCACCGCGGAATACCGGGGTGTGCAGTCGCTTTTCGGCTCTGACACCAGTCAGGTAGCCTTTCACGTGGATCTCGGCGCCCAGCCGAAGGTTGGTGCCGTCGCCGGTCTCACGGTGATCACGATTGGCGATCTCGCCGACCTTCCGAGCGTCGTGCAGGGGTTGGGCCAATGATCCGCGCCGCACAACAGGTGAAGAAACCAGGGGCGGGGCTCCGTCGCCTGAGCGGCCGCACGTGGGCCGATATCGCGGTTCTTCTTATCCTCACCGCCATCGCCGTCATTGGCTTCGAACCCTCTTTCGGCGGCTACGGGTTCCTACTGGCGGGCTTGGGCGGTCTCGTGTTGGGAGCCGCCACCGGCATCCTCACATCGGTGTTCCGCGTTGGACCCATCACCACTGTGCTCATTGCGCTCACCATGTTCTTCTTGTGTGGCACGCCATTGGCGGTTCCGGCGCAGGCCACCTTCGGCGTTTTCCCGAGCCTGCAGTCGCTCGCGAGTATCGCAATTGGATCGGTTTACGGCTGGTCTGACATCATCACGCTCGCCACCCCGATAGGCGCACCGCAGTACATCGCGGTCGTCCCATACGTCGCTGCGTGGGTCGTGGCGCTCCTTTCCACAACGCTCGCCACGCGCTGGCTCTGTGTGCGACCGCGCACCCCGTGGCGGTTCGGGGTTGCGCTGATCGCACCCATCGCGCTGTATGTCGCCGGAATCCTGCTCGGCACCGACGAGCCATACCAGGCTGGTCTTCGCGGGATCGTCTTCGGTGTGCTGACGATCATCTGGCTGGGCTGGCGCGGCCAGGGCGCCTTGGCCGCCCAAGCCGGTGCGGCTAAGCTACGCAACCGCAAGATCGCCGGCACAGCCGTCATCGTGATGACCTCGATCTTGGTGGGCGGTGCGGCTGCGTACTTCACGGCCCCGTCGAAGGATGAGCGATTTGTGCTGCGCGAGGCGGTGCGGCCGCCGTTCGATCCGCTCGATTATCCGAGTCCGCTGTCTGGTTTCCGGCACTACACCAAGCAAGCTACCGACGCTGTGCTTTTCACCGTGCAGGGGCTGCAGGTCGGCGACGTGATCCGTCTTACGACCCTCGACAGTTTTACCGGCAAGCTGTGGAATGTTACGGGCCCGGAATCAGATGCTTCCGGTTCGGGGTCGTTTGAGCTCGTCGGCAGGGCACTTCCCAAGCCGAAGTTCATCACCCCGACCGCGCGCACGAATGTCACCTTCACCATCGCTACGTACAACGATGTCTGGATTCCAGGTATCGGCTACCCGACTTCCCTCCGCTTCACTGCAGGGGATGCAGCGACCGAGTCCGACAGCCTGCGTTACAATCCCGCAACGGGCACTGCCGTGCTCACGACGGGCCTGCACACGGGTGACAGTTATGCGATGAACGCCGAGGTGCAGAAAGTCTTCACGCCCTCCGACCTGGGCGATGCGAAGATCGCCTCGGTATCTTTGCCCCCCGTAGAAGGCTCGCCCGACATCGCTACAGCCAAAGCGCAGGAATTTGCGGGGAACGCCAAGAAACCGATTGAACAGCTCGAGGCGATCCGCCTCGCCCTCGTCAACAAAGGATTCCTCAGCCACGGCCGCGCCTCCGATTCGGTGCCCTCGAGCGCGGGCCACGGAGCCGACCGCATCACCGAGTTGTTGGAGCGCGCTCAAATGGTCGGCGACCAGGAGCAGTACGCTTCCGCATTCGCTCTCATGGCCCGCAGTCTTGGCTATCCGGCACGGGTCGTCATGGGGTTCGCGCCTGCGATCACCGAGGGCAAGTCCACCGTCGCGGTCACGGGTAATGACGTGACGGCCTGGGTCGAGGTTGCGTTCGACGGCGTCGGGTGGGTCGCCTTCAACCCGACGCCCAAAGCAACCGATGTTCCCCAAGCCGAGGTGCCGAAGCCGCAGAGCGAGCCGCAGCCTCAGGTTCGCCAACCGCCTCGGGCCGCGAACCCCAACGACACCCTGCTCTCGCCGGTCGAGCTGCAGAAGACTGACAAGAACGAGCACGGGGCTTTCATCTTCCCGGCCTGGGTGTGGGGAGTCGGGCTCGGCACCCTCATCCCGGCGACGATACTCTTCGTCCCTATGCTGATCATCGGCGGTATCAAGGCCCGCCGTATGCGCCGCCGGCGCACGGCAACGGCGGGGCACGATCGCGTGGCGGGCGCTTGGGCGGAACTCGTTGACAGGTATTCCGAGCTCGGCTACGCCGTGCCGAAGAAGTCAACGCGCCTCATCGCCGCGACGAGCCTTGAGCAGCAGGCCGCGGCGGAACAACCGCTCGCGTTGCGCACGCTCGCCGCGACCGCGGACGAGGCGGTATTCTCGGGCGCCGATATCGATGAACAACGCAGCGCGACCGTGTGGACGGAGGTGCTCGTGGCCGCGAACCTGGCGCGCGCAACCGTCACCCGCACAAGGCGTATAGTCAGCCGCTATCGCATCCGGACGGCACGTCGTCATACCGCCACGGAGCCGCCACGCACAGGGAACAAGTCCTAGGTGAAACTCAAGCTCACACTCCAGCGCTCGTCAGGATCGGCAACCGACATCGTTGTGACGACGGATGCCGCAGCCAGCGTTTCAGACGTCGCCACCGCGATCGCGGCCGTCGACCCCTACCGCGACGCTGCCGCGCCCAGCGACGCGGGTTCAACCCTGAGGGTGGTGGACGCTTTCGGGGCTAGCCGTCTTATCGAACCGGATATGGCGATCGGCGAGGCTACTCTCGGCTCTGGGGCTACCGTCGCCCTGGCCGCGACAGGCTCGGTCGCACCTGCCTCTGAAGCTGCCGTTGCTGTGCTCCGAGTCATCGAGGGCCCCGATAGCGGAGCGAGTTTCTCGCTGCCGATCGGCACCCGCTACTTGGGGCGCGATGCATCGATGTCCGACGTAACTCTTACCGACCCCCTCGTTTCCAAGCGACATGCGCGCCTCGATGTCTTCGGCCAGGCGATAAGGGTAGTCGACCTCAACTCCGCGAATGGGCTAGAAGTCGACGGCGGACTTGTCACACGCGTCGATTTGGAAAACGGCGCAACCGTCCGCCTGGGGGACACCGTGCTCCAGGCGGACATCGCTGCTGCGACGACCGACGGTGCACCGCTCGCCACCGGTCCGGTCGCGTTCAACCGCTCCCCGCGCGTGGAGTCGCGCTATCCCGGCGCGGAATACCAAGCTCCCGCGATGCCGACCGAGAAAGACTCGCAGCCCTTCCCGTGGGTGGCGATGTTTGCACCGCTTGCGCTGGGCGCGGTGTTCGCGTTCACAGGGCGTGGCTTGCAATCACTTGTTTTTATCGCGGCCTCGCCGATTCTCATGCTGGGTACATTCCTCTCTACCCGCGCGACCCGTAAGCGCAAGGAGAAGCTCGATATCGCGCGGTTCGACGAGCGGGCGGCACATCTCGAGACGACACTTGACGCCGAGGTAGAGACGGAACGCGGCATCCGGAAGCAGGAAAGCCCGTCGACCTCAAAGGTCTACGCGGCGGCGATGGAGCTGGGACCCCTGCTCTGGACTCGGCGCCCGGAGCACTGGCAGTTCCTGTCGCTGAACCTGGGCCTCGGCACGATGGAGTCCCGCAATGTCGTCACCATCGGCAACGAAGACACCGCGCTTCCTGAGTATCTCGACCGGGTGCGCGCCACCCAGGCGAAGTACCGCATGATCGACGACGTTCCGGTCACCGAGAACCTGTTCTTTTCCGGCGCTCTCGGCATCGCGGGTGATCACTCTGCAGCCGCGGACATCGCGCGCAGCGCGATCGTACAGCTCACCGGCCTGCACTCCCCATCTGAGTTGATCGTGGCCGCGATAGTGAGCAACTCATGGGCGCTCGAGTTCGAGTGGCTCAAGTGGCTGCCACACACCGGCTCCCCGCACAGCCCTCTCGAGGTAACCCATCTCGCCAACAGCCAGGCGACAGGCGATTCGCTTTTGTCAGCGATCGAGGAGCTCGTCGCCATCAGATCGAAGTCCCAGTTTGAGCAACGTGGCGCCGTACTATCCGAGAACTCGGCCCTCGTGGCTGGCGCCTCCGTCGGTGACGGTGCGGATATCGCGACTCCGCCGCCCTCTGCGACCCCGGCCATCCTGCTGCTCATTTCTGACGATGCGCCGGTTGACCGTGCTCGTCTGGTGCAGTTGTCTGAGCGGGCCGCGGACTCGGGGGTATACCCCGTCTGGATAGCGCAGTCGATCGCGGGCTTGCCCGCAGTCGCTCGAACTTTCGTGAACGCCGCGGACGACGGCCAGACCGCCGAGGTTGGTCTCGTGCGCCTCGGAACCGATGTCGTCGCCGTGCGCACGGAACCGATTTCGCGCGAGTCGGCTCTGGCTTTCGCCAAGCGACTCGCGCCGGTGTCGGATGCCGGCGCCCTGTTGCGTGACTCGAGCGATCTTCCCCGCACTGTCTCGGTGCTCTCCCTCCTGGGCCCCGACCTTGCAACCACACCTTCGGTCGCTGTCGACCGGTGGCGGCAGAACGACTCGATCCACGACCGCTCCGGGGGGCCGCTGGTCAAGCGTCGAGCAGGGCGGCTACGTGCACTCGTCGGCCAGTCTGGCGTCGACGCGATGCACCTCGACCTGCGCACCCAGGGTCCGCACGCTCTCGTCGGAGGCACGACCGGCTCGGGGAAGAGCGAGTTCCTGCAGGCCTGGGTGCTCGGCATGGCCGCGGAGTACAGTCCCGACCGGGTTACGTTCCTGTTCGTCGACTACAAGGGTGGCTCGGCCTTCGCTGACTGCGTCAACCTGCCGCACTGTGTCGGACTTGTGACCGACCTCAGCCCTCACCTCGTGCGTCGTGCGCTGACGTCGCTTCGCGCGGAGTTGCACTACCGTGAGCACCTCTTCAACCGGAAGAAAGCGAAAGACTTGCTCGACCTTGAGAAGCGCGGCGACCCCGAGAGCCCTCCCGCTCTCGTGTTGGTAATCGACGAGTTCGCCGCGCTTGCCAGCGATGTCCCCGATTTCGTCGATGGAGTGGTCGACATCGCCCAGCGCGGGCGATCACTAGGTATCCACCTGATCATGGCCACGCAACGCCCGGCGGGTGTCATTAAAGACAACCTTCGGGCGAATACGAACCTGCGGATCGCGCTGCGAATGGCGGATGAGTCCGACAGCATGGACGTCGTGGGTGACAAAATCGCCGGAACCTTCGACCCGTCAATCCCTGGTCGCGGCATCGCAAAAATGGGACCGGGGCGGCTCACCAGCTTTCAGTCCGGGTATGCCGGCGGCTGGACGAGCGACGTGCCCCCGACGCCCTCGATCGAGGTTGCAGAATTGCGCTTCGGCATCGAGCAGCCGTGGGAGGCGCCCGGCGACAAGACTGACGTGCCCGGCGCGGGCGAGCAAGGGCCAACTGACCAGGCACGGCTCGTCGCTAACCTTATCGCCGCATCCAAATCCATCAGCCTGCCCGCACCGCGGCGGCCGTGGCTCGATGAGCTTCCGCGCGCATTCGACCTGACGAAGCTGCGCCAGCGCACCGACACCGATCTAGTGCTTGGGGTGAGCGACGTACCCGAACACCAGCGCCAGGATGAGATGTTCTTCCGTCCAGACGTCGACGGAAACATCGCCATCTACGGTGCGGGTGGGACCGGCAAGACTGTGACGCTCCGCACCCTCGCCGCTGCCGCAGGTATCACTCCGCGGGGCGGCCCTGTTGATGTCTACGGTCTCGACTTCGGCACAGGTGGCCTGCGGATGCTCGAGGTGCTGCCGCACGTCGGATCGATCGTCAGTGGAGATGACCCCGAGCGCGTCATCCGGCTGCTCAGGATGCTGCGTGGCATCATGGACGACCGCGGCCAGCGCTACTCGGCCGCCAACGCCGGCAGCATCGGCGACTACCGTCGCAGTGCGGGCGCTCCCAACGAGAAGCGCATCCTGTTGCTCGTCGACAATTTCCCGGCGTTCCGCGACGCCTTTGAGATCGGCGGCGGACGGTCGGCTTGGTACAACGTGTTCCAGCAGTTGCTCGGCGAGGGGCGACAGCTGGGCATCCATGTAGCCCTCACTGCCGATCGTCCGGGCAGCGTGCCGACATCTGTGAGCGCCACCATCCAGCGCCGTGTAGTACACAGGCTGGCGGACGAGGGCCAATACGTGCTGCTCGATATTCCGAATGATGTTCTCGGACCGACATCTTTTCCCGGCCGGGCAATTGTCGACGGGCTCGAGACGCAGGTCGCGATCGTCGGCGGCAACGCCAACGTCGCCGAGCAGTCGAAGGCGCTCGCAGCCCTTGCCGAAGCGATCGATCGCACCGGGCGAGGTGCGGCTGTGCCGATCGGATCACTCGCACCCGAGATTCCCGCCGACTCTGTCCCGCCGACGGTGGGTGGCCAGCCCGTGCTCGGCATCTCCGACGACACCCTTCAGCCGATCGGTTTCGAGCCGCGGGGGCCGCTGCTTCTTGCTGGGCCGCCCGCGAGCGGGCGAACGTCGGCACTTGCCTGGCTCATCAGATCGATGGACGCGGCCGTGCCGGGCATCACGCGGTATTACATCGGCAATGTGCGCTCGCCGATCGGCCGACTTGCTGGCTGGAAGGGGACGGCTGTCAACGCGGACGAGGCCGCAGCGCTCGCAAAAGAGATCACGCCGCTGGTCGCTGGCTCAGATACCAAGGGGAAGATCCTCGTGGTCGTCGAGCAGATCGCCGACTTTCTAAGCTCTCCGGCTGATGGCCCGATGGTCGAACTGATCAAGGCAATCAAGCGCTCCGACCATACGATCATCGCCGAGTCGGAGACCAGCCAGTGGGGTTCGTCATACCCGCTCCTCGCAGAGATCAAGTCGGCACGCACGGGCTTCCTCCTCCAGCCGGACGGCATCGAGGGCGACTCCCTCCTCAAGACGAGCACGCCGCGCGTCACGCGCGGCGAGTTCCCGCCCGGACGCGGCTATTTCCTCGCCAAGGGCAAAGCGACGCGCGTGCAACTGCCTCTGGTCGAGGTGGAATGACCGTAGTCACCAACATGGGCAGGGGTGCCCATCGACGCGAGTCTGCTCCGCTGGATAACCTTGAGCCACTAGCCCGTTCCGGCGGGAAACCGAGAATAAGGAGCACGACCAATGGCTAATCTCAACGTCACCTACCAGGACCTCCGCGATGCCGCTAAGGCACTCACAGGGGGCCGCGATGACCTCGATCACAAGCTAACCGAGCTCAGCAACCTCGTCAACACCCTCACGGCAAACGGCTTCCAGGCCGAGCAATCATCCGCCGCCTACCGCGACGCGTTCGAGAATTTCCGCTCAGGCACGAGCACGGCTATCGGTGGGCTGGAGGGCTTGAGCAGTTTCCTGGTGCAGGCGGCCGACGCGCTCGAGCAGACCGACCAGGGTCTGGCCTCCGGCATCCGCGGCTAGTAACCCTCGCCGGCCCCTGGTGACTCCGCGGGCCGGCACCCCTTCCCCCGCTGCCCTCCGAGAGGATCTCCGATGAGTGACCTCATCATTGAAGCCGACGTGATTGAACGGATGCGTGTTGACCTCGGTCGCCTGCTCAAGGAGTTCGAGGACGCCAACGCGAACAGCGACTCAGTCGCGGAGTCCGTTGGGCATCCCCACCTCGCCGACAAGGTACGCAACTTTGCTCACAACTGGGAGCACCGCCGAAAAGACCTGATCGAGCAGATTAGAACTATCGAGAAGAACTTGGCCGAGATCCAGAAGCAGTTCGATACCGTCGATAAGAAATTCGCGACCGGCCTGGAGGGGCATCACTGATGACGCGACCCACCGATTGGTCGATCCTAGAGCTCGGCAGTGATCCAGTCCCGGGGGACTGGTCCGAGGTAAACCACGCCGCTACCAGGTACGCCGCGATCGCTGACGCAATCGCCCAGGCAAAGCACGACCTCCTGCGCGTGTTCGACGAGGAGCAGCTTTCGAGCGAGGCCATCCACGCCGTGCGCGACACCGCACTGAAGGTCGCCGATCGCATCGGCCACGCGAAGGAGCGGTACCACGGCGTCGCCGAGGCACTCGCGGGGTACGTCAAGCCGCTACAGAACGCGCAAGACCACTCGGTCGCCATCCTCAATAATGCTCTTGCGGCGTCGGGCGACCGCGCCTACGCCCTGCGCGAATTCCACGACTGGGAGCGGAAGTACGAAGACGCCGTCGCGTCCGGCGACCCGACCGCGATAAGTCACACACAACATGTTCGCGACAGTTGGCAGCAGAAGTACTCCGAGTCGAACGATCACATCGCAATGGCGATCGCGAGTCTTAACACAATCATCGAGAACCGCGACAGTGCCGCCAATCAAGCTGCAGCGCTCATCGAGAACGTCGAGAACTCAGGCGGACTCAACGACGATTTTTGGGACAAGGTCGACGAGTTCTATGACAACAATCCGTGGATCAACGACGCGATCAAGATCGCCGGCTACGTTGCCGCGGCTCTTGCAGTCATAGCCATGTTCGTGCCGGGTCTCAACGTGCTCGTGCTCGTGGTCTCCATCGTCGTTGCAGCGGCCGTCATCGCTAATGCTTGGGCGAAGGCCGGTACGGGGCGCGAATCGATTGGACAGGCGATCTTCGAGACCGTGACCGCAGTGATCCCGTTCGGCGTCGGAAAGGTGTTCTCGGTGGTCGGCAAGGCTGCCACGTCGAGTGTGGTTGATTCTGCGGCATCCTCGATCATGCGCAGCGCAGCCGGGAGCGGTATGAGCGGACTCACGAAGCCGATCGCGACATCGGTGATCGAGAATTTCATCAAGAGCGGTCCGGCGATTGCCCTGAAGAGCGATTTCGGTGCACTGCTCAACCTGTCCGCCCTGGCCAAGACGCCGATCCTGCAGAGCGGAGGGGTGGCGGAGGGTCTCGCGAGTTCAGTGTCGCACGCGGGCACCATCTTCGGTATTCAGCTCGTCCACACCGCGGTTGACCCACTTATCGGGTTGGGCATCGAGAAACTCAATCTGTTCGGCGGCCAGCCGGTCAATTCCTGGCAGAACGCCAACTGGTGAGCGCATCATCCGCGGGTTCGACTGCGCTGTTGACCCCGAGGGGCGGCGCAATCGTCCTCATGGTGATCGCGCTTCTTGAGGCACTTATCGGTTTCCTGTTCCCTGCCGCGAACTTCCTGTTCCTCGTCGTGACGGGAACGCTGCCGAAAGTGCCCGAGGGCGAGTCGGGTAGCGATCTACTGCGCGGACATATGCCATTTCCGGTGCCCTGGTGGGCATACCTGCTCATCCCTCTGGCGCTGGGTGTGCTGCTGGTTGTCACGCGCGACCCGAGTCGACAGTATCCAGCACGGATGAACGGCAAAGTTCTCCTGACTAATACGCCGTTCTTCCTCGCCTTCTGGGCGTTCGTGTGGGCAGGTCTGTGCGTCGGTCCGACGACGGACTATACCGCGTCGGGGTTTGGGCTCTATTGGATTCCGGCGCTCCTTTCCCTCGTCGTGGCTGGTGCCGCCGCTGCGCTCGGCTTCCGCCAGCGCTCCATTCCCGCGAAGAAGAGGAGGGGTCCCCGTGCTGCGTGACCCCCGGTTCTCGATCCTGCTGCCGCCAGGCTGGGTTCGTATCCGCGTTGACGATCACACCGATGCAGAATTCCGCAAGTTAGTCGAGAGCATCGTCGCCGAAGCGCCGGCCGCACGCCGCAGCAATTTGCGAGTGATGCTGCAAACAAGCGTGCGGGACATGCTCGCCTCCGCCCGCGACCAGCACACGCTCGATCTGATCATTTCGCTGGCCGCGGTTCACGGCCTCCCGATTCCCGCTTCCCTCACCGTGTCGTTGCTCCAGTTGCCGGAAGGGAGCAGCGGCACCCCGCAGGACCAGCTCCTCAAGTTCGCGAGGGGTAACGCTCGGGCGGTCGAACTCGACGGCCTTGTCGGCATGCGGAGGGTACTTGATGACCTTGGGAACCAAGACAACCCGCCCCACCGGACGGTGTCGTACGTGTGTCACCTTCCATGGTCTGAGGAGTGGCTTCTCTTCGCGGCGAGCATCATCACTAC
>JAYSPT010000141.1:0-8322 GCA_043721995.1 Salinibacterium sp. | reverse complement strand
ACCGTTCCGACCTTGCCGGCGCCGAGGATGCCGATAGTTGGCTCAGGCATCAACAGTCTGCTCCGCGAGAATCTCACGCACGCGCGGCGCCACGACCGTGCCGAGCAGTTCGATGGTGCGCGCACGG
Source organism: Salinibacterium sp. (assembly GCA_043721995.1). Taxonomy (GTDB): domain Bacteria; phylum Actinomycetota; class Actinomycetes; order Actinomycetales; family Microbacteriaceae; genus Rhodoglobus. The sequence continues at coordinate 8,195 of JAYSPT010000141.1, read as the reverse complement.
ACGGAGCGGGGGAGGCCCGAGATGTCGTATTTCAGGTCGAAGCGGCTAATGTGCAGTGCGCGGGTCATGAGGGCGATCTTCTGGGCGACGGTCTCCGGGGAGCCGACGAAGAGAGCGCCCGTCGCCAGGTCGAGTTCGTACCGCTCTCGCGTTGGCGGGGAAAAACCGCGCTCTCTTCCCATCGACTCGATTACCGGCTTCCAGGCTGTCCACCACGTCTCGGCGGCTTCTTCATCTGTCTCGGCAATGAGGCCGAGGGCATGCTGGCCGACCGGCTGCACAGGCATCCCGAACTGTTCGAGAGCGCGGAAGTAGAGGTCGACGTGTCCGGCAAAGCGCTCGGGCTGGCCGCCGATAATCGCAAGCATGAGGGGGAGCCCATAGCGCGCGGCGCGGACCACGGAGTTGGGGCTGCCGCCCACGCCGATCCACGTGGGAATGCCGCCCTCACGCATGCGGGGATGCAGGGTCTGCTCGACCAGCGGCGCTCGGACCGTGCCGGACCAGGTGACCGGACTTTCGCGCTGTAGTTTCATGAACAGTTCAAGCTTCTCCTCGAACAGGTCCTCGTAGTCGGCGATGTCGTAGCCGAATAGGGGAAAGGATTGTGTCTGAGATGCCCGCCCGAGCACCATCTGGGCGCGCCCATTCGAGATCGCGTCCAGAGTGGAGAACTCGTTGTAGAGGCGCACCGGATCGTTCGTACTGAGCACGGTGACAGCCGTTCCAAGCTTGATGCGGCTGGTCGCCGAGGCGATGCCTGCGAGGATGACCGCGCCGGCCGAATCAACGAAACCCTCGCGGTAGTGCTCACCGATGCTGAACACGTCGAGCCCGACGGATTCCGCGAATTGGGCCTCTTCGATCAGCAGGCGCACCGTTTCGGCGTCGCTGAGCGTGCGGCCGTTTTCGGTCGGCACGTCACCAAACGTGTTGAGCCCCAGTTCGAGGGGAAAAGCCGTCATGTCGTCCTCCAGGTAATTGACGTGTCAATCATGCGCCGATATGATTGACATGTCAATTGGAGGGTCTTGTGAGCACGCACGCCACGGTCAGATCGAGCAAGCGCTCGCCCAGCTCCGAGAATCTGGCGATCTGGCGCGAATACGTGGAGACCAGCGAGCGGTTGCGGACGATGCTTGCTGCTCGTCTTCATGCCGATTCGGAACTGTCAACCGGCGACTACACCATTTTGCTCGCGCTCTCGGAGGCCGACGGCAAAACTCTCCGATCTTCTGAGCTTGCCGACCGGATCAGCTGGGAGCGGAGTCGCCTCTCTCATCATCTGAGACGGATGGAATCGCGAGGAGTCGTGGCCCGACAGAGGTGTGTCGACGACAGCCGCGGTGCTGAGGTGGCGCTTACCGAGAACGGTGCTGCCCTGTTTAGGCGCGCCTCAGTGCCGCACCTGCGCGCTATTCAGAGGCTGTTTATCGAAGGGCTCGACCAGGATCTTCTTCACCAGGTCCAAAATGTCAACCGAGCACTGAACGCTCACCTGAAGCGTCTGCCCGCCGCGCCAGCGTCCTGAATCTAAGGGAGATGTCCGGCGAGGTGCCAGAGGACATCTCGAAACGTCGCGCGGTCCACTGGATCGATCCCCTCAAGCACGGAGTCTGCCGTCGCTTGGCGCGCTGTCGCAATGGCCTCACGCACCTTCCTCCCGGCCGCGGTAACCTCCGGGATACGTACTCGACGGTCACTCTCCGAGAATCGGCGAACGATCAAGCTATCGCGTTCGAGCCTGTCCAGAATGAGCACCATCGTGCTCTTGTCGATGGCGAGTTGTGTGGCAATCTCAAGTTGCGTTCTTTTAGTGCCGTCCCCCGCGAGGCTGAGAACGAGCCAGTCGCGAAGGTCTGCCAGCCCGTGCTCAACAGCCAGGCGGTCGAAGGCCGACGCGATGGTCGCCGACGCCTGGTGTGCAAGCCAAGCCAAGTCCGCAGTTGTGGGGTCATCCGTGATCTCGCAGAACGACTCGACGCCGCTGGCGGCAGTAGCATCGCACATCCCCAGAGACTACCAGCTGTCCCCGAGATAGTATTGCTGCGTACCGTCTTGCATAAGATGATCTAGTGGCCTACCGTTATGGCACGCGTCTCCCGGTCGGGAGGCACTCATGAAAGGAACCCTGATCATGTCTGATCTTCGCATCGCCGTCATCCTCGGCAGCACCCGCCCCGGACGCAGCGGAGAAGCTGTCGCTCAGTGGGTTCTTGGCCAAGCCAGTGGTCGCGATGCTTCATACGAACTGATCGACCTCGTGGACTTCCCGCTTCCCCACCTCGACGAAGCGGTCCCGCCGGCCATGGGAATGTACGCGGGGGAGCACACGAAGGCTTGGGCCGCGACGATCTCCCAGTACGACGGGTTCGTCTTCGTCACACCCGAGTACAACCGCTCGACTTCCGGAGTGCTGAAGAACGCGATCGACTACCTGTACGCCGAGTGGAACAACAAAGCCGCCGCATTCGTCAGTTACGGAACCGTAGGGGGCGCGCGCGCAATTGAGCACCTGCGCGGGATCGTCAGCGAACTGCAGATCGCAGATGTGCGTCAGCAGCTCAGCTTCTCGATATTCACCGACTTCGAAGGTTTTACGACCTTCGCGCCCGGACCTCAGCACACAGACTCGGCTCAGGCGCTCTTCCAGCAGCTCGAGTCTTGGGCCGGCGCGCTGAAGCCCCTTCGCGGGTAAACGTAACCAACGCCTCAACGGTCGAAAGAGCAACGTGCTCGTTGCACTCTGGATAACCGACGTCCTGCTGGCGATCGCATTCATTGCGAGCGGCGTCATGAAGCTCGTCCGTTCCAATCAGGCGCTCGTCGCCGGCGGCATGGGCTGGTTGCGCTCGACACCCCGCGACCAGGTTTCGCATGGGAAAGACCCTGATTCACGGCGACTCGACTCACTACTCGCTTCCCGTTCTTGAACGATCAGGCTTCGTAGCCGTGTCCACAACGACGCGGTGTAACTGGAAGCGATGAGTCCGACCCTCGAATGCGCTCGGAAGCGCCACCCGCGTCAAGGTTGCCAGTTTTTTCGCAGCGGGCCCATTTGGGTACCACTCCAACCCGGAATCGCGCGTAGGTCAGGGTTCGTCTGGATGCCGCTACCAGCTCGATCTTGAAGCGTTCCTCGTTCTCGAGGAACGCGGCATAGTGCCCGGGAGTATCCGAACTGGGTTCGCCTCCTGCCCAGGGATGGCGATCTTTGTACAGTCCGGACCATCCGTGGGCGGGGGCTTCGTGCCAAAGTCGATCGACGTTCTGCTGATCCCCGGCATGGAAGGCCAGATGGCTTAGACCTGCATTTCGTCGATCGTTGGCACCGGGCAGACGCGAGCCCTCGAGCACGATGTAGGTGTCCTCAAGTTTCCAGCTTCTGCCGGCATCCCAGCGCTGAAATGGCGTGTAACCAAGCTCGGTGAGCACCTAGCCCCAACTGGCTTCCGCCTTGGTGAGGTCGCCCGTCCGAAGCTCGACGTGGTGGAGTGCACCCATGATTGACACCCGCCAATGATGCCAGAGTGTCCGGTCGCGGTTCGGCTAGTGGTTCTCGCAGGTTCGGTTCGTTGGATCAGGTCAGCACGGAGCCCTGGAAACGTCCCACACGTCCGCGGAAATGGGTCAGACTCGATTTGTGAGCACTAGCGAAGAGATCCGACCGTTTGTGGTTGCGGTGAGTCGTGATTCCGAGCACCGATTTAGCAAGCCCCTGGTCGATGAAATCGTTCTTGTCGCCGGTTGGGGTATCGAGGGAGATGCCCATGCGGGAATTACCGTTCAACACCTCTCGCGCGTGGCGCGTGATCCGTCTCAGCCGAACCTGCGACAGGTCCACCTCATGCACGCGGAACTTTTCGATCAGGTCGCAACAGTCGGGTTTCAGGTCGAGGCAGGGCAGCTGGGCGAGAACGTCACTACCCGCGGCATCGACTTGCTTGCCCTACCTGAAGGGACCTTGCTGCATTTAGGAGAGCAAGCCGTCGTCCGCGTGACTGGTCTTCGAAATCCCTGCCAGCAGATCAATGGGTTTGAACCAGGTTTGCTCCGCGAAGTTTTGGGCCACGCCGTTGACGGTTCTGTTGAACGTAAGGGCGGAGTGATGGCAGTCGTCGTCATTGGTGGTCCGGTGCGAGGCGGGCAGGGCATTCGGGTGCAGCTTCCGGCAGGTGAGCCCATCCCGCTCACGCCCGTTTGAGCGGGATCACCAGCTAGCGGTTCCCCTATCGCGCTGATGCGGAAGTGCAATGGCCGAGGAGCTTTCCGGTTCGGCGTCTCGTACTGTGCGCAGGAACTGCGCATCGCGCTGATAGATTTCGGCCTCGTCACGCAGATGCGGCTTGCCCAGCTCGACAGCCTTTTCGGTGGATATCTCGGCCAGGTCAATAAGTCGAATGATCGCTACACGCAAAACATCCTCCCACTTCGCATCTGAACCGTAGGCGCGCAGGATGAGTTGCACCCGGCGACGTGCATCGTTCATGCCGGGGGCGTTGTCTGGTGTCGAGCCCGTCAACGGAACGATTCGGGTAGCGAGGTAGGCGATATCCCAGAGACGAGGACCGGGGGAGCACATGTCGAAATCGATCGCCCCAACGAATACCGGCCCATCGAAGGCGAGGTTGTGCGGAGAGAAGTCGTTGTGGCAGATCACCTCGGCTGGCACTTTAGTTTTCGATTGCCAGATCGCGCCATCCGACGCAAATCCGATGCTGGCATCGTGGAGCTGACGGAGCCGTCGGGCGCATTGTTCAAGAACAGAGTCAGCCCAAATCCACTCGGGGAGCGGATAAAGGGGTACGTCCCCGGTGATGAAGGAGAGACGCTCACGGCCACCTTCAATACCAATGGGGCGAGGAACCCAGTCGACCCCGGCCGCAGCCAAATAGCTGAGGTACCGGTGCACGGTCGGCGTCCAAGGACCGGCATTGCGAAGGACAGTGTCTCCACTTCGCTCGACGAGATTCATATTTCCACCGGGAAGGAGTCCATCCATCCCGACAGCCTAGGTGTTCGTCTGGTCCTCCCCACATTGGCGATCACTACCCCGGATCCCGTACCACTGCCCTGTGACGCGGATTCGCCGCAGATAGTGCTGGTCGGCAGTCCCGCAGGCGCGCAGTTGCGTGTGGAGGAGCTCGCGTCCGGCGCGTGTGAGGGGAGCTGTCGCTGTGGTCAGGGGATGGTGACGGGGGCTGTCGCGAGAGTTGTCGAGCGGCCGAAGAGGGTGTCTTGCGGCACGGCATAGAGGTCGTTGAAGATCGTGGACCAGACGTCTCTTTCGTCTATCTGGGTGGTTGTCCAGTCGTTGATGTCGGTACTCGGGTTCATTGCACCGAGCATGGTTGGGAGCTTCATGGCGTTGCTGAGCACGAGTATTCCGCCGGCGACACCATGGTCGGTGCCGGTGCTTCCATTGACGACGTCTGTTCGGCCAAATTCTGAGAAGACCACGACCGTGATCTTCGTCTTGGCGCTTTCCTGCGTGTAAAACTGCGCCAGATTTGCGAAGAGGTCTGTGGCGAGGGGATCGAATCGAGCCGCTTCTGTGACGTGATCGTCGTAGCTGCCGTCTGCCGAAACATAGTAGGTGTTGCCGACGTTGCTGTTCACGAGTCCGGCGAGCGTGGAGAACTCCTGGGCAGTCGAGGTTCCTGCCTTGCCGCCGTCGGCTTTGGTCCCGGCCGCAGGCGTGCCCGACTTCGGCGCTGCGGCCGCATTGTTGGCGAGACCATCGAGAAACAATGCCTGCCCGTAGTACTGCGAAAGCACGGTGGGAAAGGTGCGTGACTTCAAGATCGAACTGAAAGTGGTCTCGAGGGGTGTTATCGCTGTCGAACCCTGACTGCTGGGGAACAATCCGACGTTCCGGGTTCCGATCTGGAGGCTGGATGTTCCGCTCATCATGATCGGTGGGGTCGCGGAAATTGACACCAGCGTGCGACTTGGGTCGTGCTGTTGGAGATTTGCAAGAATCCCGTTGCTTGCGAGCCCGGTTTCCATCTGTCGCGATGCGATGTCGTGTGCACGAATTTGGCCAGGGAGTCCGACCGCGTTGATGAACGACAACTGCCCGGATTTGACGATCGCTAGAAGGGGTGCTGCCACGTTGTTGAGCACGTAACCGTTGCCGAGGGCGGTGCTATCGGCCGGGGTCAGGGCGAGTGACTTGCGATCGGTGGCGTAGGCAGGGTCTGCGGTATTGGCAACGAGTTGTTGGTAGTCCATCCCTCCGCGGAGGCGAACAACGACAAGTTTCGAGTCGGGGCCGGTCGCTATCTCGTTGGACTGCTGGATGGCGGTCTGTCCAAGATTTCCGGATTGGGTGAGAAACTCGGGCTGGTCGAGGAGGAGCGCCGTAACATCCCGAACGTGCTGGTCGGTCATATCAGTGCCGAGGTAGTCCACAAGAATTTTCTGGGTCGCAGCCGGGAGTTGCTTTCCGAGGTAAAGCGCTTGGCTGAGAGACGAAACGAATTCTGTTGCGCTATGTGCCGATTTCCTGGCTGCGTCCACCGCCGGAGGCAGGGGCGCTGCCGTGGCCGGATGGAGCAGAGAGTACGTGGTGTGTACCCAGTTTTCGACGATCGTGCCCGAGTAGAACAGCGGATTGCTGTTGAATCCGTCTCGACCGAAGACACTGCCCGGCAGGTACGGGGTGAAGTTCATCGAGCTGAGCAGCGCGCTGTCAGGTACGGCTGAGAAGTCGTTTCTTCCGTACAGCCCGGAGTATAGCGAGGCAACGGCCTCGAGAGGGGTCTTGTACCGGTCGGCCTGCATGTAGTCCGGACGGAACATGATGTCAGACGAGAGCAGCCACTTCACCGAGGGCAAGATCTGGAACTTGTTGAGGAGAATCTCGCTGGCGAAGGAATTGAGGTCTGCGCTCGAGGGCGTATCCGACAGGTAGTAGTGCATCAGTTTGCTCGCCAGGAATAGGGCAATTTGTGGGGAGCGCTGGGCGGCGATGTACTGGATTGCGCTCGCGGGATCGTTGAAGGATGAGCCGAGAAAATTCTTCGTTCCGGTGTAGTGGAGGGCGGGTTCGAACGCGACCTGGTGATCTTTCGTTGCGGTATAGCCGGTAAGGATGTACGCAAGGCTGCTGACATCCGCTTCCGAATAATTGGGGTGGGCGTTCGCGGTATCAGTCGGCGTATAGGCGCCCATCATGAAAAGCTGCATGAGCTCTCTGGCGAAATTCTCATTCGGACTCGCGGCGCGGGACTGGGTGAGATCGAGGTAACGGTCGAGTGCGTAATTCGTCTGAACCTTCTCGAGAAGGGTGAGATAGCTGCCCGTTGCATTGTCGGTGAGGATCTTGTGGAGCGCATCCACATCGGAGTATGTGATTCCCTCGTCTTTGTCCTGCCCATCCACGGAGAAGATGTTCTCCAGCAGGTAGTACAGCTTCAGTTGCGCCTGGTTCGGATCATGCGCGAGGGCGTAGGCATAGCGCGCATCCGAGAACGCGGTTGGGGTCTTGTAGGTGTTTGCCGTAGCCGCGAACGAGACCAGTCCAGCCTGATAGGCATTCGCGTCGCTCGCGGAGGCCGAGGCGAAAAGTTGATCGACGGCATCCGCTGCGGACGGAGCGCTGCTCAGCGTGGCCACTTGTGCGGGCGTCGGTGCCAGCAGCACGCGCTGTGCCAAATATTCCGCCTTAGCCGTGCCCAGCGTCGGAGACGCAAAGTGAATAGCGACAACGCAGCCGGTAACAATCAGTGCCGTCGTTACCAGCGCGGCAGTCATGATCATTGCCGTTCTCTTTTTCACCATCTCCGAATTGTGCACTACGTCCATTCGCTCCGGGTCAACAGAATGTTCGGGTTTGATTCGGGTTTCGCCGAGAGCAATAGTCGATGGCTGGGAGGTCGAGACTGGGGCGGGCTCACCCGCCTCTTCGGATTCGTGCGCAACGTCTCGGCTCATCACGACCGTCTCTTCAACCGAGTGTTTGCGATTGCTGCCAGCAGTCGTCCGCATTTACCCAGACGTGCCCACCATGCCTCGGATCGCCCAAGCGCGAGCGACCATCGAAATCGAACCGTTGGGATTGACCGGGACCCGCTCGCGCATGCTCTCCTTGAGCTTGGATTGTGTTTCGGGCTCGAGTGAGACGAGATAGCTCGGGCCAGCACCTTGGCCGCCGGTGAATGGTGTCCAGAGGGCGTCGAAATCCGCGAAAG
>JAYSPT010000140.1:0-4777 GCA_043721995.1 Salinibacterium sp. | reverse complement strand
ATCGACGGCAGCATTTCGACCAGGCTCACCGACCTCAGACTCCAGCTCGCGCGCTAAAGGCGTTTCCGGCACACAGACTTTCCACGAAGGAACAGGAAGAACAATGGCAGAACTCACGATTAGCCCGGACGAGATCCGCTCGGCCCTACAGAACTTCGTTAAGGCTTACGAGCCTGGCAAAGCCGCGTCCGCCGAGATCGGTTACGTCATCGACGCTGCCGACGGCATCGCGCACGTCGAGGGCTTGCCCGGCGTCATGGCGAACGAGCTGATCAAGTTTTCCGATGGCACCCTGGGCCTTGCTCAGAACCTCGATGAAGACGAGATCGGTGTCGTCATCCTCGGCGAGTTCACCGGCATCGTCGAGGGCATGGAGGTCACCCGCACGGGTGAGGTACTTTCCGTTCCCGTCGGCGACGCGTACCTGGGTCGGGTCGTCGACCCGCTGGGCGCACCAATCGATGGACTTGGCGAGATCGTATCCGAGGGTCGTCGCGCACTCGAGTTGCAGGCTCCGGGCGTCATGCAGCGCCAGAGCGTCAAGGAGCCGATGCAAACCGGCATCAAGGCGATCGACGCGATGATCCCGATCGGGCGCGGCCAACGCCAGCTCATCATCGGCGACCGCCAAACCGGCAAGACTGCAATCGCGATTGACACGATCATCAACCAGAAGGCGAACTGGGAGTCCGGCGACACAAACAAGCAGGTTCGCTGCATCTATGTCGCGATCGGCCAGAAGGGTTCAACGATCGCGGCAGTCAAGGGCGCCCTGGAAGACGCCGGAGCCATGCAGTACACCACGATCGTCGCGGCGCCCGCCTCAGACCCTGCAGGATTCAAATACCTGGCCCCGTACACCGGGTCGGCGATCGGCCAGCACTGGATGTACGCCGGCAAGCACGTCCTGATCATCTTCGATGACCTGTCAAAGCAGGCCGAGGCCTATCGCGCGGTCTCGCTGCTGCTGCGTCGCCCCCCGGGGCGCGAGGCGTACCCCGGCGACGTGTTCTACCTGCACTCCCGCTTGCTCGAGCGTTGCGCGAAGCTGTCGAACGAGTTGGGTGCGGGTTCGATGACCGGGCTTCCGATCATCGAGACGAAGGCGAACGACGTTTCGGCATACATCCCCACGAACGTGATCTCGATCACGGATGGGCAGATCTTCCTGCAGTCCGACCTGTTTAACGCGAACCAGCGCCCCGCGGTTGACGTCGGTATCTCGGTCTCCCGCGTTGGTGGGGACGCGCAAGTCAAGTCGATCAAGAAGGTGTCGGGAACGCTCAAGCTCGAGCTGGCCCAATACCGCTCACTTGAGGCATTCGCCTTGTTCGCATCCGACCTTGACGAAACCTCCCGTCGCCAGCTGGCCCGTGGCGCCCGCCTGACGGAACTACTGCGCCAGCCGCAATATTCACCGTTCCCGGTGGAGAAGCAGGTTGTCTCGATCTGGGCGGGGACCAACGGCAAGCTCGACGAGGTGCCCGTTGAAGACATCCTTCGGTTCGAGAGCGAACTGCACGAGTACCTCGCACGCAACACCAAGGTGCTTGACACCTTGCGCGACACCAATGTGCTGGATGACGACACCACAAAGGAACTCGAGAGTGCCGTCGACGCCTTTAAGCTCGAATTCCAGACTGGTGATGGTAAACCGTTGATGTCTGTGGGCAAAGAGGTTTTCGAGGAGATCGAGCCTGCCGAAATCACCCAGGAAAAGATTGTCAAGCAGCGTCGCTGACGCCGCCCGATACGAGTAAGAGAGAACGCACATGGGAGCGCAACTTCGGGTCTACCGGCAGAAAATCAAGTCTGCCCAGACGACCAAGAAGATCACTCGGGCCATGGAGCTCATCTCGGCTTCGCGCATCCAGAAAGCGCAGGCACGGGTTGCGGCATCAGGGCCCTACTCCCGAGCCGTGACGCGCGCCGTGTCTGCGGTCGCGACGTTCTCGAACGTCGACCACATCCTCACCACAGAGCCGGAGAAGATCGAGCGGGCGGCAGTCGTCATCTTCTCCTCAGACCGCGGACTCGCTGGCGCGTTCAACTCCAACGTGCTGCGCGAGGCGAACGAACTCGTTGCCCGCCTGACAGCCCAAGGCAAAGAGGTCGTTTACTACCTGGTGGGCCGGAAGGCTGCGGGCTACTTCACGTTTCGCAAGCGGGTTGCCGAGCAGATCTGGATCGGGGGAACTGACGCGCCGGAGTTCGAGACCGCGAAGGTCATCGGAGATGCCCTTGTCGCGAAGTTCATCCAGCCGGCGAGCGAGGGCGGTGTCGACGAGATTCACATCGTGTACAACCGCTTTATCAGCATGCTCGTGCAGGAACCGGAAGTCGTGCGACTGCTTCCTCTCGAGATCGTAGAAGGCATCGAGGCACCCGGAGAGAACGAAGCCCTGCCGGCATACGAATTCGAGCCAGAGGCGTCCAGCGTGCTCGATGCGCTGCTTCCCGTCTACATCGAGAGCCGTATCTTCAATGCCATGCTCCAGTCGGCCGCCGCCAAACATGCAGCGACCCAGAAGGCGATGAAGTCCGCGAGTGACAATGCGGACAAACTCATCACGACTTACACGCGCCTGGCCAACAATGCGCGCCAGTCCGAGATCACCCAGCAGATTTCCGAGATCGTGGGCGGCGCAGACGCCCTGGGCTCGAAAAAGTGAACGCGGCGGGGACGCGTTCACCAACAAGCACAGCGCACTAGAAAGCGAGTTCACATGACAAACGCAACCACCGATACTTCAACCACCGAGGCGCGGACTGGCGTGGGCCGCATCGCGCGCGTCACGGGCCCGGTCGTTGACATCGAGTTTCCACACGACTCGATCCCGGGCATTTACAACGCCCTCAAGACCACGATCACGATCGGGGGTGAGTCGAACGAGATCACGCTCGAAGTTGCCCAGCACCTGGGTGATGACTTGGTTCGTGCCATCGCGCTGAAGCCCACAGACGGTCTGGTCCGAGGCCAGGAGGTGCGCGATACGGGTAGCCCGATCACCGTTCCCGTGGGCGACGTCACCAAGGGCAAGGTTTTTAACGTTATCGGTGAAATCCTCAATGCGGATGAAGACGGCACGATCGGTGGCGAGAAGATCGTCATCACCGAGCGCTGGCCCATCCACCGTAAGCCCCCGGCATTCGACCAGCTCGAGTCAAAGACCGAACTTTTCGAGACCGGGATCAAGGTCATCGACCTTTTGACCCCCTACGTGCAGGGCGGCAAGATCGGACTGTTCGGTGGTGCCGGTGTTGGCAAGACGGTGCTCATCCAGGAGATGATCCAGCGCGTCGCCCAGGACCACGGTGGCGTGTCGGTGTTCGCCGGTGTCGGCGAGCGCACGCGTGAGGGCAACGACCTGATCGCCGAGATGGAAGAAGCCGGAGTCTTCGACAAGACCGCCCTTGTCTTCGGGCAGATGGATGAGCCGCCGGGTACCCGTCTTCGGGTCGCGCTCTCCGCGCTGACCATGGCGGAGTACTTCCGTGACGTGCAAAACCAGGACGTTCTGCTCTTCATCGACAACATTTTCCGCTTCACACAGGCCGGATCCGAGGTGTCGACCCTGCTGGGACGTATGCCGAGCGCCGTCGGGTACCAACCGAACCTGGCGGATGAAATGGGTGTTCTTCAGGAGCGCATCACCTCGACGCGTGGTCACTCGATCACCTCACTGCAGGCGATTTACGTGCCCGCGGACGACTACACCGACCCTGCGCCAGCGACTACCTTCGCGCACCTCGATGCGACGACCGAGCTCAGCCGCGAGATCGCCTCTAAGGGCTTGTATCCGGCCGTGGACCCGTTGACGTCCACCAGCCGCATCCTTGACCCCCGTTATCTGGGCGCTGACCATTACCGTGTCGCCACGAACGTGAAGGCAATCTTGCAGAAGAACAAGGAGCTGCAGGAGATCATCGCGATCCTCGGCGTTGACGAGTTGTCCGAGGAAGACAAGATCACCGTCTCCCGTGCGCGGCGCATCCAGCAGTTCCTCTCACAAAACACCTATATGGCGAAGAAGTTCACCGGGGTTGAGGGTTCGACCGTGGCGCTGAAAGACACGATCGAATCGTTCGATGCGATCACCAAGGGTGAGTTCGACAACGTGGCGGAGCAGGCGTTCTTCAACGTCGGGGGTATCTCCGACGTTGAAGAGGCGTGGGCGCGCATCCAGAAGCAGAACGGCTAGTCATGGCAGAGCTCGACGTGAGCGTCGTTTCGGCGGATCGCCAGATTTGGGCGGGTAAGGCGAAACAGATCATCGCCCGAACCACCGTCGGCCAGATCGGTATTCTGGCCGGTCACGAGCCAATCCTGGCGATCCTTGCTCCCGGAGAGGTGCGCGTTACGACCATCGCCGGTGAGATCATCACTGCCAGCGCTGATGATGGATTCCTCTCGGTGGAGCATGACACTGTTACAGTCGTTGCAAGAAACGCTGAGTTAGTCTCGACAGCGAATACTCACGAAGGGTAACAATGTTCGTCGCGCTCGCAGGACTCCCTGGTACCGGCAAATCCACGTTGGGCCAGGTCATCGCGAGCCGGTTGTCAATTCCCGTCGTCTCGGTCGATCCGATCGAGACGGCGATTCTGCAGGCGGGAATCGACGCTGACCAGCCGACCGGCCTTGCCGCCTACCTCGTTGCGGAAACGCTCGCCGAGCGAGTGCTCGCCAGTGGGTCGGGAGTGATGATCGACGCAGTGAACGCCGTCGAGCCGGCGCGCGAGCAGTGGGTGAACCTCGCAACTCGGCTGGGCGAGC
>JAYSPT010000139.1:0-13998 GCA_043721995.1 Salinibacterium sp. | reverse complement strand
GGCACAGGCATCCAGCATCTCGCCCATCACCAGGGCCACATATTCATCGCGCTCGGATCCGGTCGGAATGACGTGCGCTCCGAGGAATGTGACCTCCGGGGTGAGGGTCGCGGCCAGACGAACGCTGCGCTCCTCATCGGCGACGGTGAGGCCGTAGCCGCTCTTGATCTCGATCGTGGTCGTGCCTTGCGCTCGAGCCTCCCTAACGAGTCGTGCCGCGTTGTCGAGCAACTGCTCGTCGCTTGCCTTGCGGGTCAGTCGCACCGTGCGCTGAATACCGCCCGCCTCGTACCGTTGTCCCGCCATCCGCGCCTCGAACTCGTCCGCGCGATCGCCGGCGAATACGAGATGGCTGTGACTGTCGACGAAGCCCGGGATGACGCAGCCTCCGCCCGCATCCACCCGCTCGTCGGCGGCCGGAGCGTCGGCGGAGTCGCCGACCCACGCGACCTGACCGTTCTCGATGACGAGCGCCGCGTTTTCGCGCTGTGGGCGCTCGGCGTCGTGTGTGACGAGCAGCGCGATCGAATCAACGAGGGTCGTGGTCATCGGCGCTCGAGAGCCGCAATCGCTTCGAGTACGCACAGTGCGACAAGGCGAACGGTGCGGCCGTCCGGGGTGTCGGCTGCGACATCCACCTCGACCAGGTCGATGGATGCAACGGCAGCATGGCCCCCGGCCACTCGCGCCGCAAGGCGCAGGTCGATTGCCGCGAGACCGCCGGGCACGGAGGCCGGGCAGCCGGGAGCGACAGACCGGTCGCAGGAGTCGACGTCAAGGTCGACGTGCACGACACCGCCGCCCGCCGCCGCGATGCCGATCGCCTCGGCCATGACGTCGTCCATCGGCCGACGTCGCAGCTCCTCCCGGGTGATGACCGTGATGCCGTAGTCCGCGGCGCGTTGCGCGTAGTAGCGGGAGTTTGCGAAAGGCTCGATCCCCACCTGCACCACGCGCGTTCCCGCCAAGCCCGCCTCAATGAGTTGCCGCACCGGCGATCCGTTGCTGATGCCGTCGCGCAGGTCGTGGTGGGCATCCACGGTGACGAGTCCCTGTGCACCCCTGCCTCGGGCGACGGGCACGGTCGCGCTGTTGTCGCCGCCGAGGGCGATCACCAGGGCGGCGTCAAGTCCCGCGATGAAGTGCGAAACATCCCTCGTGTCTGGCTCGAGGGCGTCACCGGCATCGGTGATCGCGAGGGAGCTGTCGAAGCTGTAGCGGCGCAGCGCCTCGCGCACGGCTGCGGGAGTGAGGTGGGCCCGGGTCTGCGATAGCGAGGTGGAGTAGGTGGGGATGCCGACGATCGTCGCATCCGATCGCCCGGTCGGTGCGGGCCAGTCGCCCGCGCGTGGCCAGTGTGGATCGTGCGGAAGCATCAGAGCTCCTGCATCGGAATGCGCACCCCGAGTCGATGAGCGGTATCGATGGCCTCATCGTAGCCAGCGTCGACATGTCGGATCACTCCCATTCCCGGGTCGTTGCTCAGTACGCGCGCAATCTTCTCGCCAGCAAGCACGGTGCCATCAGCAACCGTGACCTGCCCGGCGTGGATCGAGCGGCCGATCCCGACGCCACCACCGTGGTGGATCGAAACCCAGGTGGCACCCGATGCCGTGTTGACCAGGGCGTTGAGCAGCGGCCAGTCGGCGATCGCATCCGATCCGTCCTTCATCGCCTCCGTTTCGCGGTAGGGGCTCGCGACCGATCCCGAGTCGAGGTGGTCGCGACCAATCACGATGGGTGCCACAAGCTCGCCGGAGGCGACCATGTCGTTGAACCTGAGCCCCGCAACATCCCGTTCGCCATAGCCGAGCCAGCAGATGCGGGCCGGGAGTCCCTGGAAGTGCACCCGCTCCTCGGCAAGCTTGATCCAGCGTGCGAGCGATTCATTCTCCGGAAACAGCTCGAGAACCGCTCTGTCGGTCTTGGCGATATCGCTTGCGTCACCGCTGAGTGCGGCCCAGCGGAAGGGTCCCTTACCTTCGGCGAAGAGTGGCCGGATGTACGCGGGCACGAATCCGGGGAATGCAAAGGCGGCGGCGTACCCGGCGGCCTTCGCCTCGGTGCGGATGTTGTTGCCGTAGTCGAACACCTCGGCGCCAGCCTTCTGAAAGCCCACCATGGCCTCGACGTGCACCGCCATTGACTCGCGGGCGCGCTGTGCGAAGCCCGGGTCGAGCTTGGCGCTCGCCCAATCGTCGAAGTCGACGCCGATCGGCAGGTAGGCCAGTGGATCGTGAGCGCTGGTCTGGTCGGTCACGATGTCAATCTGCGCCCCCATCGACAGCAGTTCCGGCACGAGGGATGCCGCGTTGCCAAGCACCCCGATTGACAGTGGCTTTCGGGCATCCCGAGCGGCGTACGCGATCTCGAGAGCATGGTCGAGGGATGTTGCGGTCATGTCGAGGTAGCCCTGCTCCACACGTCGCGCAATTCGGCTCGGGTCGACGTCGATACAGATCGCGACACCGTCATTCATGGTGACGGCCAGCGGCTGCGCGCCACCCATGCCGCCCAGTCCGGCAGTCAGCGTGATGGTGCCGGACAGGGTGCCGCCAAATCGCTTGGCAGCCACCGCTGAGAAGGTCTCGTAGGTGCCCTGCAAGATGCCCTGGGTACCGATGTAAATCCAGGATCCGGCGGTCATCTGGCCGTACATGGTGAGGCCGAGTCGCTCGAGGCGCCGGAACTCATCCCAGTTGGCCCAGTCACCGACGAGGTTGGAGTTCGCCAGAAGTACCCGTGGAGCCCACTCGTGGGTCTGCATGACGCCGACCGGCTTGCCGGACTGCACGAGCAGCGTCTCGTCGCCGCGGAGGGTCTGCAGCGAGCGCACGATCGCGTGGAAGCTCGGCCAGTCCCGCGCCGCCTTTCCGGTGCCGCCGTAGACGACGAGATCTTCCGGATGTTCGGCGACCTCCGGATCGAGGTTGTTCTGCAGCATCCTGAGCGCCGCCTCCTGCGGCCAGCCGAGCGTGTGCAGGGTCGTACCACGGTGTGCTGTGATCATCATTTTTCCCGTTGGCTCAGTCCGCTCGCGCGGAGTAGTTCGCCGTCCGCCACAAGTGCGACGGTCGCGGCAATGTCTGGGGCGAGGTAGCGGTCCGGCCCGGGGCCGGGCACCACCCGGCGGAGCCGTTCGATGACTGCCGCCGACACCGGAGCTGGGGTCTCGCCACGCATCTGGATGCCGCGGGCCGAAGTCATCAGCTCGATCGCGAGCACCCGCGTGAGTCCGTCGATACCGCGTCGGAGTTTGCGCGCCGCGCTCCACCCCATCGAGACGTGGTCTTCCTGCATCGCGCTGGTCGGAATCGAATCGACGGATGCGGGTGCCGCGAGCCGCTTGAGCTCGCTCACTACAGCGGCCTGCGTGTACTGCGCGATCATGAGCCCCGAGTCAACGCCGGGGTCATGGGCGAGGAACGGGTTGAGCCCGCCGCTGCGGCTCTTGTCCAGGAAGCGGTCGGTGCGCCGCTCGCTCATACTCGCGACATCCGCGATCACAATCGCGAGAAAGTCGAGCACGTACCCGACCGGCGCACCGTGGAAGTTTCCGTTCGATTCGACGCGACCGTCGGGCAGGACCACCGGATTGTCGATCGCACTCGAAAGTTCGCGTCCCGCGACCAGTCGGGCGTGGGTGAGGGTGTCCCGGGCCGCACCGTGAACCTGGGGTGCACAGCGCAGTGAGTACGCGTCCTGAACCCGCGTGAAGCCCCCGGTACGGTGGGTGGCTATTGCTCCAGAGCCCGCCAGTACAGCGCGCATATTCGCCGCCGACTCTGCCTGCCCGGGGTGCGGTCGAAGCGCCTGAAGGTCCTTGGCGAAGACGCGATCCGTGCCGGCCAGCCCCTCGACGCTCATGGCTGCGGCGAGGTCGGCCGTATCGAGCAGGTCGGTGAGGTCCGCAATCGCCAGGCACAGCATCCCAAGCATTCCGTCGGTTCCGTTGATGAGGGAAAGCCCCTCCTTTTCGCGCAAAACGACCGGCTCGATCCCGGCTGAGGTGAGGGCTTCGGATGCAGGAACCTTCCTGTCGCCCACCCACACTTCCCCTTCACCCATGATCGCGAGCGCACAGTGCGCCAGGGGGGCAAGATCGCCTGAGCAGCCGAGGCTGCCGTACTCGCCAATGGTGGGCGTGATTTGCGCGTTGAGGAGTGCGGCATAGGTCTCCGCGACGATCGGTCGTGCACCCGTGCGTCCGGTGGCGAGGGTCGACAGCCGTAGAAGGATCGTGGCGCGCACCACTTCGCGCTCGACCTCCGGGCCTGAACTTGCCGCGTGGCTCCGTACGAGAGAGCGCTGCAGCTCGAGGCGCTGCTCCAGCGGAATCTGCTTGATGGCCAAAGCGCCAAAGCCGGTCGAAATGCCGTAGTGGGGCTCCGGATCCTGGGTGAGGGAATCGACAACCGCGCGGGTCGCGGTCATCGCGTCGAGTGATGCCGGTGACAGTTCCACTCGCGCGTCGTCGCGAGCGACGGCGACGACCTCCTCGACGGTGAGCGGCCCGATGCCGACGATGACGGTTTTCATATGCCCAGTGAACTACGCAGACTCCCACGGATTCAGCAGCCGTTGAGATAACCTGTCTGAAATATCAGACACTGAAGGAAGTGTTGGATGCCCCAGATCCCGGCAGCGCGCAGCACTCTCGCAATCCTGCGCTACCTCGCCTCCCGAAGCGGGCCCGTTCCCGCCGCTGCCCTCGCTCGGGCCCTGGACCTGCCCAGGTCATCCACTTACCAACTCATCGCCGTGCTGATGGACGAGGGATTCCTTGTCCACTTCCCCGAAGACCATGCCTACGGCCTGAGCTCGCTCGTGGCCGAGATCGGTACGGCGTCCAGGCGCAGCACCCACCTGGCTCGACTCGCTAGGCCCCTGATGGAGCGACTGGTGGACCGGTCGCCAATTCCGGTCGTCGCGCACCTCGCCGTGCTCAGCGGTACCGATGTGGTCTACGCGGCACGCGTGCAGGGGTTGCGCGCGCCGATGACGGTCTCCGCAATCGGGGTGCACCTCCCCGCCCATCTCACCGCGACCGGACGGGCCATGCTCGCGAAACTCCCTGCCACACAGGTGCGGGCGCTCTACCCGACGAAGAACCAACTGACCCGGCGCACCGAGGTCGGACCATCCAGCCTCGGCGAGTTGGCCGCCGTTCTCGCCGAGTCACGAACGCGCGGATGGGCCACCGAACTCGGCGAGATCACCGCGGAATACGGCTCTGTCGGCGCATGCGCCGTTGATCGCAACGACTACCCCGCTGCCGCCATCGGCCTGACCTTCCGAGTCGATGCGGCAGGCGACGACTGGGAGAGCCTGGGCAACATAACCGCCGAGTCGACGGATGCCCTCAGCGCGAGGTTGTCGGGGCGGTGAACGAACCCCGCGCAGCAGGCGAAACGACGAAGGGGCCGGGCCTTCCGGCCCGACCCCTTCGTGGTGCGGTTGAGATAAGCGGCTGGGCCGCGACTCAATCAGCGACCTGAACTACTTCAGGATTTTTGTAACCGTTCCAGCGCCCACGGTGCGGCCACCCTCGCGAATTGCGAAGCGGAGGCCCTCTTCCATGGCAATCGGCTGGATCAGGTTGACAGTCATCTCCGTGGTGTCACCAGGCATGACCATCTCGGTGCCCTCGGGCAGCGAGATGATTCCGGTGACGTCCGTGGTACGGAAGTAGAACTGCGGACGGTAGTTCGCGTAGAACGGGTTGTGACGGCCACCCTCATCCTTTGACAGGATGTAGGAGTTCGCCTCGAACTCGGTGTGCGGCGTAACCGAACCGGGCTTTACGACAACCTGGCCGCGCTCGACTTCTTCGCGCTTGGTACCGCGAAGCAGCAGACCGACGTTCTCTCCGGCGCGAGCGTCGTCGAGGGTCTTACGGAACATTTCGATTGCGGTGACCGTGGTCTTCGAGGACTTCTCCTTAATGCCGACGATCTCGACCTCCTGGTTCGGGAGGAGGATGCCGCGCTCGACGCGACCGGTGATGACGGTGCCACGACCGGTGATCGTGAACACGTCTTCAACGGGCATAAGGAACGGCTTGTCGGTCTCGCGAATCGGCTCGGGGACGTGCTCGTCCACGGCGTCCATGAGGTCCAGAACGGTCTTGCCCCACTTCTCGTCGCCTTCGAGGGCCTTGAGCGCGGAGACGCGCACGACGGGGGCGTTGTCGCCATCGAACTGCTGGCTGGAGAGCAACTCGCGAACTTCGAGTTCAACGAGCTCGAAAATCTCCTCGTCGTCAACCATGTCGGCCTTGTTCAGCGCGACGACGATGTACGGCACGCCAACCTGGCGAGCGAGCAGCACGTGCTCGCGCGTCTGGGGCATGGGGCCATCGGTCGCGGCGACCACGAGGATCGCACCGTCCATCTGGGCGGCACCGGTGATCATGTTCTTGATGTAGTCCGCGTGGCCGGGTGCGTCGACGTGAGCGTAGTGACGCTTCTCCGTCTGGTACTCGACGTGCGAGATGTTGATCGTGATGCCACGAGCCTTTTCCTCGGGAGCGTTGTCGATCTGGTCGAAGGCGCTCGCCGTGTTGAGGGTCGGGTACTTGTCGTGCAGCACCTTGGTGATGGCCGCCGTCAGGGTGGTCTTTCCGTGGTCGACGTGCCCGATGGTACCGATGTTTACGTGCGGCTTTGTCCGCTCGAACTTGGCCTTAGCCACTGTGGGTCCTCCTCAGGACTCTGACGTGCCGCACCCGGAGATCATCCGGTTGCTGCACGAGTTGGTGTGTGTTTACTTTAGTTGTTTTGGCTGGAACCCGAAGAAAAGGGTTACTCGCCCTTGTTCTTCTGGATGATCTCATCAGCCACCGCGCGGGGAACCTCAGAGTAGCTGTCGAAACTCATCGAGTATACGGCGCGACCGGAGGTCTTCGACCTCAGGTCGCCCACGTAACCGAACATCTCAGACAGGGGCACATTGGCGCGAATTACCTTCACGCCCGTGGCGTCCTCCATGGACAGGATCTGTCCACGGCGGGAGTTCAGGTCACCGATGACGTCGCCCATGTACTCCTCGGGAGTACGCACCTCGACCGCCATGAGCGGCTCGAGGAGTACGGGGTTCGCCTTGCGAGCGGCCTCCTTGAACGCCATGGAGCCGGCGATCTTGAACGCCATTTCCGAGGAGTCCACGTCGTGGGCCGCACCGTCGAGGATGATTCCCTTGACGCCGACCATGGGGTAGCCGGCAAGCACGCCGACCGCCATCGATGCCTGGAAACCGGCATCGATGGAACTGATGTACTCCCGCGGAATGCGGCCGCCGGTGACCTTGTTCTCGAACTCGTAGATCTTGTCCGGAGTGACTTCCATCGGCTCCAGTGAAATCTGCACCTTCGCGAACTGGCCAGATCCACCGGTCTGCTTCTTGTGGGTGTAGTCATGCTTCTCGACGATCTTGCGAATCGTCTCGCGATAGGCGACCTGCGGTTTGCCTACGTTGGCCTCGACGTTGAACTCGCGACGCATACGGTCGACGAGGATGTCGAGGTGAAGCTCGCCCATACCCTTGATGATGGTCTGGCCGGTGTCCTGGTTCTGCTCCGTGCGGAAAGTCGGGTCTTCCTCGGCGAGCTTCTGGATGGCGAGACCCAGCTTCTCCTGGTCGGCCTTCGTCTTCGGCTCGATCGCGACCTCAATTACGGGCTCCGGGAACGTCATCGACTCAAGCACCACTTGGTTGTTCGGGTCGGACAGCGTGTCGCCCGTCGTTGTGTCCTTGAGCCCGATTACCGCGTAGATGTGCCCCGCGGCCATCGATTCGACTGGGTTCTCCTTGTTTGCGTGCATCTGGAAGATCTTGCCGATGCGTTCCTTCTTGCCCTTCGTCGAATTGACGAGTTGGGCACCCGACACGGCGTGACCGGAATACACGCGAACGTAGGTCAGACGACCGAAGAACGGGTGCGTCATGATTTTGAAAGCGAGTGCCGCGAAAGGCTCGCTCGCGTCGGGATGACGCTCGATGATCTTCTCTTCGTCGCGCACATCATGACCCTCGATGGCAGGCACGTCGAGCGGGCTGGGCAGGTAGTCAACGACGGCATCCAGCATTGGCTGGACGCCACGGTTCTTGAACGCTGACCCACACAGTACGGGGTAGATCTGGCTGGAGATCGTGAGCTTGCGGATCGCGGCCTTGATCTCGGCCACGGTGAAGTCGGTGTCGCCCTCCAGGTAGCGTCCAAGCAACTCGTCGTCTGCCTCCGCGACAGCTTCGATCAACATGTGACGGTACTCGTTGGCTTTCTCCACCAGGTCGGCGGGGATCACCTCGATTGCGTATTTGGCGCCCAACTCGACGTCACCCTTGGAGTCACCACGCCAGGTGAGCGCGCGCATCTCGACCAGGTCGACGACACCCTCGAAGGTGTTCTCGAACCCGATCGGGATCTGGATGACCAGCGGCTTCGCGCCGAGGCGCTTGATGATCGTGTCGACCGTGTAGTAGAAGTCGGCACCGAGCTTGTCCATCTTGTTGACAAAGCAGATGCGCGGCACGTCGTACTTGTCTGCCTGACGCCAGACGGTCTCGGACTGGGGCTCGACGCCCTCCTTGCCGTCGAACACGGCAACCGCGCCGTCGAGGATCCGGAGGTTTCGCTCTACCTCAACGGTGAAGTCAACGTGCCCGGGAGTGTCGATGATGTTGAGCTGGTACTTGTCCCAGAAGCAGGTCGTCGCGGCCGACGTGATCGTGATGCCGCGCTCCTGCTCCTGTGCCATCCAGTCCATGACGGCAGCGCCGTCGTGGACTTCACCGATCTTGTGGGTGATGCCCGTGTAGAACAGGATGCGCTCGGTGGTGGTTGTCTTGCCAGCATCGATGTGCGCCATGATGCCAAAGTTGCGGACCTTGTTGAGGTCGGTGAGCACGTCCTGTGCCACGGTGTTCCTGCTTTCAGAAAGATTGAATATGAACGCTGGCCGCGGTGATCAAGCCAGTCGGAAGCATCCGACTGGCCCAATCATTCGCGACGTGATTACCAGCGGTAGTGCGCGAAAGCCTTGTTCGCGTCTGCCATCTTGTGGGTGTCTTCGCGGCGTTTAACCGCGGCGCCCAAGCCGTTCGATGCGTCGAGAATCTCGTTGGTGAGACGCTCGGTCATCGTCTTCTCGCGACGACCCTTCGCGTAACTCGTGAGCCAGCGCAGTGCGAGCGTGTTCGCGCGGTGCGACTTCACCTCGACCGGGACCTGATAGGTGGAGCCACCGACGCGACGCGACTTGACCTCAATGGTGGGGCGCACATTGTCGAGCGCCTTCTTGAGGGTGACGACCGCATCCTGGCCATTCTTGGCGGAAACGCCCTCGAGTGCACCGTAGACAATGCGCTCGGCGAGGCCCTTCTTGCCATTGAGCAGAATCTTGTTGACGAGCTGGCTCACAATGGGAGCGCCGTAGACCGGGTCCGCAACTACGGGACGCTTCGGTGCTGGACCTTTACGTGGCATTACTTCTTGTCCATCTTCGCGCCATAGCGGCTGCGAGCCTGTTTGCGGTTTTTGACCGCCTGGGTGTCGAGGGCGCCGCGCACAATCTTGTAGCGCACGCCGGGGAGGTCTTTCACTCGGCCGCCGCGAACGAGGACCATCGAGTGCTCCTGCAGGTTGTGGCCTTCACCGGGAATGTAGGCGGTCACCTCAGTGCCGTTGGAAAGCTTGACGCGGGCAACCTTGCGAAGTGCCGAGTTCGGCTTCTTTGGGGTCGTGGTGTAGACGCGCGTGCAAACGCCGCGCTGCTGTGGGTTGGCCTTCAGGGCGGGAGCCTTGGTCTTGACGACCTTCGGCTGGCGGCCCTTCCGCACCAACTGCTGAATGGTGGGCACTGAAATTACTCCTTGTTTTCGCTGCACGGTGACAGCGTCTTGATGGTTAGCATTCGACTCGTCTTGCGAACGAGTCGAGTTCATCTGGACCCACGGAAAACGTCGGAATTTCTTCCATCGGATTGGGTGGGTATGCCGTGGGGGCCGTTCGACGAACGAACCCGGTGATGTGGGCACGCCAAAGCGCACACCCGCCAAGAATAGCCCGCGGTTGCGGGGCGGTCAAATGGTTCTGCTCACGGCGTAGCGCGCCGGGTGGTTGGCTTCGAGGTCACGAGACGCAGGATGAGCACTGCGATGCACGAGAGCGCGGCGGCGCCGAGCACGAATGGGCTGAGCGCTAAGTGGGCTGAGGTCTGCAGCATCCATGACAGGTCGCCCTTCGTCAAGGTATAGCCGACCGCTCCGACGAGCAGCATCGCCGCGAGGGATCCCACAAAGGCTCCCAGCACGCTCAGCCAGCTGTGTGCCTTCCAGCCGACAAGCCAGGTGACGATGGATGCCGCCGCGACCATTGCGGGACCGAGGAGAGGGCCGGCATCCGGGTAGTCGATCACGTCGCGATTCAGGAACAGACTGAGGAAACCCCAAAGCGCAACGACCGACGCGAGGTAGGTGCCCGCGACCAACACGGGCAAAAGAGCCGGGTTAGACGGCGGCGGGAGTTGCCGCGGCGCCTCGTTCATACTCGGCCTTCTTCTCAACGATGTCCTGCTGCCAGGCGGCATGTGCGTCAGTGTTGTGTGCGCGAAGGCGACGGCCCCGGCGGCTCAAGAGAGCGCCTGACCACATCGACACCTCGCGCGCGATGAAAGCAGCCGCAATGACCAGCGGGTTGCGCAGCGCCTGGCCGAACAGGTCCGCGCCGTCGCTTGGAGTCATTGTGATGATGCCGTTACCGAGAATGAAGACGAGGATCGTGCCGAAGTAGACGATAAGACCCACGAAGATGCTGCCGAAAACCCACGCACCCCATCCACCGCGATTGATGATGAGGGCGAGCAGGATCGCGCCCAAGACATAGAAGAGCACTGGCACATAGAAGGCCGATGAGGTCAGGAAACTGAGCGTGACCTTCTCGCCCTGAATGAGAAACGAGATGATGACGACGAGCGCAAAGGCGGCTGCGAAGACGATGCCGAACAGCACCGCCAGAACTACGCCGAGCCCGCGGTTGCTCTTCTTTTTGGGAGCGGCCGGCGCATGCATGTAGATGACCTGCGGGTCGGCGGCGGCTGTCGGCGCAGTTGCCGGCACAACGTCAGCGATTGCCACGACCGGTTCGACCTTGGTGACGATCACGGGAGTTGCTGGCAGCTGATCCGCGACTGGCGCGGCCGGCTCTTCGACCACCACCGCGTCTTCGATCACCTCATTGCTGCGAGTGCGGGGGCGCTTCAGTGCTTCGTCCGCCGCGGCAGTCGCCTCGTTGGTCGTTGTCTCGTCACTCATGACTTCGTCTCCTCACACCATCAGGTCAGGCCAAGTGCGCGTATCCAGCACCTGATCTGCTTGTCGTCAGTCTAGTGAGCGAGGCCTTGGCGGCACGAGGGCTACCCGGTCGGCGTGGGGCTCGGTGTGTTCGTCGGAGTCGCCGACGGGGTTTCGGTGGGATTCGGTGTCGGGGTGGGCGTGTTGGTGGACCCTTCGGCGACGCCGGCTGCTCCGCCTGAGGCGGGAAGGGCGTAGACGCTGCCGTCGAGGACGGTCAAAACGCCAAGCGGGCTGGGGCCGGTCGTGATCTTGGAGATGAAGAAGAGGCGGGCACCTTGCTGGAGGGCATCGGTGAATGCCATGACGTTGGGATAGGGGCCCGAAATGATCACCTTCATCGGAATGAGTACAAGCGAGCTCTTCGCCGTGCCAGAGGTGGTTCCGCTTCCGCCAGGGGTCGGCGCTGGAGTTGGCGTGGCTGTTGGAGTGGTGGGGGTCGTTGCATTGGTGCCGGGGGCGTTGGGGGCCACGTAGTCGATCGGAACTCCGACCTTCACGCTCGTCAAAGTCACCCCATACTGCGCGCAGAAGGCGTAGATCTCTCGAAGAAAGGTGGGTGCGTCAACCGTCTCCGGAATCGAGGCGCGAAGCGGAACCGCAGTCGCCTTCAACTTATCGATGTCAGCGAACTGCTTCTTGAGCACCACGACTTTGGCATCCCCTGCATTGTTCACGGTGGTCAGGTTGCTGGCCTCGTCCATTGCCGAGTTTGCCTGGGTCAGGAGCGGAGAAACCCCGACCAGCCAGCCCAGCGCGAGCACCGCAACCATGAGGCCGACAAGAGCGATCACGATAATCCGATTGCGACCCATCTCTACTTCCCCGGGAATCTTTTTGCGAGCACTGAATCGTTTACCAGCAGGTCAACATCCACGGTGTAGCGTCCGGTCACGACAACCAGCACGACGTTGTTGGGAGTCGCGTCTACGAATCCGTTGAGTTTGGCAAGATTATCCAGCCAGTCCGAGACCGGCGCTTGGGGACTATCGCAGGTAATCGACAGCGTCGCAATGTGCGGCGCTTGAAGAAGCTGGGTTGGGGCGACCGCAACCAGCGAGCCGGTAAACGCGGTGATGCTGGTGCCAGCTGGCAGCGTGGCCTGCACTTTCGCTACGAAGGGCGCCCAGAGCACCTCCCCATCGGCGGCCATCGGCTGGGCGGCGCTAATGGCAGTTGTCTCCTGCTGAATCGTCGTCACCGACGCGTATTTCTTTTGCTCAACGATGAGCATGGCGGCGCGAGATTGCTCGTTCGCGAGTGCCGCATTTGCCAAGCCGACTTGAAAGAAAGCAAAAGCGGTTCCCGCAAGCACAAGAACAACTGCCGCAACGACGCCCCCCGCGAGGCGCCTCGTTACGGAACGAGCGCGACGATCGTCCTCGATTTCGGGCGGGAGCAGGTGAACGCGGGGCGTACCGCCGAGTTCCACCGAAGAGCTGCTGGGCGGCGTCATGCTGCATTCCCCAGAGCGAGGCCAACGGCGACCGACAGGCTCGCATCGGCACCAATGGCGCGAATTGCCTTATCGGCCTTCTTGCCGATGCTGATGTTCTCTAACGGGTCGCCCATCGAGACTGAAAGGTGCATGTAGTCCGACAGTGCTTCGCGGAAGCCGCGCATGGATCCGCCGCCGCCGGTGAGGACAATGCGGCTGAGAACGACACCCTGCCGGGAAGACGAGTAGTAATTGAGCGTGTCGCGCAGCGCCGTGAGCAACTGGCGCGTCACCTCGAGCATCACGCTGGCCGGGTCATTAGGCGTGCCCGAGTTCGAGAGGCCCAGAGCGCGCTTGGACCGCTCCGCTGTATCAGGCGCCATGTTGAGCCGACTCGCCAGGGCACTAGTCAGGTCATCGCCACCGATCGGAATGATTCGCACGAATTGCGGAACGCCGCTGGCGGAGACCACCACGGTTGACGTGTTAGCGCCGACGTCAATGAGAGCGACGGTGCCAGTCGAACGACCGCGCTGAAAGACCCGGCTGAGCGCGAAAGGCACCAGGTCAACGTTGACTGTATTGAGCCCCGCCTGTTTGGCTGCGGCGATGTTGCCGGCGACCACCGATTTCAGCACCGCAACCAGCAGGCCATTGATCACGGGGCCGTTCCCTTCGCTGCTCTCGCTGATCGGATAGAAGTCCAGCAGGGCATCTTTGGTGGGGAACGGGAGCATTTCCTGCACGTGGAAGGGAAGAGATTCGCGGATGCTTCCGAGCGGCATTCTCGGAACGCTGAGCTCACGTGCGAGCACGCGAGAGTTGCCGACCCCGAGCACGACGTCTTTGGTGGCGAATCCGCCCGCCGCCCAGAGCCTTCTCAGGGCGGTCGCCACGGTCTTGGTGTCAACGACCTCACCCTTGTTGACTGCGCCGGGAGGTAGTGGCATCTCGGCGTAGCGCACGAGCACTGGTTTCTGCTTGAGAGCGCCGTCTACTTCGGCAGCGCGAAGCCCGGCCGCACTGATATCGATGCCGACGATGGTCCTACCCACGGTTCCCCCGCTACTCTGACGTTCTACTGGACCGTGAGGCCCATAAGAGAAAGATATCCGGCGAAGGCGAGATTGCCGACCCCCACTCCGAGCCACGCGCCCGCGAGCATCCATGGCCCGAATGGTATCCCACTCTTGCGATTGGCCCGCTTC
>JAYSPT010000138.1:0-37083 GCA_043721995.1 Salinibacterium sp. | reverse complement strand
CAGCAGCAGCGACTCGAACGAGTTGTAGTACAGGATCGAGAAGATGCTCGGGCTCGGGAAGGCCTTCGGCTGCTTGACATAGGCGTCCACGAACGGCTGCCACTTCGGATTATCGTAGCCAGCACCGGGGACGGGCCCGCCGGTAATGGTTCCGATCGCAACAGCCTTGATGTTCGCGTCACCCGACAGTGCGGTCGTGTCGACGGCGATCGAGCCACCCACGAGCGGCAGCTTGACGCCGGCCGTGACGGCCTGCGACAGGAAGCTCGCCGCGTCAGCTCCACCGAGGCCAACGTACACCGCATCGGTGCCAGCCGGGATCTTGGAGATGATTGTGCCGTAGTCGGTGGTGCCAACGGGCACCCACGAGTTTCCTGATACTTGGCCACCGGCGGCGCAGTAGCCGGAGAAGAATCCGCCCGCGTTGTCGTAGGGGAACGAGTAGTCCTCGGCTATGGAGTAAATCTTCTTGTAGCCCTTAGTTTCGTAGGCGTACTTGCCGAGGCCCCCCATCCACATGGCGGAGTCGCCGTGGAAGCGGAAGAAGTTCGTTGCTCCTTCGAGCGTCATGCCGACGGGGCTCGCCGATCCATTGACGAAGGTGACGTCGGGAACGGTGAGTGCGTACTGCACGACTGCCTCCCCTTCGTCTCCGGAAACCGGGCCGAATACGAGGTCGACACCGTCGTTTTCGACGAGCTTCTTCACCTGGGTCTGCGCCGTGCCACTGGTGCCGTCGGTGCCCGCATAGACGAACTCGATCTTCTTGCCATTGATCTCGCCGCCATCGACGGTGCCGCCGATGGCTGCCATGGCGACACCGATGGCCGCCTTGGCCTCTCCCATGCCGAATGCGAGGTTGCCTTCGCTCGTGGCGAGCACACCGATCTTGATCGTGTTGCTGCCTCCGCCGCCGGATGCGCCAGCGCCACAGCCTGAGAGGGCAAGGATCAGGGTCGTTCCGACGGCAATCGCCGGGACCCACACCTTTTTATTAGTCAGCTTCATTGCTGCTTTCCTTTCGTGATTGCCTCACCCGTCGGCTGAGCCGCTGACGGTTCCTGCTGCGGGCTACCTGCGGAGGCGGGAGACACTCTCTTCCACCTGCGATCGATGACCCGTTTTACCTGCTTTCCGATACCGGCGATACCTGCCGGAGCGAAGAGCAGGACGATGATGAACACGATGCCCGTAAGCGTCTTGTACCTGTCGGTGAAGTCCTGAGCAAAATTGTCGAGGAGGGTGAGAACGAGGCCGCCGACGAAAACGCCCCCAAGCGAGCCGATCCCGCCGATCACGGCAACGACGAGGATGTCGAGGGTGGAGCCGAGGCTGACAACGTCGGGGTCCACCTGCGCCCGGTCGAAAACCAGCACTACACCACCGATCGAGGCGATAAACGCCGCGAAGGTGATCGCTCCGATCCGGTACCTGTTGACGCGGTAGCCGAGGGCGGCCATGCGCTCTGGGCTGTCCCTGATGCCCTGCAGGGCAAGCCCGAAGGAGGTGGCTGCCACGTACCGGCACAGCAGAAAGCAGATGACCGCCATCAGCAGGGCGAAGAAGTAGAAACTCGTCACGTCATTGAGGTTGACGAAGCCGAGGTCGGGCTTGCGGATCGGGGCGAGCCCACGGCGGGCATTGGTGACCTCGATGGCTTGCGACGCCCACGAGTAGAAGACCTGCGCGAGAGCGAGGGTGATCATCAGAAAGTAGATTGCCTTGGTGCGCGCCGCGATCAGGGCCACGAGGAACCCCGCGAGGGTACCGGCGGCAATGCCAGCAGGTACCGCGACGAAGAATCCGAGCCCCATCGTGACCATCACGTAGCCAACCCCGTAGGCGGATACCCCTGCAATCGTGGCCTGAGCCAGCGAGAGCAGCCCGACGTAGCGGTTGAGGAAGACCAAGCTCATGGCGATGATGCCGAGCCACAGGCTGCGCACGCCGATGTTTGGCAGCCAGAACCGCGGTCGGTCGACCACGTAGGGGAACGCAATGGCGGCACCGAGTATCACGACCCAGCCGATCCAGCCGAAGCGAGACCAGACCGACTTGCGGGTGCCCGTGAGGTCGACCGACTGCGTCATGAGGAGGACGCCTTCCCGAGAATGCCCTGTGGGCGGATGGCGAGCACGATCACCATGAGAGCGAAGGTGAGCACGAGCGCGTAGGTGGGTGCGATTACCAGGGCGAACTGAGAAACGAGCCCGACAAGCACCGCCCCGATCGCGGCCCCGGGCACGCTGCCCATTCCGCCGACGATCACGACCACGAGGGAAAACAGCAGGAAGGTGCCGTCCTGCCCCGGCAGAAGCGGGAACAATGTGCCGCCAACAACGCCAGCGAAGGCAGCCAGCGCCGAGCCGATAAGGAAGATCACGCCGAAGACCACCCGCACGTTCACCCCGGTCGCCGAGGTCATCTGGCTGTCATCGACGCCGGCGCGCACGATCGAACCGAAGCGCGTGCGGTTGATGAAGAGGGTGAGGCCCACGCCCACCACGATGGCGACCAGCAGGATCAGCAATCGGATCAGCGGGTACTGACCAATAACCGGCAGGTCAACACCGACCTGGAAGTTCTTGGGAATCGGCACCTGGGTTGCGGTGCCGCCAAAGATGGCCAGCATGACGTCGGTGCCGATCAGCGAGACGCCGAGGGTGATGAGCGCGACGCGCATGTCGTCGTCCTGGAAGCGTCGGATCAGCACTTGGTGGATGAGCAGTCCTAGCAGCCCGACCATCACCGCCGCACCGAGGGCACCGAGGATCCAGCTGCCGGTCTGTCGGGCGATGACGTAACCGATGTAGCCGCCGAGCAGGTAACTCGTTCCGTGGGCCATCGTGATAACGCGCATCAGGCCGAAGATCAACGTGAGCCCGCTGGCGACGAGGAAGTACACCGCTGCAAGCGTCAGGCCATTGAGCGCGACGATCAAAAACTGGTCCATCTCACCCGTCTCACGACTCTGTGCAGCACTCATTCAGATCAGGACACTGAAATGTATCCCTGCTTGTATACAAGTAGTTGTACACTAAAGCTACTGTCCGTCCGATGTCAATCGGATCGCGATCGAACCGCACATTCGCGATGAAGCGAAGGGATTACATCGATGACTTTGGAAGCCGGCAAGACTTCGCGCGTGGCCGCGATCGGCTACGCGTTCATGGGTAAAGTGCACTCTCAGGCCTGGCGCAACGTCGCCGCGTTTTTCGATGTTCCACCGGTGGAACAGGCCGTGCTCGTCGGCCGGGATGCCGCACGGGTGGCCGCCGCGGCAGCCCGGCTTGGGTGGCAGGAATCCGCGACCGACTGGCGTGCCGTGCTCGAACGAGAGGACATCGACATCGTCGACGTCTGCACCCCCGGGCGCCTGCACGAGGAGATCGTGATCGCCGCACTCGAGGCCGGCAAGCACGTCATCGTCGAGAAACCAATGGCGAACACGGTGGCGGGCGCAGAGCGGATGGCCGCGGCCTTCGACGCCGCAGCGAAGCGGGGCCAGCACGCGATTGTGAATTTCAACTACCGGCGGATACCCGCTATCGCGCTGGCGAAGAAGTTCATCGACGACGGCAGGGTGGGCGCCATCCGCCACATCCGCACGGCCTACCTTCAGGACTGGCTGAACGATCCCTCGACCTCGATGAGTTGGCGACTGCGCAGAGAGGACGCGGGCAGCGGTGCGCTGGGCGATCTCGGCTCGCATGTGACCGACCTTGTGCTGCACCTGACCGGGGAGGACATCCTTTCTATTTCCGGGGGCACCAACACCTTTGTGACCGAACGGCCAAGTGGCGACAGCGGCGACGGCGGCATCAAGGGGTCGGGGGGAGGTGCTCTCGAGAAGGTAACCGTCGATGATGCGGCGTGGGCAACCGGGCGGCTTTCAGGGGGCGGCGTGCTCCAACTGGAAGTCACCCGATGCGCGCTCGGACGCAAGAATCAACTCACGCTCGAGATCTATGGAGAGTACGGCAGCATTCGGTTCGACCTGGAGAACCTCAACGAACTCTGGTTCTTCGACGGCAGGGATACCGCGGGCGAGCAGGGTTTCCAGCGCATCCTGGTCACCGAAGCCGATCATCCCTGGGTCGGTCACTGGTGGCCGGATGGACATATCATCGGCTGGGAGCACAGCTTCGTTCACCAGATCGCCGAATTTCTCACGAGCATCCGTGACGATACCCTCTCGAGCCCCAGCTTTGCGGACGGCCTGAAAGTTCAGCGGGTGCTCGCAGCCATCTCTGACAGCGCCGCCCGCGGGAGCGTCAGCATCCCCTTCACCCAATAAACCGATTCCCCCAAGAAGGAGCAGCAATGAGGCATCCAGTCACCCTGTTCACCGGCCAGTGGGCCGATCTTCCTCTCGAAGAGGTCGCCAAGCTCGCGAGCGGCTGGGGCTACGACGGCCTTGAGCTGGCTTGCTGGGGCGACCATCTCGATCCATGGCGCGCCGCCGAGGACGACGCCTACGTGCAGTCGCGCCTGGACATTCTCGACAGGCACAACCTGAAACTGTTCGCTATCTCGAACCATCTCAAGGGACAGGCGGTGTGCGATAACCCGATCGACTTCCGCCACCAGGCGATCGTCGGCTCCCGGGTTTGGGGCGACGGCGATCAGGAGGGCGTACGCCAGCGCGCCGCCGAGGAGATGAAGAAAACCGCGATCGCGGCCCGCAAACTCGGCGTCGACACCGTCGTCGGATTCACCGGATCGAGCATCTGGCAGTACGTGGCGATGTTCCCGCCGGTTGGCCAGGACGTCATTGATGCCGGCTACCAGGACTTCGCAGACAGATGGAACCCCATCCTGGACGTCTTCGATAGCGAAGGCGTGCGTTTCGCCCACGAGGTGCACCCCTCGGAGATCGCCTACGACTACTGGACGACAGTTTTCACGCTCGACGCCATCAAGCATCGCGCGGCCTTCGGTCTGAACTGGGATCCGAGCCACATGGTGTGGCAGGGCTTCAACCCTGTCGACATGATCATTGAGTTCGCCGACAGGATCTACCACGTGGACTGCAAGGACACCCGGATGCGCATGGGATCCAGTCACGCCGGCATTCTCGGGAGCCACCTGCCGTGGTCTGACCCGCGACGCGGCTGGGACTTCGTCTCGACGGGTCGCGGCGATGTGCCGTGGGAAGACGCGTTCCGCGCCCTCAACTTCATCGGCTACAGCGGACCGATCTCAGTGGAATGGGAGGACGCCGGAATGGACAGGCTCATTGGCGCACCCCAAGGCCTCGAGTTCGTGCGCTCGCTGCTTTGGGACGCGCCGAGCGGATCGTTCGACGACGCCTTCGCCGCGAAGGACTAGCGCAATCAGCTAGCCACGGCGGGGGCCCAACGGAGAAATTGGGCCTCCGCTGAGCAGTACGCACGATTCAAAGAATCGGTCGGCGGCTCAGTAGGGGATCAGTCGCCGAGAATCGCGGCGGCACTTTCGAGCATGTCGAGCATGCGCACCCGCATGTGGCCAATGTGTTCTTTGACCGCGGGCTCGATGGCGTCGTAATCCTTGTTGACCATCGCGTTGGCGAGCACGAGATGCTCCTGTGAGCATGCCTCGAGGCGGGATTGCAGCGACGCAGCGCGCAGCCAGAAACGCTGGATGCGACGCCGCGTCTCCTTGACTGTCTCTGCCACGAGCTGGTTGCCGGCGATCCCGTTCACCAGCCGGTGGAACGCGAGGTCGGCGGCTGACCAGGACAGCCTGTCGTCTTCCGCGGCGGCACGCGTCATCTCGCCGATGCTCTGCGTAAGGGCGACGATATCCGAGTCGGTCAGCATGGTGGCCGCCTTGCGACAGACGTAGGTGTCGAGCACCTCCAGCAAGTCACAGGAGTCGTTGACATCGGCGATGGTCAGTTGTGACACGGTAAAGCGCGCGTTGTCGGTGCGCTTGACCATGCCTTCTTTTTCGAGGCGCTGCAGTGCCTCGCGCACCGGCGTACGGCTGATGCCGAGCTGAACCGCGATGCGGTTCTCCGATAGCGGCGAGCCCGAGCGGATCCGGAAGCCCATGATCTCTCCCAGCAGCCACTCATAGGCACCGTCGACCCGCGAACTTGCCGCTTCATCCAGCGTCATGCGAGCCTTCCGTTCCGATAGTGAGAAATACACCCTAAGGCTTACATGGTTCTTTCGATGAATTCACGCGTGTGTACATTCACCGATACCTTCTCTAGTTCGAGGATGCCCCGCGCCACATGTTCGCTGAGCCGCCGAAACGCTTCCTCGCCCTTCTCGGCCG
Organism: Salinibacterium sp.; assembly: GCA_043721995.1. Lineage (GTDB taxonomy): Bacteria > Actinomycetota > Actinomycetes > Actinomycetales > Microbacteriaceae > Rhodoglobus. The sequence goes on along the minus strand of JAYSPT010000138.1, from coordinate 30,816 downwards.
TGGCGCGCATCGGGTTGCCGATGATCCCATTGTCGACAAACTCGTGGTGGTCCATCGGAAAGCTGAAGTACTGGTATCCCTCGAACTCGGCATCGGGCATCCCGTCGTTCTTGCTGAAGGCTTTTGGAAGGAATTCCGGGATGTGCGCCCGGGTATCAACCGCACGTTCCATCCGCACCAGATCGGGGTTCCATGCGAGGTCCTGCGAGGTTTCGAGCTCGCTTGAGTGCCAGCCCGGAGTCTCTTCCGGCGGGTTTTCCATCAGGCCTTCGAGGATGCCGGTGTAGCGCTCCATGTATGGCTTGACGAACGAGATGAGAGCACCGGTCTCATAGCGAAGTTTGCGCAACACCGGGTCGACGACCTTGATGTTCGAGCCGTGACCGTTGATGAAGATGATGCGATTGAAGCCGTGATGAATGAGGCTGCGCGCGACATCGTTCATGAGGTTCAGGAGGGTACTCGCTCGAAGAGTGACGGTTCCTCGGCCCTGGCCGACGCCATACATGTGCTGCGGCGAGTAGCCTGCCCACAATGGCGGCGTGTGCAGCACCCCGATGGCCTCAGAAATTCGTTCGGAGATCTCCACAGCGGTGATGGTGTCGGTGTACAGCGGCAAGTGTGGGCCGTGCTGCTCGGTGCTCGCCATCGGAATGAGGATCGTGTCTTTGGTCTTGAGGTATTCCTCGATGTCCACATACGAGAGATAGGCATGGTTCCAGGAGCGGAACTTGGCCCTGAATTCCTCGTCGCCTTCCGTAAGGTGTGCAATCTTTCGCTCGGGGCGGGGGTTCATACTCTCTCCTTGGTTCGTAGGCTCACAAAAAGCTCGGCGACGAGCTGGCCGAGCTTCGGGTCGTTGATGTGCAGGTGCACTTCCTGTACCGGGATGTCGCTGCGCAGGTTCGCGCGCAGTTCCCGCAGAAAGATGGCGTCCCCTTCAGGGTCCCAGAAGGCCCCACCGGGGACGGCGGGAATCGACAGCCCGAGCATGGGCATCACGATGCGGACATCTGCCGTCGACTCGTTCACTCGCTGCGCGAAGATGCGACCCATGGTCGCTTTCTCCTCATGGCTGGCGAGCACGAGGGTGTACTCGGGGTTGTGGTCATAGACCGGGCGACCCTGCAGCTGCTCAGGAATGGAGCCCGACGCCCAGACCGAGAAATCGATGCAGCCGGGCACCAGCACCTGCGGCAGGCCGAGTAGGCCGATACGGCGCAGCCGATCCGGGCCGCCGTTGTGGATGCCCCCGACGAGCGGGTCGTTGATCTCGTTGGTGGTGAAGTCGACGACACCGACGAACTGGCCTTCGGCCGCAAGTTCTTCCATCGCGGGGCCACCCACCCCATTGGAGTGAAAGACAACCGTCTCATAGCCATACTCGGCAAGTCGGTCCTTGAGCGCACCGACCGCGACCGTCGTGTTGCCAAGCATTGTCGTTGCGACGTACTGCTTGCCTGCAGGCGGTGGCATGAGCGGATGCCCGTTGGCGAGCATCCCCGCCATGGCGGCGGCGACGTTATCGAAGACCGTCGTCGAAACCGGATTCAGGCCAAGAATGTCCACGACCGAGTGCACCACCATGACGTCCTTCGTGCCGACGTAGGGCCCGAACTCGTGATGACCGGAAGCGGTGGGTGCCACGACGATCTTCGGTACGCCGACCGGCAGTTCCTGGATCGCCGCGGCGCCCATGACCGAACCGACTCCTCCCACGCTGATGCCGCCGACGAGTTCGCCCGCGGCGAAGCGCTCGCGCACCAGGCCCTTGACGAGATCGCGCATCGTCTCGACGGCGCGACCCCGCGATCCGGAGGCCTGCAGCTGGGCGAGGGTAATGCCGCCTCGCCCAGCCAGCTCTTCGTGGCTCACGTCGGGCCGGATGCCCACCGGGTCGCCCAGGATGCCGGAGTCAACGACGAGCGTCTCCACACCCAGGGCGTTGAGGCGATCCCTCAGGTACGCCACCTCCGGCCCCTTGGTGTCGAGCGTTGCGACGATGACTACCTTGCCCATGAGGGTTTGCGGATCTCCCTAGAACTTGTCGTCGATGAGCGGCAGCAGCGCCTCGGAGTTCACCTTCACCAGCCAGTCGTAGTATTCCTCGGTGAGGATCGACGAGCCGTGGTCGATGATGAACTTGAGCTGGTCGGGATCGATGTCGATCCCCTCGAAGTTGGTCTCCAATGCGTTCGGGTACTTGTTGGCCGGGGTGCGGTCGACGGGGGCCACGAACTCGGCCGTGAGTGCTCCGTCGTAGCCGATCTCCTTGAGGGTCGTGACGACTTTGTGCCAGTCGTAGTCGCCGTAGCCGGCCGGCATCCTGTTGTTATCAGCGACGTGGAAGTCGACGAGCTTGTCCCCGACGAGCCTGATCGACTCGAACAGGTCTTTCTCCTCGATGTTGATATGGAATGCGTCGAGCACCACACCGAGGTTGGGGCCCACAGCGTCGCAGAGCGCGAGCGCCTGCTCGGCGCGAGTGATCAAATACGACTCGAACCGGTTGAGTGGCTCGATGCCGACGTGCACTCCCTTAGTTTCAGCGACCTCGTAGATCTCGGAGACGCCGTCAACGAGCCACTTCCACTCGTTCTCGGGGGTCGAGTCTGGGGTGATCTTGCCGACCTCACCGGGAACGAGGGTCAGTATCGAGCCATCCAGGTCTGCGACGAGTTGGATACAGTCTTTGACGTACTGCACGCTCGACGCCCGAACTGACTCATCTCCCGACTGCATATTGCGGCCGCCGACCATCAGGGTTACCGATCCCCAACAGTTCAGTCCGTAGTGATCGAGCAGGCCACGCACGTGCTTGGGGTCGTACTTGTCAGGTTCACCCGAGATCTCGATCGACTTGTAGCCATATTTCGCGAGTCGCGCGATCGTAGTCTCGATCGGCTCGGCGCGCATCCAGTTATGCATTGACAGGTGCATCACACTCTCCTTTGAGGTCGGGCACTCACGTGCCATTCTGCTTGCTTTGGTTCTCGTGCCCTACGACTATTCAGTTATGGATGCTGCTACCACTTGCTATTCCTGGGCGGACCGAATCCGAGCTTTCCTGGGTTCATGATGCCCTCGGGATCCCAAGCCTGTTTCAGCTGGCGCATAAGTTCAAAACCCTCGCCGTACTGCGTGCGCATGAAACGACCGAGCTTGACGCCGACGCCATGGTGGTCGTTGAGTACGCCACCGTTCTCGAGCCCGGTGAGGATGCCTGCATCCCAGAGCCGGTCATGCAGGTCCATCGCCTCGGCAGGATCGGTCGGCGGCTCGTCCACGTAGAACCGGTCGTACAGCATGGCACCCCAGTCGTACCAGTGCGAGAGGTGCGCCGTATATCTGGCCCCGTACTCGGCGAACTGCTCTTCGATGATTTTCTTTTTGGCGCGGTAGATACGGGGCAGATCGACGAATCGGGCCACCTGATCAAAAGTGCCGTACATCAGTGGCGGCTGCGGGAGCTTGCCTTTCGCATACGGTTCGTATTTGCCCTCCCACCAGGTCTCGCCGACATCAGGCCCGAGCGACGTGCCGCCCGCCTTCTCGACGAGGGAAGTAATTGCCTTCGTCTCGTAGTCGACGAGCTCCCGGGAGCCGTCGCACATAATCACCATAAGCGTGCCGGTGAACGGGGTGCCCACCCAGTCCTGAAGCTTCTTGCTGTCCGCTTCGTCATAGAGCCGAATGACCGCGGGACGAAGCCGATTGGTCATGATCAGGCGACCCGCCTCTATTCCCGCGAAAATATCCGGGAAGCTGAAAGAGAGGAATCCGCGGGCCGCCGGCAGTGGGTCGATGCGCAGGCTCGCTTGGGTAATGACGCCGAGTGTGCCCTCTGAGCCCACGAAAGTCTGCAGCAGGTCCGATCCCGCCGCGTGACTCGGCACCGGCAGCGTCATGATGGTCTTGCCGGGCGCGACGACGACCTGCAGCTGCAGCACCTGGTCTTCGGCCTTGCCATACTTCGTGGAGACAACCCCGGAACCGCGCGCCGCGATGAAGCCGCCGATGGTCGCACCCAGGTGGTACGAACCGGGGTAGTGCGCGAGCGTCAGACCTTTCTCGTTGAGCTTCGCCTCGAGAGTGGGGCCGTCGATTCCGGCCTGGGTGGTGACGATAAGGCTGTGCTCGTCGATCTCGATGACGGTGTTCAAGCGCGAGACGTCGAGGGCGATTCCACCGTAAGGGGCGAAGGTGCCGCCCTGGGTTCCTGAACCGCCGCCGCGCGGCACTATCGGAATGCGGTAGTCGGAAGCGATCTGCACCACGCGCTCGACTTCGGCCGTCGAACCCGGCCGGGCGACGAAATCGGCGGACGGCTGTTCGAGTGACTTGTACTGCAGGAACTTCGAGTACCAAGACCAGTCTGCGGCTTGCGCCTGCAGTGCCTCGGGATCCGTACTGACGTTTTCCGCACCCAACGCGGTGGACAACTCCCGGGCGATCTGGCCACGAAGGTAGTGCGATCCGCTCACGCCACCCGCCGACGATGTCTGGCTCACAAGTCTCCTTCAGTGGGAGGCCCGCGACGAGAGGCCCACCTGCCATGCCGCGCTGCGATCGTCGCTGACCTTGTATCCGTATCTGTATACAAGTAAGAACACTAATTGGTGCCGAGGCGGAGTGTCAACCAGACGAGCGCACGGGAACGCAGTCAGCGAGGAGTCAGGCGAGTGCGCCCAGTGAATTGGTGGTGACAGTGTTATGCACGTACTCCGTATCGCTGGGGTGGTGGATCCCGACCAGCAGATCGCGCTGCGGGCGGGCCAACTCGATCCCGGTGCGATGCTTGGCTCCGGTGAAAAAATGGAACAGCGCGGCGCCGTGGTTCGCGAGCAAGCTGTGCGATTTCGGCCGCTGTTGTTCCCGGAGAATGTCGAGCGGTCGGATACGAATGTCGCGGCCGAATTGCCTCGGAAGACACAGTTCGGCTGATTCGCGCCAAACTAACGTTTCGCCTTCCTGTTCAACGCGGACGTGACAGTGTCCTGACTCCAGCCCGGGCGGGCAGAAGGACACCACGCTGCCCTGCCCACCGACGCGTGGACTGTAACCGGAAACACCCTGAAGTTTGCGTTTACGCTTCAGGCCGACCCACCCGGAAGCACCGCCGCCGTGGAAGGCGATTGGGATGCGGGCACCAAGACGCTCACAATCGTGATTGCAGACGCCGCAAACCGCGCCCGCGATCCACCCGCAGATCAGCAGGTTCAGCAGGTTTTCCCGTGACGTGAAGGCAATACGGCTTCGCGAGTGAGGTCCTTCGCTCGCACGCTTTAAGCTTGGGGGATGACCGAGGCAGTCCTGGAGCGAGCACGCACCTACGAGGTTCGTACCTTCGGCTGCCAGATGAACATCCACGACTCTGAACGCCTGAGCGGCTCGCTGGAGGCGGCTGGCTACATCAGAGCAACTGAGGGCGACGCGGATGTTGTCGTAATTAACACCTGCGCCGTGCGCGAGAACGCGGACAACAAGCTCTACGGAAATCTCGGAATCCTTGCCAGCACCAAGCGTGCCCACGAGGGCATGCAGATTGCCGTGGGCGGGTGCCTCGCCCAGAAGGACAAGGCGACGATCCTGAAGAAGGCGCCCTGGGTCGACGTCGTCTTTGGCACCCACAACATGGGATCGCTGCCGACCCTGCTTGAGCGCGCCCGACACAATGGCGAAGCACAACTTGAGATTCTCGAATCTCTGGACGTGTTCCCGTCAACGCTGCCGGCACGCCGCGAGTCCACCCATAGCGGCTGGGTGTCGATCTCGGTCGGCTGCAACAACACGTGTACGTTCTGCATCGTTCCCGCCCTCCGCGGTAAGGAAAAAGACCGTCGACCCGGCGACATCCTCGCCGAAGTACAGGCGCTTGTCGACGACGGCGCCATTGAGGTAACTCTGCTCGGCCAGAACGTCAATTCGTACGGTGTCGACTTCGGCGACCGGCTCGCCTTCGGCAAGCTGTTGCGCGCTGCTGGCTCTGTCCAGGGCCTCGAGCGCATTCGGTTTACCAGCCCGCACCCGGCAGCCTTCACTGACGACGTCATCGACGCAATGTCCGAGACGCCGGCCGTCATGCCCCAGTTGCATATGCCGCTGCAGTCCGGATCCGATCGCATTCTCAAGGCGATGCGGCGCAGTTATCGTTCGGATAAGTTCCTGGGAATCCTGGACCGGGTACGCGCGCGCATCCCGAATGCTGCAATCACCACGGACATCATCGTCGGCTTCCCCGGCGAAACGGAACAAGATTTCCAGGACACCATGCGGGTAGTCGAGCAGTCGCGATTCGCGTCCGCCTACACCTTCCAGTACTCGATACGCGAGGGCACACCGGCCGCGACTATGGAGCAGCAGATTCCCAAGGCCGTCGTGCAGGAGCGTTATGAGCGCCTCGCCGACCTCCAGGATCGAATCTCTCGCGAAGAAAATGAGAAGCTCGTCGGTCATCGGGTGAGCATCATCGTCACGGCAGATGAAGGCCGCAAACACGCCACCACGAACCGCCTATCGGGGCGCGCGGAAGACTCGCGTCTCGTACATTTCGACGTGCCGGCTGGCAGCGGGATACCCCGGCCGGGCGATGTGGTGAGCCTGGAAATCAGCCAGGCGGCGGCCTTCCATCTCGTCGCAGACTCGATCGACGGTGCGCCCCTGCAGATCCGGCGAACTCGGGCCGGAGATGCGTGGGACCGGGCCGAGGCCGCCTCGTGCGAGGTTCCCGCAACGGGTGCATCCGCGAGTGCGCGGAAGGTTTCTCTCGGCCTGCCGGGCCTGCGGGTGGCGACTTTGCCCATCTACGATCAATTCGACGGACTCCGCTGATCCCGCATCAACCGGTCGTTGTCGTTGGCGCCACGGGCACCGGCAAATCAGAGCTGTCGCTTGCCATCGCCGAGAACTTCCTTGCCATGGACCTGGCCGCCGAGATCGTTAACGCGGATGCCATGCAGCTCTACCGTGGCATGGACATTGGGACGGCCAAGTTGTCACCGGAACAGCGTCGGGGTATTCCGCACCACATGCTCGACGTGCTCGATCCCCTTGCTGAAGCGAGTGTTGCCGACTATCAGCGCGATGCCCGCGCTGCGATCGAGCAGATCGAGGCACGGGGCGCCGTGCCGATTCTCACCGGGGGCAGCGGCCTCTACGTCTCGAGCGTGATCCAGGACTTCCGATTTCCCGGAACCGACGCAGAGGTTCGAGCGAGGCTGGAGGCAGAACTTGAGATTCTTGGACCGGGACTACTGCATGCCCGCCTGGCCGGGAAGGATCCGCAGGCTGCGGCGGCAATCGGGCCGAGTAACGGTCGCCGACTCATCAGGGCCCTTGAGGTGATCGAGATTACGGGGAGCGAATTCGGTTCCGGTCTGCCCGAAGATAGCGAGCCATGGCGTCACGCCGTGATTATCGGAATTCAGGCGCCCCGTGACGAACTCATTGTGCGGTTGGGCGAGCGGGCAAAAGCGATGTGGGCGGCGGGCCTGCTCGGTGAAGTGCGTGCGCTCATGCCTCACGGGTTTGGACTCACTGCCAGTCGCGCGATCGGCTACGCGCAGGCCATCGCGGAGATTAGGGGCGAGATCGATGAGGAGACCGCTATAGAGCGGACCGCGTCGCTCACCCGTAGATATGCGCGTCGCCAGGTCGGCTGGTTCCGCCGCTATCGCAGCGCTCACTGGCTTGAGCATGATGACCCTGACCTTTATGCGAAGGCAGGTTCACTTGCCGTCGGCAAGACGGGATAGCAGGCCGGCGTGAGGCAGGATTGTGGCATGGCATCTCTGCACTTCACCAAGGGTCATGGAACTGGAAATGATTTCGTGCTCTTCGCTGATCCTGACGGTGAGGTTGAGCTGACGGCCGCCCAGGTGGCGGCAATCTGCGACCGGCACTTCGGGGTAGGTGCCGATGGCATTCTGCGAGCGGTGCGCTCGACGAACATCCCGGAAGGCGCTGCCGCACTCGCCGAGGATCACCACGCGGAGTGGTTCATGGACTACCACAACGCCGACGGGTCGATTGCGGAGATGTGCGGCAACGGCATCCGGGTCTTCACGCGATTTCTTCTGGAGAACGGCCTCGTTGAAATTGGCCCCGGCGACACTCTCCCGATCGGGACGCGCAGTGGCGTGCGAGATGTGCAGCAGAACGCCAAGGGGTTTCAGGTAGACATGGGTCGGTGGAAACTGGACGGCGGTGAGCCGCTGGTGCGGGCACGCGAACTGCCAGTTGCCCGCCCGGGACTCGGAATCAATCTCGGTAATCCGCACGTTGTTGTCGCTCTCGCCAGCGATGAGGAACTCGACGCGGCGGACCTCACGTATGTACCGATTGTTGAACCCGCACCGGTCGGTGGGGCAAACGTTGAGTTCGTCGTTGCCGCGGAGCCGCTCGTGAAGGATAGTATCGGGCACATCCACATGCGTGTGCATGAGCGGGGCAGCGGCGAAACCCTCTCGTGCGGCACGGGCGCGGTGGCGGCTGCCCTTGCTTTTCGATACTGGGCCGGAGCGGGTGCCCCGAACCAGTGGCGGGTAGATCTGCCCGGCGGTGCTCTGGGGGTTCGGATGTTCGCGGCCGAAGACGGAGAGCACGTCTCGCTGAGTGGCCCTGCTGAGTTGGTGTTTGAGGGAGACCTCGAGGTCTAAGTGACCCGCTTGCGCGCCCGCAGCACCCGATAGCCCTTGCTCGTTGCCGCACGAATGAAGCTGAAGTTATCCGGGAAGGTTGCCTGCAGCCAGCGATGAAGAGAGTCGGAACCGAGGTTGCGCTGCACTACCAGCCACCCGTCTGAGCCGTCCTCGATGCGGGGGAGCCAGTGCTGGAGCATCCCGTGCAATTCGTTTTTTCCGACCCGAATCGGTGGATTGGACCAGAGAGTCGTAAACGTGATGTCGTCGGGAACATTTTCGGGGGTCACCGCGTTGATATTCACTATGGACAGTTTTTGAGCGTTGGCGCGCACAAGATCCAGTGCGCGCTCGTTGACGTCGACCGCCCACACCGTTGCGCGAGGGGACTCGAGGGCCAACGTCAGGGCAATGGGCCCCCAGCCGCAACCGAGGTCAAGCAGGTTTCCGCCTGGCGGTGGCGCCGGCACCGCGCCGAGCAGAACCTGTGTTCCCGTATCAATGTGTTCGGGGCTGAACACGCCATTGGCGGTCACCAGCTCCCGACGCTCACCCGCGATTGAGGCGTTAATCGTTCGAACTATCAGGGCGCTATCCGGTGAGGACGTGAAGTAGTGCTCACCGCTCATGTACAAAACTTATCGAAGACTACGAAACTAGGGTTAACCCAATGACTGACGCTGAGACAGGAACAGAAACATCCCGCACTCTCGACCGAGTGCTGGCCATCGATGGCGCGCGCTCGGCTGGCTACACGCTTTTTGGATCTGGCACGGCGCAAGCTCTTCAAGACGACAACCACGACGCGGGCGACCGCGACGGCGACCAGTTCGAGCGCGAAGATCGGCAAGCCCTCCGGCGCGTCGCGGGGCTCTCGACCGAGCTTGAGGACGTCACCGAGGTCGAGTACCGGCAGTTGCGCATCGAGAAAGTCGTGCTAATCGGTATCTACACGCAGGGCACCCTGCCGGAGGCGGAAAACTCCCTGCGCGAACTCTTTGCTCTTGCAGAGACTGCGGGGGCGGTCGTCCTTGATGGGCTGCTCCAACGCCGCGCAAACCCTGACCCCAGCACCTATTTCGGAAAGGGCAAGGCGATCGAACTGCGGGATGTCGTCGCAGCGACTGGCGCAGACACCGTGATCGCAGACACCGAGTTGGCACCCAGCCAACGGCGTGCCCTCGAAGACGTCGTGGGTGTGAAGGTGATCGATCGCACCGCGGTGATCCTTGACATCTTCAGCCAGCATGCGAAGAGTCGTGAGGGTCGCGCTCAGGTGGAGCTTGCGCAGCTCGAATACCTGCTGCCGCGTCTGCGTGGCTGGGGAGAATCGATGTCGCGCCAAGCCGGTGGCCAGGTGGGAGGCACGGGAGCCGGTATGGGAAGCCGCGGGCCGGGTGAAACGAAGATCGAGCTCGACCGACGCCGCATCCACACCCGCATGTCCCTCCTGCGCAAGAAGATCAAGGGATTCGGGCCAGCACGGGAGGCCAAGCGCGCAAACCGCAACCGCTTCGAAGTGCCGAGCGTCGCGATCACCGGGTACACCAACGCCGGCAAGTCGAGCCTGCTCAACCGCATTACCCGAGCCGGCCTGCTGGTCGAGAACGCGCTGTTCGCAACCCTCGATGCCACAGTTCGGCGCTCAGTTACCCCCGACGGTCGGGAATTCACGCTGACCGACACCGTTGGGTTCGTGCGCAATCTCCCTCACCAACTCGTCGAGGCGTTCCGCTCGACCCTGGAGGAGATCGGCCAGTCGGATGTGATCGTCCACGTCGTCGATGCGTCACACCCCGACCCCGGTGCCCAGTTGGCGACCGTACGAGACGTAATCGGTGAGGTTGGCGCTCGCGATATTCCCGAGATCATCGCATTCAACAAGAGCGACCTCGCCGATGACGACCAGCGGCTTGTTCTTCGAGGGCTCGAGCCAAGCGGAATTTTCGTCTCGGCTCGCACCGGCGAGGGTGCGGATGAACTACTCGTGCGAATCGCCGAGCTGCTTCCGGCACCAGAGTTGGAGCTCACGCTGCTCGTGCCGTACGAGCGCGGCGATGTCATTTCCAAACTGCACGAGCAGGGACGGGTGCTTAGTACCGACTACCGCGAGGACGGCACTCTCGTGACGGCGATGGTGCATCCGGCACGAGTGAGCGACCTCGCCGAGTTCACGGCGTAACACGCCGAAACCTTCACGGCGGTCTGGCTACGATTGGAGTGTCGGGGTAGCGCCCGCAGGAGCGACAGCCGAGCCCGGCACCCGCCCACTCGGAGATCATTTCTAAGCCGAAGGGGTTGATGTGCCGACGTTCTCCTTCGAGTTGTACCCTCCCCGGTCTGTTGCGGCAGAACTCGCACTGTATGAATCCCTGGGTGATCTGGTGGCCGCAGGACCCGAGTTCATCTCGGTAACTTACGGTGCTAACGGCTCATCCCGTGAGCGCTCCCTTGCCGTGTTGGGTCGCATCCTCGATGGCAGCAGCGTGCAGCCGATGGCCCATCTGACATGTGTGGGCTCGTCGTACGCCGAGGCCAGCCAACTCATCCGACAGTTTCTTGACGCGGGCGTCACGAGCTTTCTTGCCCTGCGCGGCGATCCGCCCGTTGGTGCAGTCGAGGGCGACAACTTCCTCGGCGACCTTGGCAGCGCCGGTGAGCTCGTGCAATTGATCCATCGCGTGCAGTCGGAGCGCGATCCTTTCAGCTTTCACGACGTGCCGGGTTTCCCCGGGGCGAAACGACTAGCCAGCGGCACAAAGGTCACCATCGCGGTCGCTGCTTTTCCGAGCGGTCACCCTCGTTCGCGATCCATCGAGCAGGATCTTGACACCCTGCTGGCGAAGGAAGCGGCCGGCGCTAACCTGGCCATCACCCAGTTGTTTTTTCAGGCGGACGAATTTCTCGGCTTCGTCGAGAAGGCGCGCACGGCTGGCGTTACCATGCGCATCCTGCCCGGAATCATGCCGGTGGTCAGCAGCAAACGTCTCGCACGCATCCTCGAACTCACAGGCGAGGCAATTCCCCCCGACCTTCAGCGTGAGCTTGCCGCCGCTGACGGCGATGCTGCACAAGCGGAGGTCGGGGTGAGGCATGCAACGCGGCTTGGAGTGGATCTGCTTGCGGGTGGCGCGTCCGGACTTCACCTTTATACGTTCAACCAGCATCAACCGGTTCTCGAGGTACTCCGCGGAGTCGGACTGGTTAATTCTCTACATAAGGAAATGACATGACCACGACAGCATTCCCCACCGGCACGATCCTGGGCTACCCGAGAATCGGCCGCCGTCGCGAGCTGAAGAGGGCGATGGAGTCATTTTGGGCAGGCAAGATAACCGCAGAACAACTCGAGGCGACCGCGGCTGAACTTCGTTCGGTGACCCGCGAACGCTTGGCCTCCCTCGGTCTCGGTCGCACTGATTCCTCGATCCCGGAGGCGTTCTCGTACTACGACCAGATGCATGACGTAGCAGTCACCGTGGGCGCCATACCCGCCCGTTTCCAGCGCCTCGTGAAGGCTGACGGGACCATCGACCTCGCCGGCTACTTCACCATCGCACGCGGCGATGGACAGGACACCCCGGCCGAGATGACCAAGTGGTTCGACTCGAACTACCACTACCTTGTGCCCGAGATCGGTCCCGAAACGAAGTTCCACCTCGCATCCGACCGCCTCATTCGCGAGGTCGTCGAGGCCATCACGAATGGTTTCCGAACGCGTCCGGTCATTGTTGGGCCCATCACCTTCCTGCTGTTGAGCAAGCCCAGCAAGGATGCCCCCGCTGGCTTTACCCCGCTCGAGCGCCTGAATGATCTGCTCCCCGTCTACACCGAACTGCTCGCAGCGCTCGCCGCTGTCGGTGCCGAATGGGTTCAGCTCGATGAGCCGGGACTCGTCAGCGAGAGCATCGAAGTTCCCAGGGCATCGGTCCTCGAGGCAACTAAGCGCGCCTACGACCTGTTGGGAGCACCAGCCATCCGTCCGAGCATCTTCGTGGCGGCGCCCTACGGCAGCCTCGATGAAGCGCTACCCGTGCTGTTGCACACTCCGGTCGAAGCGATCGGTATTGACCTTGTCAAGGGTGGCCTGCCCTCCGGAATAGTGACCGACAAGGTCCTGGTCGGCGGTGTGATCGATGGCCACAACATCTGGCGCGGCGACCTGACGGCGGCATTCGCATCGCTGGAGTCGTTGAAAGACCTCAGTCCGAACGTGGCCGTGTCGTCATCGACATCCCTGTTCCACGTGCCGCACGACATCCTCGATGAACCCCTGCTGTCCAGCCAGCTCACGAGCTGGCTGGCATTCGCGGACCAGAAGGTCGAGCAGGTTGCCATCCTCGCGAAAGGACTTGAACGGGGCAAGGATGCGATCCGCGATGACCTTGAGGCTGCAACCGCGGCGCTGGAAAATCGACATCATGCGGCGGGGGTTCGCGACGGCGCAGTGCGCGTTCGAGCCGAGAAGCTGGCGGATGCCGACTTCTCCCGCGGCGAGTACGCCGTGCGGCAGCGTGCACAGGACGCTGCCCTCGACCTACCCTTCCTGCCCACGACGACGATTGGTTCGTTCCCGCAGACTGGTGACATCCGCAATTCGCGTGCTTCGTTCGCTGCGGGGCAGATCAACCAAGCCGAGTACACCGAGGCGATGAAGTCCGAGATCCGTCGAGTGGTCGAACTCCAGGAGAAGATTGGCCTCGACGTTCTCGTGCACGGCGAGCCCGAGCGCAACGACATGGTGCAGTACTTCGCGGAGAACCTTGACGGCTTCGCGGTCACCCAGAACGGGTGGGTCCAGTCGTACGGCTCGCGGTGTACACGGCCCTCGATCCTCTGGGGAGATGTCTCACGCCCCGCGCCGATCACCGTCGAATGGTCGACCTACGCCCAGAGTCTCACGGCGAAACCAGTTAAGGGAATGCTCACCGGTCCGGTCACGATCCTGGCCTGGTCGTTCGTACGCGATGACCAGCCGCTGCGTGAGACCGCGAACCAGGTGGCCCTCGCCCTCCGGGATGAGATCGAAGATCTTGAAAGTGCCGGAATTGTTGTCATTCAGGTCGACGAGCCCGCCCTGCGCGAGCTGCTGCCATTGAAGAAGAAGGACCACGCGGACTACCTCGACTGGTCGGTCGGCTCCTTCCGCCTCGCAACCGCGGGTGTTGCGAACGGGACGCAAATCCACACCCACCTCTGCTACTCGGAGTTCGGTGTCGTTATCGACGCGATCGACCGCCTGGATGCTGATGTGACATCCATCGAAGCGGCGCGTTCCAAGATGGAGGTCGTGGCCGACATCAAGCGCAGTGGCTTTTCTCGCGGCATCGGGCCCGGCGTGTACGACATCCACTCGCCCCGCGTACCCGCCACGGAGGAAATCAGCGAACTCATCGAGATCGCCCTCGGCTCGATACCGCAGCGCCAGGTCTGGATCAATCCCGACTGCGGTTTGAAGACACGAGGCTACGACGAGACCGTCGCCTCCCTCACCAACATGCTCGCCGCAACTCGCGCCGAGCGCGCAAAAGCCGGTGCATAGCAGTCTTGGATGCCGGGGGTGCGATCGCTCAGTGCGTCTTCCTCCGGCGAGAGATACCCGGCGACAGGCAAGGGGTGTTCCGCCGGGGCACGTCGATCGGTTCTACAGTTTCCTCAGTACCGTCACGACCTTGCCGAGGATTTCGGCGTAATCACCCAGTATTGGCTCGAAGTTCGAGTTGCGTGGCAGCAGCCACACGTGGCCATCACGACGCCGGAATACTTTGACCGTGGCTTCGTTATCGAGCATTGCCGCCACGATGTCGCCGTTTTCGGCCGTCTTCTGCTCGCGAATCACGACCCAGTCACCGTCGCAGATCGCTGCATCGATCATCGACTCACCCACGACCTTCAGCATGAATAGCTCGCCCTTGCCGGTCAGTTGACGGGGGAGCGGGTAGACCTCATCGATCTGTTGCTCGGCGGTGATCGGGATCCCCGCTGCGATCCGGCCGACGAGGGGAACCATGACGGCATCGCCCACCGAGACTGTGCTCTCCGGCACGTCCTCGCCGGACTCCTGTGCGGGCACATCGATGAGCACTTCCATTGCGCGCGGGCGGTTGGGGTCCCGGCGCAGATAACCACTCAACTCCAGTTGACCGAGCTGGTGGGTCACGCTCGAAAGCGAAGCAAGCCCCACGGCATCACCGATTTCCCGCATGCTCGGCGGATAGCCCCTGGTTGACACCGATCGCTGGATCACATCGAGGATTGCGAGTTGTTTGTCGCTCAAGCTCGTGCGACGACGTGTGCGACGAACGACAACGGCCTCCACTCCGGAAACCGCGCTCGGTTCGTTGATGCTGCCCATGATGTCCTTTCGAAATGCTTACGCATCCTGATCAAAATTTGCGATTCGCAATTGCTGGCGTCGCACGGATGTCGGTGGCTTATTCGAAACTTTATCCATTATCCCGATAGAAAACAAACATTTATTCGAGTGTGTTGCAGTAAATGTCGGTGGTCCATTCGAAGATAATCTTGATTTACATTCGATTCGAAGCTATGTTCGGAACGTAGGTACTAACAAAATGTTCGAAAGAAGCCTCCATCAACTTCGTATCCGGCCCTCCCGGCCGAGGGTCGGATACGTAGAACAGATCAAAACCACCGGAGATTGAGATGAGCACTGCAAGCATCAGCAGCTACAGCGTGAGCACCGCAAGCATCAGCAGCGACCGCATCAACAGCTACCGCGTCAGCAGTGACCGCGTCAGGAGCGCGGTTGCGCGTTCTTCGGCGCACTCTTCCCGGCTTCGCCTCACCAAACGCGGCCGTGCGGTGCTCGCCGCCGTGGCGGCCGCTCCAATGGTGATCGCAGCGCTTACTCTCGCCCTCAACGGCGGTGGAGCGGCCGCCTCACTCAGTGGGTCAAGTGCCTCGTTTCAGTACGTCACTGTGGGCAACAGCGAGACCCTGTGGCAGGTCGCCCAGCAGGTCGCGCCCAACGCCGACCCCCGCGACGTCATCGACCAGATCATGCAGCTCAACGAGCTGGCCTCTGCGGATGTGTTTGCCGGCGAGCACCTTGCTATTCCAAGCCAATTCGTTCACTAAGCAAGCGCAATTCGTTTACTAAGCAACCGCTCGTCGCTCGCTAGGCAACCGCTCGCACCAGTCCCGCGTATCACTCGCGCAGTAGGCTTATTTGGTGACAAGCCTGGAAGACCTGCCCATTCGCGACGACCTTCGGGGCCTGAGTCCCTATGGTGCTCCCCAAGAGCACGTGCGCATCCAGCTGAACGTCAACGAGAACACGCATTCGATTCCCGAAGATGTTGCGACCGACATCGTCACCGCACTTGCGGCGGCTGTCATGGGTGTGAACCGCTATCCAGATCGTGAGTTCACCGAGTTGCGCGAGTCCCTCGCCCGGTACCTGCGACACGGGCTCGGGCCCGAAAACATCTGGGCGGCGAACGGATCAAATGAGGTGCTCCAACAGATTCTGCAGGCCTTCGGCGGCCCGGGCCGCCGAGCTCTCGGATTTCCTCCCACGTACTCGATGCACTCGATCATCGCAAGCGGTACGGGCACGAAGTGGGTCACGGCGGAACGTGACGCCGAATACGAGATCTCCCCCGAGACTGTGAAAGCCGCCATCGAGTGCGAGAAGCCTGACATCGTGTTTCTCTGCTCGCCCAACAACCCGACAGGAACCCTGCTCGGCCTCGACACTATCGTCGCTGCCTACGATTCCACGGCGGGGATCGTGGTGGTGGATGAGGCTTACGGGGAGTTCACGAGCGGTGATTCCGCCCTCACTCTTCTAGAGGGCCGACCGCGGCTTCTGGTGTCGCGCACTATGAGCAAGGCCTTTGCGTTTGCCGGCGCACGCCTGGGCTACCTCGCTGCCGACCCGGCTGTGATCGATGCCTTGCGTCTGGTGCGGCTGCCTTACCACCTATCCGCGCTGACTCAGGCCGCAGCAGTGGCCGCTCTTGCGCACGCTCCCGAGATGCTCGCGATGGTGCAAGACATCAAGTCCCAGCGCGATCGCATGATTACCGGGCTTATCGATCTGGGTTATATGCCAATCCCGAGCGCCGCTAATTTCGTGCTTTTCGGCGGGGTTGAGGACCCGCAGCGGGTGTTCGAGGAGTTACTGCGGCACGGAATTATCATCAGAGATGTCGGCATCGCGCATCATCTGCGCGTGACGGCGGGCAGCGCCTGGGAGACCGACGAATTCCTTCAGGCGATGGCTAGGATTGGCGCATGACTGCACGAACCGCGGAAATTTCGCGCGACACAAGCGAGTCCAGCATCGAATTGAGCATCGATCTCGACGGCACTGGCGTGTCCTCGATCGACTCGAGCGTGCCGTTTTTCGACCACCTGCTCACCGCGTTTTCCAAGCACTCGCTGGTTGACCTGACGGTCAAGGCAACCGGGGACACCCACATCGACGTCCACCACACCGTCGAAGACATCGCGATCACCCTTGGCGCGGCGATCAAGCAGGCACTGGGTGACAAATCCGGTATCTCGCGCTTCGGCGATGCCGTCGTGCCGCTCGATGAGGCGCTCGTACGGGCGGTCGTGGATATTTCTGGCCGCCCGTATCTCGTGCACTCCGGCGAGCCCGCAGGTTTTGAACACCACCTGATTGGCGGTCATTTCACCGGGTCGATGGTGCGGCATGTCTTCGAAGCGATCGCGTTCAATGGTGCCCTCACGGTGCACGTGACGGTACTGGCCGGGAGGGACCCACACCACATCGCCGAAGCCGAGTTCAAGGCGTTCGCACGAGCGTTCAGGTTCGCGATTGAACCCGATCCGCGCGTGCACGGTATCCCCTCGACAAAGGGCGCACTCTGAGCATGATCGCTCCCAGGATCGTGGTGCTCGACTACGGCTCCGGCAATGTGCACTCAGCCGCCAAGGCGCTTCAACTCGCTGGCGCTTCCGTGAGCCTGACGTCGGATCGATCAGCCGCCGAGTCAGCTGACGGCCTCGTTGTGCCGGGCGTGGGTGCGTTCAGGGCCGTAGTCGCCCAGCTGAACGCCGTGCGCGGTGGCGAGATAGTTGGTCGCCGCCTGTCGGGTTCGCGGCCAGTCCTCGGCATCTGCGTTGGCATGCAGGTGCTCTTCGAGAACGGGGTCGAGCGGGGTAATGACATTCCGGGGCTCGGCGAGTGGCCCGGCATTGTCACCGAGCTCGATGCACCGATCCTGCCGCACATGGGCTGGAACACCGTGGATTCCCCGGAGGATTCGATGCTGTTCGAGGGCATCGCTGCTGAGCGCTTTTACTTCGTTCATTCGTATGCCGCACAGGACTGGAGCCTTGAAGTGCACGATCCCTTCCCGCAACCGAAGCTGACCTGGGCTCGCCACGGCAGCCCATTTCTTGCGGC
This sequence comes from Salinibacterium sp., assembly GCA_043721995.1. Taxonomy (GTDB): domain Bacteria; phylum Actinomycetota; class Actinomycetes; order Actinomycetales; family Microbacteriaceae; genus Rhodoglobus. Next base: position 12,774 of record JAYSPT010000138.1, on the reverse strand, counting down.
GGTGGAGAACGGTCCGCTGTCTGCGACGCAGTTCCACCCCGAGAAGTCGGGCGAGGCGGGCATCCGCCTTCTCGGTAACTGGCTGGCGACGCTATGACTGGCAACGACGCGCTTCCGCCGCTGATTCTGCTGCCGGCGGTGGATGTTGCCGAGGGGAAAGCGGTTCGCCTCACCCAGGGTGCGGCTGGGTCTGCGACCAGCTACGGCGAGCCCGAGGATGCCGCGCAGGAGTGGGTAGACCAGGGCGCCGAATGGATTCACCTCGTCGACCTCGATGCGGCATTCGGTCGCGGCCACAATCGCGCGATCATCAGACGCGTAATCGACAACACACCCAGCCACGTGAGCGTTGAACTGTCCGGCGGCATTAGGGACGATGCGAGCCTTGATGCCGCGCTGGCAACCGGTGCGCGCCGAATCAATCTGGGAACAGCGGCGCTGGAAAATCCTGAGTGGGCGGCGCAGGCGATCGGCAGGTTCGGCGATGCGATTGCGGTTGGCCTGGACGTACGCGGTACGACGCTCGCCGCGCGGGGCTGGACCGAAGACGGCGGCGACCTCTGGACGGTGCTGGCGCGTCTTGAGGATGCCGGCTGCGCCCGCTACGTCGTCACGGACGTGACTAAGGATGGCACGCTCACCGGCCCCAACCTCGAATTACTGTCGGAGGTCGCATCCCGAACGGCGAAGCCCGTTGTCGCATCCGGTGGCGTCGCCACTCTCGATGACATCATCGCCCTGCGCGCACTGGTGCCTCAGGGCATTGAGGGTGCGATCGTCGGCAAGGCGCTCTACGCAGGAGCATTCACGCTCGCCGAAGCACTGCTGCTGGCGCGCGACTGAGCGATGTCCGATTCAGCCGGGGTGCCGTGGGAAGGCCGACACTTCGATCACGTCGCAAGTTCCGAAGATGACGGTTCGGCGCCCGAGAAGCTGATCGAGGCGATCCGGCGTTTTCAGGCTGGTGAGCTCGGTGGGGCCGACGTGGTGGATGCACTGCGCGACTCACGACTCTTGATTCCACTCGTAGCTGTGCTTGGCGAGGCCGGCACCAATGACGGTGGCCAACTGGTCGACAAGAGCCAGGAACTCTCGATCGTCACTGTCGCAGGACCCGACGGACGAACTGTCCTGCCGGTATTCACGTCGGTCACTGCGATGGCCAAGTGGAACCGTACAGCGCGTCCGGTGCCTGCGAGTGCCGTGCGCGTCGCGCTCGCGGCGGCAAGTGAAAACACGGACCTCGTCGTGCTGGATGCAGGTAGCGTCACGGAATATGTCCTTCGGCGCCCGGCCGTCTGGGCGATCGCGCAGTCACAGCCATGGGTCCCGAGCTATGAGGACGAAGAGGTCCTCGGCGAGTTCATGGCTGTTGCGGCACCCGAACCCGCAGTGACGAGTGTGCAACTCGCGCCGGGCGATCGAGCCGCCCGCCTCAACGGTCCAGAACTCGTCGTTCAGCTTTCCCTGGTCGAGGGACTGGACAGCGAATCCTTGACGGCACTGATGGCGAGATTGACCGCACGCTGGTCGGAGTCGACGATCATCGCGACCCGCGTCGACTCGATGCGGGTGCAATTGGTCGGTTCAGCCTGACCGTACTAGTTGACCGGTCCGGTCAGCTTTTCGCCGGGGCCCTTACCGGGGGCATCGGGGAAGGTGGACTCCTCGCGAAACGCGAGCTGGAGGCTGCGCAATCCATCTCTCAGCGGTCGGGCGTGCTGATCGCCGATCTCCGGCGCGGCCGACGTGATGAGCCCAGCGAGGGCCGTGATCAGTTTTCGGGCTTCATCGAGATCGACTTCGGATGCTGCATCCGGACCCTCTGAAAGGCCAAGCTTGACCGCGGCGGCACTCATCAGGTGCACGGCTACCGTGTTGATGACCTCAATGGCCAGAACCTCGGCAATGTCGCGAATTTCCTGTGCTGGTTCATTCGTAGCGGCGTCATACACGGTCATGCGGCGTTCCTTAGGCTTTTCGGGCGGCCTCTGCTATTCTTATGCAGGCTTCGGGGCTTGCCCCGTACGAAAAGTGGAGATTCTCCCACCTGTCGACCGCATCTAAAAGGTTACCGGGTAGTTACACCCCGCTTGAAACGACCCAGCGTCAGTCGGCACTGGACCGTTCGAGCAGCAGTAAAGGGTGTGGTGGCGCACCGCAGGGAAGTTGCGCCGGAAGTTCCCGTCTTCGCTGCCGCGATGGCATCCGCCATCTGCATTGAAAAATGCGCAAACGCACACGAGAAGGAGACACGCATCAGCGATCCCCGTACCAATGACCGAATCCGCGTTCCGGAAGTCCGTCTTGTCGGCCCCAATGGCGAACAGGTCGGAGTAGTCCGCATCGAAGACGCTATCCGCCTGGCCCAGGAGGCCGACCTGGATTTGGTTGAGGTAGCTCCCAACTCCAAGCCTCCCGTCGCCAAGATCATGGATTACGGCAAGTTCAAGTACGAAGAGGCCCAGAAGGCCAAGGAAGCGCGGCGTAACCAAGCGAACACGATCCTCAAAGAGGTTCGCTTCCGCCTGAAGATCGACACCCACGACTACGAAACAAAGCGCAAGCGCGCAGAGGGATTCCTCTCGGCAGGCGACAAGGTCAAAGCCATGATCCTGTTCCGCGGGCGTGAGCAATCCCGGCCCGAACAGGGCGTGCGGTTGCTGCAGAGATTTGCCGAAGATGTATCGGAGTTCGGTTCCATCGAATCGACCCCGATGATCGACGGTCGCAATATGGTGATGGTGATCGGTCCCCACAAGACCAAAGCCGCGGCGAAGGCCGAGGCGGATGCTCGCAAGGCGGCGAATAAGCCGGTTCGCGCGCAGGTGGCTCAGCCCGCGGTGCAAGCGAAGACAGCCGTCGAGAAGCCGACGGCCACAGAAGCAGTCGTTGAGAAGCCGGTTGTTGAGAAGCCCGCGGTTGCGAAGCCAGTCGTTGAGAAGCCGGTCGTTGCGAAGCCGGTTACTGAGAAGCCACTGACTGAGAAGCCACCGACTGAGGAGACGCCGGCGCAGAAGACGCCGGCGCAGAAGCCAGTGGCAGTGAAACCAGTCGCCGACAAGCCAACGGTGGAGAAGGCGACAACAACCAAGGCGGCAGCTGCGCCGAAGCCCGCGACACCCAAGCCAGCAACACCCGCGTCCCCCGCCAGGGTCACCGCGTCCAAGACAGCAACCACGAAAACAGAGGAATAACGATGCCCAAGCAGAAGACGCACTCCGGTGCGAAGAAGCGCTTCAAGCTCACCGGGAGTGGCAAGGTCATGAAGCAGCAGGCTGGTATGCGCCACAATCTCGAGGTCAAGAGCGGCAAAACGAAGCGCAAACTCAACCAGGAGAAGGTTCTGGCTCCGCAGGATGCCAAGGTCCTCAAGAAGCTTTTGGGCAAGTAAGGGTCAGGAAAAGAAAATGGCAAGAGTAAAGCGGGCGGTCAACGCCCACAAGAAGCGTCGCGTAATCCTCGAGCGTGCATCCGGCTACCGCGGCCAGCGTTCGCGTCTGTACCGCAAAGCCAAAGAGCAGGTCACTCACTCGCTGGTTTACGCATACCGCGACCGTCGTGCGCGCAAGGGTGACTTCCGGCGCCTCTGGATCCAGCGCATCAACGCCGCGTCTCGCGCGAACGGCCTCACCTACAACCGCCTGATCCAGGGACTCAACCTGGCCGGCATCGAGGTGGACCGTCGCATCCTTGCTGACCTCGCTGTCACCGAGCCCGCCACCTTCGCCGCGATCGTCGCGACTGCGAAGGCGGCCCTTCCGGCCGATACCTCGGCCCCCAGGGTCGTCGCGTAGCTTCGAACTGCATAGTCTCAAACGTCGTATTTTCGAATCCGCCAGAGCCCGGCGCGCTGAGAAGCGTTCCGGGCTCTTTTCGCGCCGCCGCTCTCATCTTTTGGCACATAGGCTTGCGGCATGATCGATAATCCGCGCTCGCCCCGAGTGCGCGCGGTGGCCAAGCTGGCCAAGAAGGAGGCGCGGGTCGAGACCGGGCTCTTCCTTCTCGAGGGCGCCCAGGCCGTCGCAGAAGCGCTCGAGTTTCGTCCAGAATTGCTGGTTGACGTATTTGCGACACCCACCGCGCTCGAAAGGTACAGCGAAATCTCTCGCGCAGCGCTAGCCGCGGGGCTCGACATCGAGTTTGTCAGCGAGCAGGTAGCCGAAGCAATGGCGGACACGGTGACGCCCCAGGGCATCATCGCGGTGTGCCGGCAGTTCCCCACATCAGTCAAGGACATCCTGGGCTCGGAGCCAACGCTGATCGCTATCCTCGAGGAAGTGAGAGACCCGGGCAATGCGGGCACGATCATCCGTGCCGCGGATGCCGCGGGCGCTGATGCGGTGATTTTTACCGGTCGAAGTGTCGATCTCTACAACCCGAAGGTGGTGCGCGCGACGACCGGCTCGCTGTTTCATCTGCCTGTCGCTATCGGCGCGGAGCTTGAGCTTGTCGTCGAGCGCGCCAGGGCCGCTGGCATGCAGGTCATTGCCGCAGACATCAAGGGAACAGACCTGCTCGCCGCACGCAAATCTGGCACGCTCGGGAGCCCCACAGCGTGGCTCTTTGGCAATGAAGCTCGTGGGCTTACCGACGAGCACTATGCCCTCGCGGACCGTGCGATCACGGTGCCGATCTACGGCCACGCGGAGTCGATGAACCTCGCGACCGCTGCATCCGTTTGCCTCTACGAGAGCGCATTCGCCCAGCGCAGCTGAGCATTGCCCGGTCCAACTAAACTTGACTCTTGTGCCTGACTCGACGCCGATCACCGACTCCGCTGTAACCGAGAAGGCGGATGCCGCGCTCGCCGCCGTTGCGCAGGCCTCAACATTGGCGGAGCTCAGGACGGCGCGCACAGCCCACGCTGCGGAAGCATCGCCACTGGCGCAGCTCAACGCGGCGCTCAAGTCGGTCGCCCCGGCCGACCGCGCAACGGCGGGCAAGCTGGTGGGCCAGGCTCGTGCGCGGGTCGCTGAGGCTTTCGCCGCGCGCGAGGCCGAACTCGCCATCGCCGAGGAGTCGGCGCGCCTTGCGAGTGAAGCTGTGGATGTCACTGCAGTCGCATCCCATTGGCGTCAAGGTGCGCGGCATCCACTTAACCTGCTCATGGAGACCATGAGCGACATTTTTGTCGCCATGGGTTGGGAGGTCGTCGAGGGCCCGGAACTCGAGAACGAATGGTTCAACTTCGATGCTCTCAACTTCGATGAAGATCACCCAGCCCGCGCCACCCAGGACACTTTCTTCATCGAACCAATTTCCTCCCACCTGCTTCTGCGCACCCAAACGAGTCCCGTGCAGGTGCGCTCGCTGCTGGACCGACCCCTGCCCCTCTACGTCGTGTCTCCGGGCAAGGTGTTTCGCAGCGACGAGCTCGACGCGACGCACACGCCCGTGTTTCACCAGATCGAGGGCATCGCGATCGATAAAGGCCTCACAATGGGGAACCTGCGCGGCACTCTCGAGCACCTCGCGCGGGCGATGTTCGGTGACGAGGCACGCATCCGCCTGCGCCCCAACTACTTTCCGTTCACGGAACCCAGCGCAGAGATGGATGTCTGGCAGCCGAATGCGAAGGGCGGTGCACGCTGGGTCGAGTGGGGCGGATGCGGAATGGTCAACACCAACGTGCTTCGAGCGGCCGGCATTGACCCGGACCTCTACCAGGGTTTCGCGTTCGGCATGGGAATCGAGCGCACCCTGATGTTCCGCAACGACCTGAGTGAAATGCGCGACATGGTGGAGGGCGACATCCGTTTCTCCCGCCAGTTCGGATTTTCAGTCTGATGCGCGCGCCAACCAGCTGGTTGCGAGAGTTCGTCGATATTCCCGCCGACGTGACGGAAGAACAGGTGCATGCCGCCCTCGTCAAGGTCGGCCTGGAAGAGGAAGTCGTTCACCGATTCGATGTCACCGGTCCCGTCGTCGTGGGGCGCGTGGTGTCCTTCACTCCCGAGCCGCAGACCAACGGAAAGACGATCAACTGGTGCCAGGTGGATGTTGGGGAGACGCAGCCCCGCGGTATCGTCTGTGGCGCACACAACTTCGCCGTCGGCGACAAGGTGGTGGTAAGCCTGCCCGGAGCCGTACTGCCAGGCCCGTTTCCGATCGCTGCTCGCCAGACCTACGGCCACACGTCCGACGGAATGATCGCGTCGGCGCGTGAGCTCGGACTCGGCGAGGAGCACGCCGGAATCCTGCTGCTGAGACCGCTGGGCCTCGACCCCGAAGTCGGCACGGATGCGATTGCCCTACTCGGTCTGGATGACTTTGCGGTCGAGGTTAACGTGACGCCCGACCGCGGCTACGCGCTGTCGATTCGGGGCATCGCGCGCGAGTACGCGAACTCGACCGGGGCGGTGTTCCGCGATCCGGCGCTTGCAGTCGAGCTCCCGACAACGCCCCCCACCGGCATCTCGGTCAGCATCGACGACCGGACGCCGGCGCGCGGTCGAGTCGGTGCCACGGTGTTTGTCACGAGAGTTGTGCGCGGGGTGGATGCGACCCGGCCCACTCCATCCTGGATGGTCGCACGACTCACCCTCGCGGGCATCCGCTCCATCTCGCTCATTGTCGACATTTCGAACTACGTGATGCTCGAACTGGGCCAGCCCATTCATACTTACGATCTCGCAAAAATTCAGGGCGGCATCGTTGTGCGACGGGCAACGCCGGGGGAGACGCTCATCACTCTCGACGACAAACAGCGACCGTTGGACCCGGAAGATCTTGTCATTGCCGATGAGTCCGGAGCAATCGGTCTCGCGGGCGTGATGGGTGGTGCTTCCACCGAGATCGGTGCGGGCTCGACCGATGTGCTCGTCGAGGCGGCAAATTTCGAGCCCACCTCGATTGCGCGCACGGCTCGTCGACAGAAGCTGCCGAGCGAGGCCTCCCGCCGATTTGAGCGTGGTGTTGATCCCACGGTTGCTGCGCCGGCGGCGCAACGCGTCGTGCAGCTTCTGGTGCAACTCGGGGCTGGCACCGCCGATCTCCTGGGCTCGGTTCTCGACAACTCGATCACTCCTGCGGCCATCGACCTGAATGACCGGTTCACGCCGAACCTCATCGGTGTGGAATTTTCGGCCGACGAGACCACGGCAGCCCTCACCGCGATCGGTGCCAGAATCGAATTCGCTGATGACGGCTGGGCCGTCACACCACCACCGTGGCGACCCGATCTCACCGACGACGCCACGCTCGCCGAGGAGATAGCTCGCATTGTCGGGTACGACCGCATCCCGTCGATCCTTCCGGTAGCGCCGCCCGGGCGCGGCCTCACGCGGGAACAACGGCTTCGAAGGCTTACCGCGAATGGTCTCGCGGCCTCGGGCCTCACCGAAGTACTCGCCTACCCGTTCGTATCGCAAGCCGCGAACGACCTCTTTGGTTCACCCGCGGCGGGCGGGGTACCCGCGATGAAGCTGAGGAATCCCCTCGACCCAGATGCCGCGTGGTTGCGGACCTCGCTCTGGCCGGGCCTCATCGCAACGGCCCGGCGTAATGTTTCCCGCGGAATGACTGATCTCGCGATCTTCGAGGTCGGAACGGTTGTCGTTCCGAAAGCAGGGGCAGAATATGGCAGTGATCGCCTGCCCGCCGGAGACGCGATGCCGGATAGCGCGACTTTGGCGGCACTTCGCGCCAGCATTCCACCGCAGCCCTGGCATGTCGGAGCCCTGCTCGTCGGCGACTCTGTCGCCAAGCAGCCCGGGCAGGCGGCGGTTCCGGTTGGTCTTCGCGACGCGCTCGATGTCGCACGCCAGCTGACTAATCTGGTCGCGGCTGAACTCACGGTCAAGACCGGAAGCCACAAGGCTCTGCACCCCGGTCGCACCGCCGAACTCTTCGTCAGCGACACGTCAATCGGCTTCGCAGGAGAACTGTTGCCGGTATTTGCTGAGAAGAACGATCTTCCCCGGGTTGTGGCGCTGGTCGAGATCGACCTCGACGCGCTGATCGGGGCTACTTCGCCCCAAGTGATCCCGGCCCCGATCGTTTCGATGCCAGCGGCCACGCAGGACGTGTCCCTCGTAGTCTCCTCGTCCGTGCCCGCCGGTGATCTGAAGGCACTCATCGTCGAGGGTGCGGGCGACCTTCTCGAGAACGCTACTCTCGTCGATGATTACCGGGGGACCGGCATCCCCGAGGGCAGTAAGTCGCTCACGTTTGCGCTGCGATTCCGCGCTGCCGATCGTACGCTGACCGCTGCCGAGGCGACCGCGGCCAAGAACGCGGCTGTTGCGCTCGCGAGCGCTCAGGTGGGTGCAGTTCTCCGCGAATAGAACGCAAGAACGGCCGAGACCTTCCGGGCGCCGCCTTCTCGACCGACGATGCTCCATCCGAGTTGGCGTTGTGCGCGAGTCCTCCGACCATTGCCGGAACGGCCGCAGCGACCGCAGGCTTCGGGACGCTGGGATCGCCACCGGTCGTTTTTGCGATGTCGTCAATTGGAATCATGTTGGTGAGGGCGTCGAGGTCCACAAGATTCTCCTTCAGGGTGCCGGACCACTGGCGAGCATCCGCTGCCCTTCAGTGTGCGATTCGTGACCTGCAAGGGGAGGCAGCTACGATGATCACGTGACCGCACCCGCCACCGCACGCGACAGCTCCAAGCTGGTCCTCAGCGTGCCGAGCAGCGGCACCCCATGGCCTGTCACCGACCGACCCACCACTGCCCGACGCGCCACCGACCGCCGACTTTAGGCGACGCTTCGCGCCCGTGGCAACAGCCGCCGCACGCACCGCCGCCGCCGAGGTCCCGTTCAGTCCCTCTCGTTAAGGTGGAGCCATGTCTTTGTCAGTCGCTGTAGCTGGCGCCAGCGGTTACGCTGGCGGCGAGCTGCTCCGGATGCTCTCTGCGCATCCGGAATTCTCGGTCACCACCGTCACGGCGTTCCAGAATGCGGGGCAGGCCCTTTCGTCGATGCAGCCGCACTTGCGCTCCCTTGGCGACCTGGAACTGAAGCCGACCACCGTTGAGACACTGAGCGGTCACGATGTCGTGTTCTTGGCGCTCCCGCACGGTAAGTCCGGCGAACTCACGAAGGAACTGCCGGATGGCATGCTCCTCGTTGACTGCGGGGCCGATCACCGGCTGACGAACGAGTCGGACTGGAAGCAGTACTACGGCGGTGAGTATTTCGGCGCCTGGGATTATGGAATGCCGGAATTGCTGCTCGCGGGTACCTCTCCAACCGCAACCGGCACCCAACGAATCAACCTCAAGGACTCCAAGCGCATCGCAGTTCCGGGATGCAACGCAACAGCTGTGACCCTTGGCCTCGCGCCAGGAATCCGTGCTGGCCTCATCGCGGCGAGTGATCTTGTTGCCGTGCTCGCCGTGGGCACCTCGGGCGCCGGCAAGAGCTTGAGAACCGAACTGCTTGGCAGCGAGATTCTTGGCTCAGCGAGCGCGTACCAAGTGGGCGGGATTCATCGCCACAATCCCGAGATCGTACAAAACCTTGCCGTTGCCGGCGGCAAAGATACCAGCTTGTCATTCACTCCTGTGCTCGTTCCGATGTCCCGCGGTATCCTCGCAACCTCCACGGCGACGATCATGCCGGGGGTCTCGGAAGATCAGTTGCGGGCCGCATGGGATGCAGCGTATGGACACGAGCCGTTCATCCATCTGCTTCCGAAAGGCGAGTTCCCCCGTACCGCTGACACAGTCGGTGCCAACACGGTCCTCATTGGTCTGGCCGTCGATGAGCGGGCCAACCGGCTTGTGGTCGTGAGCGCACTCGACAACCTGGTCAAGGGCACTGCGGGTGCGGCGATCCAGTCGGCTAACGTCGCCTTCGGCTTCGACGAAACTCTCGGACTCCCAGTGGACGGTGTTGCCCCGTGAGCGTCACAGCGGCAAAGGGATTTGAGGCGGCCGGGGTCGCCGCCGGCCTCAAGATAAGTGGTGCGCTGGATCTTGCGCTCGTTGTCAATCGCGGACCGCTGAAGAACGCTGCGGCAGTGTTTACGACCAACCGCTCGAAAGCGAACCCGATTCTATGGTCGCAGCAGGTTGTCGCCGACGGTAGTGTCGCGGCCATCGTGCTCAATGCCGGCGGGGCGAACTGCTTCACGGGGCCGCATGGGTTTCAGGCTACGCATTCGACCGCTGAAGGTGTTGCCAAAGCGCTCGGCATTTCGGCGGGCGACGTTCTGGTCTGCTCGACCGGTCTCATCGGCGAACAGCTTCCGCTCGACAAGGTACTCGCGGGGGTAATCGCTGCCGCGGCTGCGCTCGGCGATCACGGTGACGACGCCGGCCGAGCGATCATGACCACGGACTCGAAGCCAAAGCACTCGATAAGACGGGGTAACGGCTACACGGTCGGTGGAATGGCGAAGGGCGCGGGGATGCTTGCCCCGGGTCTCGCGACGATGCTCGTGGTGATCACCACCGATGTCCTGCTGGGCTCCGCCGAGCTGGACATCGCATTGCGCAACGCAACCCGCGTGAGTTTCGACCGGCTCGACTCGGACGGGTGCATGTCGACGAACGACCAGGTATCGCTGCTGTGCTCCGGCGCGTCGGGCGTCGAACCGCCACTGGCCGATTTCGAGGCCGTGCTCGCGGCGGTGTGTCTCGATCTGGCCGAGCAGTTGCAGAGCGATGCTGAGGGGGCCAGCCACGACATCCATATCGAGGTCATCAATGCACTCACGGAGGATGACGCGGTCGAGGTCGGGCGCTCGGTCGCCCGTAACAACCTGTTCAAGGCCGCGGTTTTCGGCAACGATCCGAACTGGGGCAGGGTGCTCGCCGCAATCGGAACGACGGATGCCGCGTTCGATCCCTACGACGTAGATGTCTCGATGAACGGGGTGCGGGTCTGCCACGCGGGTGCCCCGGACCGCCCGCGCGAGCAAGTAGATCTCACGCCGCGCCGCGTGGACCTGCTGATCGACCTCAAGTCAGGCAGTGCCACAGCGACCATCCGGACCAACGATCTCACGCACGAGTACGTGCACGAGAACAGTGCGTACGCCAGCTGATGCCGGCTTCGACGCATGACCTCTCCCACGATCAGGCGGCCGCGAAGGCCGCAGTACTCATCGAATCTCTGCCGTGGCTCAAGCGATTTCACAACGAGATCATCGTGGTGAAGTTCGGTGGCAACGCGATGATCGATGAGCACCTCAAGCGCGCGTTCGCCGAAGACATGGTGTATCTGCGTTATGCGGGTGTGAGGCCGGTCGTCGTGCACGGGGGTGGCCCGCAAATCACCGCCGAACTGACTCGGCGGGGCATCCCGAGCGAATTTCGGGGTGGCTACCGCGTGACCACCGAGGAGAGCATCGGGGTTGTGCGCCAAGTGCTTGCCGAACAGGTAGGGGGCGAGCTCGTGGCGCTGATCAATTCCCATGGTGAGCACCTTGCTACCGGGTTGTCGGGCGATGAACGCGACCTCTTCACGGGAGTGCGGCGCGGGGCGATCGTCGACGGCGAACTAGTCGACCTCGGACTGGTCGGCGACGTGGTCGCAGTCGACCCGGTTGCCATTCGCGACCTACTCGATGCCGGCCAGATCCCGGTGGTCTCGAGCGTTGCGGTTGAGCGTGGCGAAACCGGCCTGCTGAATGTGAACGCAGACTCGGCCGCCGCGGCGCTCGCAGTCGCGCTGGGAGCAGCAAAGCTCGTTATCCTCACCGATGTGGCTGGTCTGTACCGGGACTGGCCCAACCGCGACTCGCTGGTCTCGGTCATCACGACGAGCGAGCTCGAAGCCCTCATACCGAGTCTGGAGTCGGGCATGATCCCGAAGATGGCTGCCTGCTTGGAAGCGGTAACCGGTGGAGTTCCCAAGGCTGCGGTCATCGACGGTCGAGAACGCCACTCGATCCTGCTCGAGATTTTTACCCCGAGCGGTATTGGCACCGAGGTGGTACCGATATGAGCGACTGGAAGAGGGACTATTCGACGCGAATCATGAAATCGGCCGCACTTCCGATGGCCGAGCTCGTACGCGGCCAGGGCTGCTACGTGTGGGACTCGGAAGGCAAGCGCTACCTCGACTTCCTCTCCGGCATCGCCGTGAGCGCGCTGGGGCATGCTCATCCCGCGCTTGTCGAGGCGGTGAGCCGCCAAGTGGCGACGCTCGTGCACGTCTCCAATTACTTTGCGAGTCCGCCGCAACTTGAGCTCGCTGCGCGTCTGTTGCGCATCTCCGGCGCGGGGGATCAGGGCCGTGTCTTCTTTGGCAACTCGGGAGCCGAGGCGATCGAGGCTGCAATCAAACTCGCGCGGCGCACCGGTCGCCCGAGGATTCTCTCGCTTATCGGCTCTTTCCATGGGCGCACGATGGGCTCACTCTCGCTCACGGGCAAGGCAGTGCTTCGCGAGCCATTCGAGCCCCTGCTGCCCAACGTCGAGCACATCGAGTCGAGAATTCAAGACCTCGAGAATGCGATGGGGCGGGATGTTGCGGCCCTCGTCGTCGAACCGATCAAGGGTGAAGCCGGAGTAATCGACCTGCCCGCGGGTTACCTCGAGGCTGCGCGAGAGATCACCAAAAAACATGGTGCGCTCCTCATCGTGGACGAGATCCAGACCGGCGCAGGACGAACAGGTTCGTGGTTCGCTTTCCAGCAGTACGGCATTGTGCCCGACGCGATCGCTGTGGCTAAAGGTATCGGCGGCGGCGTGCCGATCGGCGCGCTCATTACCTTCGGCGAAGCATCCGACCTGCTCACGGTCGGCCAGCACGGCAGCACTTTCGGCGGTAATCCGCTCGCCACGGCCGCGGCGAACGCTGTGCTCGGTGAGAT
>JAYSPT010000137.1:0-35999 GCA_043721995.1 Salinibacterium sp. | reverse complement strand
GATCCCGGACTTCATCGTGGGTTAGATACCGTTTGGCAGGCTTGCCGACCTTGGGGAGATTCAGCCCACGGGCCGGGTTGGCTGGAAGCCGTCCGTCCTTCACCGCCATCTGGAGACTGCCGGACATCACGTTGACAATCTTGCGCACGCTTGAGGCTGACTGGGTCCTAGAAAGGCCACCGGCCCATGCCTGAACCGCGCCATGGGTTAACGAGCCGAGCGGGTACCCGCCAAGCGCGGGCTTGATGTGAAGAGCAACTATTCCGCGAGCTCGCTCTCGTGATGTTGCCCGCCAGTCGGCGCGGCCATCCATCCAGGCGCCGAGCCACTCCCCCACGAGCACACGCGACTTCGATGGGTCGATGTAGGCACCGCGACTCTTGTCGATCTCGACGCTCGCGAGGAACAGCTCAGCTTCGCGCTTGGTCTTGAAACCACGCTTCTGCGTCTGTGCGTGGTCGGGCTTTCGGAACAGGGCTCGGTAGCGCTTGCCTGACGTGGTTTGGTACGCGCTCATGCTTCCCATGATTCGATAGTACGTTCGGCCGCCGATGGCAGAACCACTAGTGCCGACGAAACCAAGCCTTCGCCACGACATCGCCACTTTGCGCGGCCGATTTTATGAGACGGAGTGCCTCTCGTCGCCGAGCGCTGAAATTCTCGTGAATCATTTTCCCAAGGTTGAATCTCGCGAATACGTCGCCACCGCTGACGCCGACGCGGTAGGCACGTTCAGCGTCCCTGAGCTGACCTTCGTCAAGGTAGTAGTTGCCCAGCTTCACGGAGGCATGTGTCGAGCCATCGGCCAGCGCAGATTCCAAGAGCGCCACTCCTCGGCGAATCCCACCGCGATTGAGATGAACTACACCTAGCCACGCCCTTGCGTCAGGTTCGCGGACTTGGCCACGCTTCAGCCACGACACGGTTTGTGTACCTAGGTCCCCACCCACCGCCATAACCAATCCAAGGACTCCAGAGGCCTCATCGCCAATCCAGTCGTCGTCGGCTATGAGCGACTTGAGGTGCACAACGGCATCATCGCGACGATCTAGCCAAAGCAGGCCACGGGCAAAGTTCAGTTCGGCCTCCCTGTCGCCACCAGCAATGGCACGCTCAAACCACTGAAGCGATTCTTCGATTCGATCGGCATTCCACAACCGTTCAGCCACGGTCGCGGCACCCCGTTCGTCACCGATATCGATCAACCTATGCGCAGCCGCCAAGGCACGTTCGGCCTCGCCGATGCCCTCCTCAACGAGTGCCAATAGAAATATTGCGTCCGGTTCGTCCCGTACGTCAGGGAGGGCGACCAGTCGAATGATCTCGTCGAAGTCTGGAATTTCAAACAACCCTCGCGCGCGTGCGATCACGGCCTCGCGCTGTTCCGAATCGTTCACTGGCTGTACTCCTTTGTGTTGAAACTATCGATCCGACCGTCACAATCGTTGAACAACTTTCCGGTCCGCCCCTATATATAGACCACTCCTCTTGTTCGCTCGGTGTGCCCTCTTCTTTCTTTTTGCTTACCTGCCGCCGTCTTTTTACTTTCCAACCTCCCACTCCAAGAGCTTGCGAGGGGTGTGGGAGGTTGGAAAGCGCGCGCAGCGCGGGGGTGGCGGCTGATCAGCAAAAATGCAACGCAAACTATTCCTTTGGGTATTCCAGCCCTTGGAATAGGCAAAGAAAGTTCCGGGACCAACCTTTCAGCCGCAATTCGAGCATGTCATAATTGCTCTGATCACGGAGGTGAAATGACATGGATAGCTTGATGACGAAGGACGCCGCCCGGGCGCTCGGCGTGTCTCAACGCCAAGTCACAGACCTCCTGCGAGCTGGCAAGCTCTCCGGAGAGCAACTCTCCGACGGCACCTGGCTCGTCACACCCCGCTCAATCAGCGAGCGCCGGTCGCTGAACACAGGGGCAGGGCGCACGTGGTCAGCCGCATCCTCCTGGGCTCTGCTCGGCGAACTTTCTGGCCAGTCGTCCACGGGACTCTCGCAGAGCACGTTGGCGCGAATTCGTCGACGTATCCGAACGAGCACTGCGGAGGAGATCGCTCGCAAAGTCGCTTCCCGAACAGTCGGGCACCGCTACACCGCCGACTCAAATGCCAAGACCGCCAGCGAACTTGCGCTCACCGGCAGGAGCGCTGCAGACGCGATCGACACTGAACTCACCAGCCAAACCCAAATCGTCGAGGGGTACCTCCGCAACAACGAGACACTTGATTCGTTCGCACGAAGGCACCTCCTGTCGGCTGACAACGATGGGGACGTCACGATCTATGAGCGCCTTAACTCGCTGGAATTCGAGGGGCGCTACGCACCGGACGCCGTGATCGCTGCCGACCTCGTGCGAAGCACCTCAACCCGCGAGCGCTCAGCTGGCCTTGCCGCACTCGAGGAAGTGAGGCAGCGATGGCTGGCGAAGAACACGCGATAGACATCGGCGACGACCTAAGGCGCTGAGCCGAACTCGTCCAACCCACGCTGCAGTCGCGCGTCCCAGAATCCGACCAAGGGTTGCAGCCGGCCGTTGTCGTATTCGGCGAGCGCTCTCACGTATGAGGCAAATTCGGCGCTGCCGCGCTCAACTGCCACCTCAACAGGGGGGATATCGAAACGCCCCATCAGCTCGATCAGAACTGCGCGGGTCGCCCTGCCGTTGAAGTCCTCGAACGGGTGCACATGCAGCAACTCGCCTTCCGCGTATGCCAGCGCCTCGACCTGCAACTCGAAGGTGTTCGCTCCCCGGATTCGAGCATTGACGTTTTCGACATAGTTGCGCATACGCACCGGGATCTCCCACGGCTGAGGCGGAACGTGGTTGCCAACCTGAACACTAATCGTTCGCCACGACCCTGCCATCTTCGGCAGCAATGGGAGCAGAAACGCGCTGTGGAAGTCCTTGATCAATTGCTCGTCGAATGGCCTGCTCGCGAACTCGCCGCGGACGACGTCGTCCAGCAAGGCCTCCAGATGGGGAGCTATCGCATCTGATAGCTCCGCGTAGGTTAGCGGGCCTCGGGAGGTGTCGAAGCTACGAGTTGAGCTCGCCGGGCTTTCGCCTGATCGATCCATTCCTGAGATACCGGCTCACCTTCCATCGCCATGCTCGCCACAACACGATCAATGACGACTGACTGTCGAATCCGCAACTTCTCTGAAGGCTCGAGGGTGCGCCACGCCGCAACAGCATCGATAGCTTGCTTGGTCATGATCGCCTCCTTCTCATCCTCGATCTTAGACTTCGGCATCCCCCGAGGCGATGGGTCAATCGGCTCAGTGGCAACAGAATGGCAACAACTGAGGCACGCGCGGGGTCACCGAGCGCATCTGAGGTCACTCTAAACCCCAGCAAATAGGACGGAGTTGGGGCAGTTTTGACCCCCAGCGCTTCTCTGTTTCGCCCTCCGGAGAGGGGGGGCACTTCGAATCTGCCCGTTGGGGGAACCTTACGAAAATGGTGGTCAGGAGCGACTTGCGAACCGGCTGCCTGTTCGCGAGAGCGCCGCGTAGCAACGTTTTGGCAGCGGATGGAACGCCGCAAACAGGCCGAGTCCGCGTTGATCACGGTCCTGACGGACTGCTACCTCACCGAGATCTCGACTGGTCGAATGGACAAGCTTGTGGAGAGCCGTCGATAGGAACAACATCTAGACCGCCACTGATCTAGTCGCCAGCTGTGTCTTCTTACCAGCAGGCTTTTGTGTTCCTGGAGCACCAGTCCCCCCAGCCTCAGAAATCTAGGCAGCAGGCTGCGGCCCATGAAGTCGGTGTGCGGTTGCGTCCCGGTTTTCCGGTATGTTGACGAGAACCAAGAGCGGTTCTCAGGTTTGTATCTTTCGACAAGAAGGAACATAGTGATTTTCTTCTCACGAGGTTCGCGCACGGTGGCGGGCATCAGCGTCCTAGCGGTTCTCTTCGCTGCTGGTGGGGCATCGACGGCAGCCCTTGCAACGTCCACAGCATGGTCGACCCCAGTCAATGTTTCCAACGCCGCGCAAAGCGAAAACTTCCCGCAGGTCGCTGTGGATGGGTCAGGTCGCGCCACCGCCGTATGGCAAGACCACTACGGCTCCAACTACGTTGTGCAAGCGAGTACTTCCCTCAACGGTGCACCATGGTCGACCCCTGCCGATCTTTCCGCCACAACGCAGGAAGCATACAACCCGCAGGTCACTGTGGATGGGTCAGGTCGTGCCACCGCGGTGTGGCGGGGCAACGACGCCACCAACAGGATTGTGCAAGCTAGTTCGTCCCTCAACGGTGCAGCATGGTCGACCCCCGCCAATCTTTCCCCCACCGGGCAAGACGCATCTAACCCGCAGATCACTGTGGCTGTGTCAGGTCTTGCCACCGCTGTGTGGGATCGCTACGACGGCACCAACTTCATTCTGCAGGCGAGTACTTCCCTCGACGGTGCAGCATGGTCGGCCCCCGCCAATGTTTCCACCGCTGGGCAAGACGCATCCTTCCCGCAGATCACTGTGGATGGGTCAGGTCTTGCCACCGCCGTCTGGCAAGACTACGACGGCGCCAACCACATTGTGCAGGCGAGTACTTCCCTCAACGGTGAAGCATGGTCGATCCCGATTAATCTTTCCACCGTTGGGCAAGACGCATCCTCCCCGCAGGTCGCTGTGGACGTGTCAGGTCGCGCCACCGCAGTATGGCACCGCCATGACGGCACCAACTATTTTGTGCAAGCGAGTACTTCCCTCCACGGTGCAGCATGGTCGATCCCCGTTGATCTTTCCATCGCCGAGGGAGACGGCAGCCCACAGATCACTGTGGATGTGTCAGGCCTTGCCACCGCCGTCTGGGACCGCGTCGATGGCACCAACTTCACTGTGCAGGCGAGTACGTCCCTCAACGGCGCAGCATGGTCGGCCCCTACCAATGTTTCCACGGCCGGGCAATATGCATACGATCCGCAGATTACTGTAGATGGGTCAGGTCTTGCTACCGCCGTATGGCTTGGCTACCGCGGTACCAACCACATTGTGCAGGCGAGTACCTCCCTCAACGGTGCAGCATGGTCGACCCCCGTCGATCTTTCCACCGCCGGGCAAGACGTAGACCGCCCGCAGATCACCACGGATGGGTCAGGTTTTGCTACCGCCGTGTGGCAGGGCTCCGACGGTACCAACAACATTGTGCAGGCGAGCTTCTTTGACAGCCGCGTGGAGAATCCGACCTTCGCAGATGTCGACCCGTCTAGTCCCTTCTACACATATGTGCAGTGGATGGCCGCAACGGGTATCTCCACCGGCACTGCGCAACCTTCTGGTAAGCCGCTGTATAAGCCGCTCGATGCGGTTTCTCGGCAGGCGATGGCATTATTTGTGTACCGTCTCTCGGCTGCGACGTTCATACCTCCGGCCGTGCAAACTTTCGCTGATGTCCCACCGGGCTCACCGTTCTATACAGCTGTTGAGTGGATGGCTGACCGGGGTATCTCAACCGGAACGGTGCAGCCTTCGGGTAAGCCGTTATTCAAACCCTCGGATCCCGTGTCCAGGCAAGCGATGGCATTGTTTCTGGCTCGCTACAAGCACATTGATGTGTCTACCGCTCCGGCAACACAAAGTTTTGCTGATGTGCCCACAAACCTGCCGAACTTTGCTGCCGCGATCGGGTGGATGAAATCCACCGGTATCTCCACCGGCTTGTACAGCGGCAACCCGGAGGGTTGGGCGGTGCCCGTGGAGATGCCGGTGGATTTCATCCACCCGATCGCGGCAGCAAAGTTGGGAAGGTTTGTGGGCACGTCAGCAAAACTTTGTGTGGTCGGCGCGGTAGACACATCAATGTGGTCGTAGCGGGCCAGAAACAATGCCATCGCTTGCCTGGACACGGGATCCGAGGGTTTGAACAACGGTTTCCCTGAAGGTTGCACCGTTCCGGTGGAGATACCCCGGTTGGCCATCCACTCAACAGCTGTATAGAACGGTGAGCCTGGTGCGACATCAGCGAAAGTCTGCACAGACGGAGGTATGAACGACTCAGTCGAAAGACGGTACACAAACAACGCCATCGCCTGACGAGAAACCGCATCGAGCGGCTTATACAGCGGCTTACCAGAAGGCTGCGCAGTACCGGTGGAGATACCGGTTGCTGCCATCCACTGCACATACGTGTAGAAGGAACTCGACGGATCCACATCCGCGAAGGTCGGATTCTCCGCGCGGCTGTCGAAGAAACTCGCCTGCACAATATTGTTGGTGCCGTCGGAGCGAAGCCATACGGCGGTGGCAAAGCCCGACCCATCCGTGGTTATCTGCGGGAGGGATGCGCCCTGCCCGGCAGTGGAAAGATCGACAGGGGTCGACCATGCTGAACCATTGAGAGACGTACTCGCTTGCACAACGTCGTTGGTGCCGTCGAAGCGTTGCCATACAGCGGTAGCAAGACCCGACCCATCCACACTGATCTGTTGGTTGTTTGCGTTTTGCCCGGCGGCGGAAAGATTGACCGGGCTCGACCATGCGGCACCGTTGAGGGAAGTACTCGCTTGCACAGTGTTGTGGGAGCCGTCGTTGCCTTCCCATACAGCGGTGGCAAGACCTGACCCATCCACCGTGACCTGCGGGCTGTACGTGTATTGTCCGGCCGTGGAGACATTGGCGGGGCTCGACCATGCAGCACCGTTGAGGGAACTACTCGCTTGCACAATTTCATTGCTGCCGTCGAAGCGCTCCCATACGGCTGTGGCACGACCTGAACCATCCACAATGATCTGCGGGAGGTATGCGGTGTGCCCGGCGGTAGAAAGATCGACGGGAGTCGACCATGCAGCACCGTTGACGGAAGTACTCGCCTGCACAATACGGTTGCTGCCGTCGGAACGGGTCCATACGGCGGTAGCACGACCCGACCCATCCACACTGACCTGCGGGTTGTATGAGTCTCGCCCGGCGGTGGAAAGATCGACGGGCGCCGACCATGCTGCACCGTTGAGAGAAGTACTCGCTCGCACAATGAAGCTCGTGCTGTCGAAACCTTGCCATACGACGGTGGCTAGACCCGACCCATCCACAGTGACCTGCGGGGTGTTTGCGGTTTGCCCGGCGCCGGAGACATTGGCGGGGGTCGACCATGCCGCACCGTTGAGGGAAGTACTCGCTTGCGCACTGATGTAGGCGCCGTTGAAGGAAGTCCAGATGGCGGTGGCACGACCTGAGCCATCCACAGTGGTCTGCAGGTCGCCCGCGTTTTGCCCAACGCCGGAAACATTGACGGGGGTCGACCATGCTGCACCGTTGAGGGAAGTACTCGCTTGCAAAATGTAGTTGCTGCCGTCGGAGCGGTACCACACGGCGGTGGCACGACCTGACCCATCCAGAGTGATCTGCGGTTGGTTTGCGTCTTGCCCGGTCGTGGAAAGACTGGCGGGGGCCGACCATGCTGTGGACACCGCAAGGGCTGTCGTGGCTGCCCCACCAACCGCAAAAAGCACGGTCAAGACGCTGATAGCGGCCACAGCACGGGAACGTCGTGAGAAGACAGTCATGGTGTTCCTTTTGGTTGAGAGGCAGAAATCTGAGACCCGCTTTTAGCCCTCGTCAACATACCGGAAAGCTGACGCGCAGCCGCACACCGACTTCGCGGGCAGCAGCCTGCGGCTTAAATTTCTGAGGCTGGGGGCTCCGGTAACACAAAAGCCGGCTAGTTGAGAAGACACGGCCGGCGACCAGATCAGTGGCTGTCCAGGTTATGTTCCCACACAGGGCTCTTCACGAGCTTGTCCATTCGACAAGTCGAGACCCCGGTGAGGTAGCAGTCCGCCACGACCATGATCAACGCGGACTCGGCGACCGGCTCCCATTACTCACCGAGGGATAGACGTAGATGTACACGCCCCTCAGGTTGGCGCTGGCAGCGTTCTTGATGTTGCCCGAGATCGTCGCGCCGACCGGGTCGATTCGATCATTCCGCTACCGCACTTTAGGGGTTCTGGCATGGAACACGGCGGCACCTATTGGTCTGAGACTTTGTCAGGCACGCGCACAGCCGGTTCATCGGAAAACCCCCGAACCTAAGCGCGGTCACAGTGCACCACGTGCTGGCGACTGCTCGATAAGGTGGGGAACGGCCTGACAAAGGAGCATCGATGCAGCCGAGCAAGCACCGCAGCGCAGAGGCGAGACGCACATCCGGGCTCCGCGAGGTTCTGTGGGTCCCGCGCACGCAAGAGGTTCTCGTCGTGCTGGCAGTTCTGCTGGCGCTCGAGGTGCTCGTGTTCGGCAGTTGGTTTGGGGGTGGCATCATCCCGCAGTACGACTTCATGGGTGCGTCGAACGCCGAAGCGTACGCGTGGTGGCACTCGGGCTCGTTTTTTGCACCGCCGCAGTGGATGCCCTACCTCTGGGGCGGCTATCCGGCCGTGTCGAACCTGCAGAACAGTTCCTTCTACCTGCCGGTGGGGCTCGCCTCGCTGTTCGGCCCCTTCACCCTGCACTCTGCCGCCGTGGTCGCCGCATTGCATGTCGCGCTCGGGGCTGCCGGTGCGTACGTATTTGCCCGTCGCTGGGGACTGGGAGTCTCGCTCTCACTGGTACCGCTCGTCGGATGGTTCTTTGCAGCCGGGTTCTACTCCAACGCCACGCAGGTCGATGTCTCGCGCGGGTGGGCTTGGCTGCCATGGATCCTGCTCGTCACATCCGCCCGCTGGCCATGGTTCCGGCCATGGGCACCCGTTCTCGCCGTGCTCGTGCTGTGGCAGTCCGTGCTCGCCATGCCGGTGGGTATGTCACTCGCTCTCGCGTGGCTGGTGGGGGCCTGGATCGTGCTCAACGTCGTGCTCGTGCGGCCACGACTGCGCTCCTACCTTCTCCCCCTCGTGGTCACAGTTGTCGCCGCCGGTTTGTTGACCCTCGTGCGATTGCTCCCCGGTGTCATCGAGCGTGGTCATTTCGCGGGGCACACTACCGACCAGTCCGCGGTGAGTCTCGCGACGATCGGCACTCTGCTGTACCCCTATGACAACGAACAACTCGTCTCGCTGGTGGTGCTGCAGTCGTACTTCCTGCCCGCGCTATTCCTGCCGCTCATCGCCTTCGCCGATTGGCGCAGCCGGATCGTGCAGTCTCTCAGCGGTCTGGTCGTGCTCTCGGCACTACTGGGACTACCGATCTGGCCGTGGCACGCTGCAGTAACGAATTTGCCCGGACTCGGAGCGAGCTCGTTCGTCTCCTCCGACTTCAAGCCCGTGCTGGTGTTCGGACTTCTCATGCTCGGCACACAGGGACTCGTGCGGCTCGTGGCCGACCCCGCAGCATCCGCTCGTCCCGGCGGACCACGCGTGTCAGCTCGAGCGTGGATCGTCGGAGCCCTGCTCGCGCTACTCGTGGGTGGCTTCGCCGTGGTCGGCCATCACTATGACTTCGCCCCGGCCGCCACGATTCCTCAATGGATGCTTCTGGCCGGCACTGCGACGGTCGCCTGGGGGTTCGCGTTCTGGCCGCGCGCGCGGTTCGACTATCGCACGGTCGCGATTGGCGCGGTGTGTGTGGTCGCTCTCTCCGGTGTCGTGGGGGCATTCGGCGTCACGAGTACCTGGCGCGCGGCCCGGGTCAACGCGGAGCTGGCCTACTACGGGAATTCGGTGGACAACCTGATCGCGTCAGCTGAGCCGAGCGGCACCGTGAGCCAGCGCCCCGTGCGGCAGTCTGCACCCACTCCGATCGACGACCAGCACATCATCTACTGGCAGTACGAGACCGCGTTCTACCGCAACGCCCCCGCAGTCACCGGCTACATCGACCTGAACGGCGTGGAGACATTCGAGTTGATCCGCGCCCGCCTCTACGCGGGTGATCAGGATGCCCCGAGTATCCGCTCGTTCTGGCAGGCGGCGGGCGTTGTGATCTCAGGTGCACCGGATTCGGTGCCATCTGAGTCCAGGGTTAGCCGCTGCGTTTCCTCGGGCAACTGCGGCTCAGACCTAACAGTGAAGCCCGTCGCATGGAACAACTCCGGTCACGCTGAGTTCGACGTGACCGCGACCGCGGCGACGGGCGTGATGCTGAACGAGGCGTGGTACCGCGGCTGGGAGGCAAAGCTGTGCGCCGCCGACGGCACCGGATGCACGGCTCTTGCCACCGCATCCGGATCCTTCGGCCAGCTCACGACGAACCTGCCGAAGGGTCACTCGCTGCTGGTGCTGGACTACCGATTACCGGGTCTTGCGCTCGCGTGGATCCTGTTCGGGGTGGGCGCACTGCTGACCGCTCTTCTCACTGCATTCGTCGTCGTAACCGGTCGACGTTCCCGAATCACGGAAGGTGCGCGAGACGGTAGAGGAACGCAGCCATCGCTTGCCGAGATACCGGGTCCAGCGGTTTGAACAGCGGCAGGCCAGCCGACTGAGCGGTACCCATCGAGATGCCGCGGTTCGCCATCCATTCGACTGCCGGGTAAATCGGCGAACCGGAAGGAACATCGCCATCGCCTGTCTTGACACCGCATCCACCGGCATCGTCACACTACGGGCAGCAAGCGCACCCCAATTACGAAGCCAGGTGGGCGAGTCGGTAGAGGAACGCGGCCATCGCCTGACGTGAGACTGGGTCCACCGGTTTGAACAACGGCAACCCTGACGGCTGGGCGGTGCCCGTGGAGATACCGGTGGACTTCATCCACCCGATCGCGGCAGCAAAGTTCGGCAGGCTCGTGGCCACATCGGCGAAACTCTGCGTGGCCGGCGGAGTCGACACATCAATGTGGTCGTATCTGGCCAGGAACAACGCCATCGCCTGCCGCGACACCGGATCCACCGGCTTATACAACGGCTTACCCGAAGGCTGCACCGTTCCCGTGGAAATACCCCGGTTCGCCATCCACTCCACCGCCGTGAAGAACGGCGACGCCGGCGGCACATCCGCGAAAGTCTGCGTCGCCGGAGGCACGAACGTCTCAGCTGACAAGCGATACAAGAACAACGCCATCGCCTGGCGCGACACCGCATCCACCGGCTTATAAAGAGGCTTACCCGAAGGCCGCACCGTGCCCGTCGAAATCCCGGATGCAGACATCCACTGCACGTAGTTGTAGAACGGGCTCGTCGGGTCAACGTCCGCAAAGATCGGCCCCACGACCGTCAGAGGAGCATTCTGGAGGGTGTATCCCGAAGTCTTAGACCCGGCCCACACGCGGTAACTCCCGAGCGCGACGCTCGAAGGCAAAGTGACCGTCCCGGCGATCGAGCCGTCCGCAGTCGCAATCAGCGTGCCCAATATAAGGGCGGGCACCTGGGCCGAATGTAAAGCGACCACTACCGACTCCCCGGCGACATAGTCCGTGCCCGATACTGAAAGCGGGCCTCCCGCATCCGCAGTTGCAGGAGCAACGAACGTCAGATTGGGTGTGGAAACCGAAACGCTCCCATAGGAGTCGAAGACACGCCTGCTCGTCGTCGCCGAGATGAGCACCTGAAGGTCAGCGCCCCAGCTGGTCGGAACGGTGATCTGCGTCGTGATGGCACCCTCCCCATCCGCAACCACGGCCACCGGCGCCAACACAGCCGCCGCGAAGTTGCCGCCCACATCGAGCGACTCGTCGTACAGGGTGACTGTGACTGTTTCGCCCGTCAAATAGCCGACTTTGCTCAGAGTGACGGTGTTCGACCCGGTCGGCCGATCCAGGGTGAGCATTGACGGCGTGTGATAAGTCGAGTCGGGCTGGGTCCCGGTGACTGTGATCGGCACACTAGCCGAGATCGTCGAGTTATCAGCCGCCAGACACGACACCACAATCGACCCGTCCCCGCTAACCGAAGCAGGAAGGTGAACCCCATTCACCACGCCCCAGTTAGGAAAACCAGATCCGATTGCGGTGAGCGAAACCGAGGTAGCGCCCTGGACGAACGCATACACCTTTGACGTGGCACAACCCTGATCCCCGACGAAAGCCAGCCCCACATCACTGTCCGGCGCGGCCCAGCCGGGACCATCGAGGTAGACGCCGTCCGCTATCGGTGGTGCAACCGTGGCCTGCGCTGAGGGGGCCATTCCGCCGCCGATCATCACGGTGGAGAGGACCAACGCACCGGTCGCGCCGGCTGCGAGACGTCGCCTGCGAGCTCTCGTGATTGGGACGAGGGTGCTGCTATTCATAGGTTCACTCTTTCGTCAGGACCGGACCGCGCGTGCAAAGAAATCTAGAGGTGCGCCAGCCGGTAGAGGAACGCCGCCATCGCCTGCCGCGACACGGGATCGGCCGGCTTGTACAGCGGCAGTCCGGACGGTTGCGCGGTACCGGTAGAGATTCCGGTCTGTGCCATCCACGCGATCGCGGCGGCGGCGTTTTGGCCGACCGCGACATCCGCGAAGCTCTGAACGGTCGGCGGCGTCGAGAGGTCGATGTGGTCGTAGTGTGCGAGGAACAGGGCCATCGTTTCGCGCGAGACGAAGTCGATTGGCTTATAGAGCGGCTTGCCGGTGGGTTGCGCGGTGCCAGCCCAGATGCCCTTGGCTGCCATCCATTCGATCTGGAGATAGAACTGGGATGTCGTCGGCACGTCAGCAAATGTTGGATCGACCGGTGGCGTGAAGGTCGTGTCCGCACTCAACCGGTAGAGGAACGCCGCCATAGCCTGAAGCGATACCGCGTCGACCGGCTTGTAGAGCGGCGCGTAGGGATCGTTGCTGGTACCCGTGGAGAGGTTCGTCATCCACATCCAGTCGATCGGGCTGGAAAAAAGACTCCCTGTCGGCACGTCAGCGAAGTGCGCGCCGCGCGTGACCGGGCCGGCGGGACCGATCGTCTTCGACTTGCTGTCCACACCGTAGTTCGTGGCGGTCACTGTGACGGTGATCGATCCGCCCACGTCGGCGACACGGGGCAGGTAGCTCGGGCCGGTGGCCCCGGCCACCGGGATGCCGTTCACGAGCCACTTATAGCTGATGGTGGCCGGGGCGGTTCCCCACGTTCCCGGCGTGACCGCGAGGCTCTGGCTGACTTCGGCTATGCCGGAGAGCACCGGCATCGACTGCACTACCGGGGATGCGGCGTACTCGTAGGCACCGGCATCTGCTGGCCCCGGCTGGCGCGAGACGCCGCGGATGTCGAGGAGCACGGCGGGCAACGGGTATGCCGTCGTCGCGATACCGATCGCTTTTGATGTCGACGTGAGACTGAAGTCGCCCGCGCCCGCGTTGGTGAAGCCCGCATTCCCGTCGACGTTGCCGGTGGCGTTCACGTTCGCGCTGGAGTTAATTGTGGCGGCGGTGTTGAGCGGGTTCGCTTCGTTGTTGTAGTAGAAGGTGCCGGGGGTGCCGTTTGCTCCGAAGAAGTTGTTGTCCATCCGGGCTAGCGAGTGTTCCTCGTACACGGCCTCAGCCTTGTTGAGCGAGAATAGGTTGTTCACTATGGCGACTTGCGACGTGGACGTGTAACCCACGAAGATGCCGCCCGCATAGCCGCCGTGGGTGGAGTTCCTGACGATCGTGTTCTGCACGATGCTGGCGTTGAACGTCGCGCCCTCCAAAGCCATTGCGCCACCGAGATCGGAGGTATTCGAATCAAAGAGGTTGTCGGTGACAGTCACGGATGCCTGTGACACGAAAAGCCCCCCACCGTCCGCGCTGTTGTACTGGTTCAGCGGATCTGCGCCATTCCGCGCGATCGTGTTGCCGGTGATCGTCGAAATCGAGTTCTCCGCCGCGGCGATGCCGCCACCGTATTGACCCGCGGCGTTGTCGGTGATGAGGTTGCCGGAAATGGTGGGTTTCGACATGTTGAACACCGCGATGCCCCCGCCCACTCCGGCGTCCGTCCCGATTTTCGGGGCGTTATTGCCCGTGATCCGGTTGCCTTCGATGATCGGCTGGCTCGTCACCGACTCGATCTGGATGCCGCCGCCATACGGTCCCGTGTTACCGGAGATCGTGTTGTCCTGTACGAGCGCGCTGATGCCCGTTCCGATCACCATGCCGCCGCCGCCGAAAGCCGCGGTGTTACCCGTGATCGTGTTGCCGAGCACCACGGGCTGCACGTATGCTGCCGTGTTCGACGGGCTATTGAGCAGGTAGATGCCGCCGCCGGTGGATCCTCCGCCCGTAGCACCGACCCAGCCTGACGTGGTGTTTCCGGTGATCTGGTTGTTCACGATCACCGGAGCCGAGTTTGTGATCATGAAAATGCCACCGCCGCCGTCGCGCGAGTGGTTGTTGCGCACGATGTTGTCGTGGATGAACGGGTTCGCGTTCGTGTTGATCAAGATGCCGCCGCCGTAGCCGAGCGCGGCATTGTTGTTCTCGATGATGTTGTGGTGCACGTTCGGGCTGGAGCGCTCGATCGTCATGCCGCCGCCCTGACCGGCCACCGTGTTGCCGCCCGACAGAGTGAATCCGGCGACCTCGACCGAAGTGCTTGCGGTCTGGTAGACGTAGATCATCGCCTTCGTACCCCCAGAGGGCTCGATGATTTTCACGTTTGCGGGATTGACGACATTGCCGATCAGCCTGATCGCCTTCCCGCCGGCCACAAGCCCGTTGATGATGACGTTCTCGGAATACGTTCCGTCGTGAACCTGCACGGTGTCGCCGTTTGCAGCGCCATCGACCGCCGCCTGGATTGTGGCGTACGCCTGTCCAGCGCCGACGTTCAGGATGCTGGCGCTCGCTTGCGTCGGCACGGCCACGACAGCGGAGAGCACTGCGCCGAGTGCGGATGCGGCGAGCGCCCCCCGCACAAGAGCGAATCGACGCATGACAGCTTCCTCCGTGGCACCAGCCACCATCCAGCCGGTCGGCCCACTTTAGCTGGCAACACTGCACCCGTGCGAACCCCACAACGGGGCCTCATGTATTTCTAGGGACGTCACGCGGCCAACGACTGCTTCAGCCGATCGGGCAACGCCGCGGAGATCGACGAGAGCGTGCGCTGCAGCCGGCGCTCGCGGCGGAAGCGCCCACTAATGAGCCCACGGAACAGTTCGCCGGGCCGCGGCGCCCGCGCCCAATACTCGGCTTCGAGCTCCCCGGACTGCAGCCGGGCGTAGTCCGCGCGCCAGTGCCACGCCGCATCCTCAGCCAGCGCCGAGTTTCGCTCGACGGCGGCACCCCCCACGCGAATCTTGCGCGAGAACTGCTGCCAACTGCGTAGGGGAACGTGCACAATTTCGAGCACCCCGGAGTCGACGCGCGCGCCGACCACCCCTGACGCGTCGTGATTGCCCATGGCGACTACGGCATTCACGGATGCCCGATGCGCGACCTTCACGCCCAGCGGCGTGCCGCGCTCGCTCACCGTGCGCCGGTCGAGCCACTTGAGCCGATGGAACCATCCCCCGTCGATCGCACCCCGGCCTCTCAGGTCGTGGCGGCGCGCCACAATCATGCCGGTGTCCGCGCTTTGGGCGGCCAGCACATCCAGAAGTCCCTGTCGCGGATCGCTTGCCCGCCAGAACTCATCGGCGTCGATGTTGAGAACCCAATCAGCCGCGTAGTCGGATGCAGCGATGCGCGCCATCCGGGAGACCCATTCGGATTGGCGGAAGTCGTCGCCGGACTCACGCAGGAGCAAGATACGCCCGGCGCGCTCGTAGTCTTGGAGCACCTCAAGCGTTCCATCCACGGAGGAATTGTCGGTGACGATGATCGTCGCGACGTCCTCCGAGAGGTGGTGCTCAAGGCAGGCCGCAATCACGTCGATCTCATCGCGCACGAGCAGTGTGACGACGACGTTCATAGGGCACCCCTCAGGCCTGTCGCGATGCGAAGGGCCTCGGCCGCATCGTGCGCGACGTGCACACCGGGCAGGTCGCGAGTCCAGGTGTCGAGCGCACCGCTCACCTTGCCGTACGAATTGTCGAGCACAACCTGCGGCTTCCCGAGCATCGTGGAGACGATATGGCCGTGCAGTTTGTTGGTCACGACGATGCCCGAGGATGCGACCAGGTCGACACCCCGGCCAAACCAGCGGTGCGCGAGCGGCTCGAACGTCGCCGACAGCAGGGGCCACGCGCGCCGGATGGATGGGCGGCCCCAGCGCGATTCGAACGCCCGGTTCGTGCGCCAGGCCAGGCGTCCCATGGTGTCGAAGCGCTCATGGGCAGACCCGGCGCCGTCCATCCAGTCCTCTACGTGAACCCAGGCGGGCGGATCGATCGGCTGGCTCTCGGGAGTGAACTCGACCGCGTGCGGGCCCCACGCCATCCAGAGAGCATCCCATCGGCGGGGAGAATTCGATGCCAACGGATGTAGCCCGAACGCATGATCGGGGCTCAGCACCGGCTCGATGCCGAGCAGGTCGCGGCTGAGCCGCACTGAACGGTCATCCCGCACCATCATCGTGAACGCACCCTGCGCTCGGATGGAATCGGCGACGACTACCGCATTGGCCGGATCTGCGAACTGGATGCTCTGCGGTAGCTGGATGAGGGCTCGCCCGGTCCACCCGGCGATGAGTTTCATGCGCGCCCCCTGCTGCCCCGGGTACAGGTCGCCGAAGTTGCCACCCCCGTTGATCAGCACCGGGTCATCGCCGATCGCACGATCGAGGGCGTCGAGATCGAGGCTCCAGTGGTTGGACTGGTAGACGATGCGCACCCCGAGCGATCGCAGCAGGGACCGGGTGCCCAGCCACAGGCCCGGATCACCGGGGTTGCCGTGGTTCGGAAAATTCACGAGTGCAACCCGGCGAGCACCCCCGAGCACCTCGCGCAACCGCTCGAGAGCAGCGGCGAGCAGATCATCGAGGGACATGAGAACCAAGCATGCCAGAGGGCCTCTGCCGCTGGGCCGTCCCTTTGGAGCACGCTGCCCGCTAGAGCCCGAAGAGCCGGTGAAGGAAGGCGGCCATGGCCTGGCGGCTCACCGGATCGACCGGCTTGTACAGGGGCAGGCCACTTGGCTGGGCGGTGCCCGTCGAAATGCCGGTCTGAGACATCCACCCGATCGCGGCGGCGGCCGGATCGCTCACCGGGACGTCGGCGAAGCTCTGCGCGACGGGTGGCGTCGTGGTATCAACGCCCTTGTAGCGCGCCAGGAAGAGCGCCATCGCCCGGCGGCTCACGGCATCCACCGGCTTGAAGAGCGGCTTGCCGGCGGGCTGCGCGGTGCCGGTGGAAATGCCGTGGGCGGCCATCCACTCGACGGCGGTGTAGAAGGGGCTATCGGGAGGAACATCAGCGAAGGTCTGCTCCGCAGGTGGAGTGAAACTCTGGCCGGAGAAGCGCAGGAGGAAAATCGCCATCGCCTGGCGACTCACAGCATCGACAGGCTTGTAGAGCGGCAGTCCCCTGGGCTGCACCGTGCCGGAGGAGATGCCGGCGGTCGCCATCCACTGCACGTCGGGGTAGAAGCCGGAGTTGGGCGCAACATCGGCGAAGCGCGGCTTCGGGAGCACGGCGCTCACGCCGGTGATTGCCTGGCCGGCAGCGATCGCGATCGGCGTGCTGCTCGCTTGGTCGGGCGCGTTAGTAAGCCACTCGCTCACGTACGCCGTGTTGGGTCCGCGGTCGAATTCGATCGAGTAGGTACCCGCCACCAGGTGCGAAATAACGAACCCGCCGGACCCGTTCGTGTACGCCTGCCCCACGATGGCTCCGGCGGAGTTGCGTGCGTGCACGGCGACCTCCGCGAGCGGTGCACCATCCTCGCCCGTCACGACTCCCTGAAAGCTTGCCCGGCCCGCGCCGAACCAGTCTGTAAAGATGTTGTAAAAGTTGCGATTACCGTAGGTGGAGCAGCCGTCCCCGATGCCGTAGCCGGCGTCGAGCGACGCTTTGTTGGGCGTGTACGGCGTGTAGATATACAGGCTGTGGGTGGCGTAGTTGCTGATCAAGACCGGCAGACTCCCGCAGTTGGAGTCGGGGTTGTAGAGCACGTTCGAGACCTGACCCACCGGATACCAGTTGTCGTAGCGGGTGTACCACTCCGTTCCGGGCCCGGTGCCGGCCGGCTGCGTGTACCGCTTCAGCAGGTAGGCGCCGTAGTGCACCTGGTTGAAGAATCCGTAGTAGTTGACATCGCAACCCGCGGTGTCCGGGCATCCCGCGCCCATTGCCGATCGATACTCGTAAGCCTCCGGCCACGTGTCGGTAACGAGCGCCTGCTCCTTTTGGAGGGTCACGAGGATGGCCTGCGGATTGATGCCGCACGCGCGGCCGACGTTCACGATAATCGAGGCCGCAGATTCATTCGCAACGCCGTGATAGGCGGCACACATCGGGGTGGCGGCCAGGTCGCGGGTGGTCTCGGTGTAGTCCTTGAGGCAGACATAGTTCTGCGCACAGGTCGGCACCTTGGCATCTAGGAACGCTTGGACGTCGGCCACCGACATCGTGTAGGGATTGAAGAACGTGGCGTCGTCAATGATGTCGCCGGCCTGGAACTGTGAGAGATCAGCGGCAGATGCGGCGGGCGCAGCCACCGGTGCCAGAGTCAGTCCTGTCGCGGCAACCAGGGCAACAATAGCCAGGACGCCCGCCCGAATCCGTGCTCTGCCCCCGCTTTCCATGCCGCCATCCTAAGCACACACGGTATGAATGCGCCCGAACCTCGCGCTAGCTGGGCAGCTCAACGCGGTTTCGGCGTCGGGCGCGCGCGCCCGCGATCGCCATGATCGCGACCAGTATCGCCGTGGCCAGGATGCCGACCGCAAACAGGACCCAGGCCAGCGAGAGGCCCGGGAGGCGGTAGTCCAGATGCAGCTGGGCGTCACCCTTCGGCAGGGTCAGGGTGATCTGGCCAAACTTGCCCATCGCCGTGGGGATCACGCGGCAGTCCGTGCCAGCCGCAGTGCAGAGCGTCGCCTTCCAGCCGGAGTACCAGGCCTCGTTGAGCGAGACCGGGGCTGTCTGGGTTGCCCTGACGTCGTAGCGGAACGAGCCCGTGCGGTCGTAGGACACGGGTTTCACGGTGAGACCACCGCCGCAATCTCCCGTGACCGAGCACTGGGCCAGCACCAGGGGCAGGGGCACGCTGTCGGGGGGCGACGCGATGACGACGCCGGGGGCATCCCAGAACGCCGCAAGGTGCGAGGCCTGCTCGTCGCCGGTGTAGAGCCAGTGCTTCTGCACGTCGTAAGTGTGGGTGCCGCGCAGGTTCACATAGCCGAGCACCGCTGAAGTGTTCGAGTAGAAGGCTGAGCCAAAGCGCCACTGGATGTCGTCGAGCCCGCCGATCGGATCGGGGATGGAAGTGCGAGCGGGCCGTTGCGCCACCATTGCATTCGGCTGGGCGTTGTCGATGAACGACCGGACCGAGCCCTGGAAGTAGTTCTGCTCCGAGACGGGGCGGTCGGAACGCCACGATTCGGGGACCGCGAACGCCCAGATGGTGCCGGAGACGGTGACCGCGACCAGCAGAACGGCGGTGGACACCGTCAGCGCCCGTCCGCGCAACGGATGTTCGGAGCAGTACAGGAACCACGCATAGACCGAGGTGGCAGCGAGCAGCAGCCATTGGGGCAGCGACGCCCAGAGCTCGAAATCGTAGTGGATGCCGATCACGGCCATCCCCGCATTGAGCAGCACCAGCGCGCCCAGTGCGACCCACCGGAAGGTGCCGGTCTGGGATCGCTCAGAACCTTCGGCCTTGGTCCAGCCCGCGCGCCACAGCCGATCGAGCCCGAGAAGTGCGAGCATCGCGAGCCCGAACAGCATCACGAACTTGAAGTCGGAGAGCCGGAATCGGCTGAGTCCCATGCCCGGCAGGTTTGACAGCGCATCGTGCCACGGCCAGTTCGGTACGCCGAAGGCCACCGCCACTACCGTGATCGCGATGAGCGCCCGCGCCAGACCGGAGCGCACCGGCCCAAAGATCACGAGCGGAAGCACGATCGCTGGCAGGAAGAACGACCGCATCACCTCGTACGAGGCGATCGCCGGATTGTTGTAGGGATAGAGGAGGGTACCGATCGTCGCGAGGTTGAGGCCCGACTGGTCACCGGTGGTCATCACGGCCCCGCCACGCTCGATCAGGGCCGGCAGGAACCTCAGCAGAGTCATCAGGGCGGCTGCGCCCCCGACGATGACGAGTGGCACGAGGTACTGCCTCAACCGGGGACGCTGGATGAGCTGGTTGGCCACGACCCACACCGGCAGTGTGTAGATGAGAGCCACGATCATGCCGGGGTAGATGCCCAGCAGTGCCTGCCAGAGGATGAGCAGCGCCAGTGGCGGACCGAACAGCCGGTGCCAGGGCCACTTCACCGAGGTGACGAGCATGACCCACGGCAGCCACGCATAGGCACGCGCGATGTCTGGCTGGGTGGCGTTTGAGAAGAAGCCAGCCGCGAAGAACCAGACCGAGAGTCCGACGAGGCTCACGGCGATGGATGCCCCCCAGCGGCGTGCAAAGACGTAAAGACCCACCGCGCCAGCGCCGACGTGCAGGGCAGAGAGTGCTGCCGAGACATGCAGGGTGAAGCCACCGAACAGTGACGCGAACCCCACCGGCAGGTAGAAGGAGCTGTTCTGCAGGTTCGACACCGAGGGGTAGCCACCCCACAGGTAGGGCATCCACTGGGTCGGGGCGAAGAACGAGCCATCGTTCCACCACGCGTACGCCTCGGTGTTGTAGCCGCTCATGAAGTCGAACTCGGGGATCGTGGAGCCGGAGAAGTAGCCGCGGAAGATGATCAGCTCGAGCGCGATCACGAGGAGGGCCACGACAGAGGCCTCGCGCACCCGCGGATGTGCCGTGAGGCGCCCGAGAACGCCGGTCTGCCCGGGGAGTGTCGGCCCTGGAGCGGTCGTTGTTGACATGCTGCTCATCTCAGTCGGCCGAGCGGCTGCGGGGTCGGTGCTGCAGTTGCTGCAGCACGTCAAGCATCGTGGCATGAAAACCGGCGGCGAGGGGCGTGCGCTCGCGCCTGTCGAGTTCCGGCCAGACCTCGGACCGCACCCGCAAGTCGGGTGCCTGCAGACGCGCCGACGGTCTAGTGCCGATCGTCACCGCGGGCAGCGCACGGGACACGTAGCGCAGGTAGGCCAGCAAAGAACTGATGTCGACCGCTTGGTCGGAGCCGAGGATCTTCGTGACCACAGTGCCAGCAGGCTCGCGGGAGGCGCGGTCGAGGCAGTCGAGCACGAGCTCGGCGCAGTCATCAACGAACAGGTAGTCGCGCACGGTCTGCAGCGGCACATAAATCTGCGCTGGGTCACCCCCGAAGCGCGAAACCAGCAGCGTCGAGATGAGTCCCTGCGCTTTATCGAGGTTCTGGCCCGGACCATACAGGTTGCTGATCCGGCCAATCACCAGGCGGGTTCCGGTGGAGCGCGCGAAGTCCGCAGCGATCGCCTCCATTGCGAGCTTCAACTCGCCGTAAGGCGAGATGGGCGCAGGGGGTGTCGCTTCGGTGAACGGGGGGTCGGTTGCGCCGCCGTACACGGCTCCCACCGAGGACGAGAGGAAAAGAGTGCCCAGCCGCGCGGAATCCGTGAGCTGTGCCGCGAGGGCAGCGGTGACCCTGCCGAATTCCTCGGACTCGCGGGAGGTTGCATCCACCCCGCTCGCCACACTCGAACCGCCCGCGGCCCACACGATCGACCAGTTCTCCGCGCCAAGGTCGAGCAGGGCATGGATGCCCGCCACAACGGCCGCGTCGAGCTCGGCTGGCCGACCCCACGGGAGGGGCGGGATGTCGGCCACCGCGACGCCGCGACGAAGGGCGGCCCGTACCACTGCCCCGCCCAGCAATCCCCGACCGACGACCCAGACGGCGCGCGTCATTCCGAGTGCTTCGCGCCCAGCGGGCCGTTGGCCGGATCCGTGGTGATGACGTAGGCGGGCTTGCCCATCGCCATGTTGACGTTTGCGCCGACGTATTCGGCGATGATCCCCAGGGCGAAAAGAATCGCCCCGAAGCCGACGAGCATGAAGACCACCGTGGATGCCCAGCCCTCGCTGTTGATTCCGAAGCCGAGCTTGACGACGATGATCCAGACCGCGGCCAGAACGCCGATGATGGCGAGCACGACGCCGGCAACTGTCACGACACGCAGCAGGCGTGTGCCGCTCGAGATAACGAGACGCCAGAAGTGACTGGCGAGGCTGCGGAACGAGTAGCCGCTGGCGCGCTGCTCACCCCGTAGCGTGATGGGCGACGTTGCGTATTTGCCCGCGACCCAGCCGAGCGCCACATCGAGGTAGACGCCCGGGCCCGCGTAGGCGGCAACGCCACGGGCAACCGAGCCGAGCATCAGGCGGTAGCTGTTGAACTCGGCGGCGTGGGGGCTGCCTGAGAGACGCACCGCCACCGCCTTGGAGACGCGTGAGGCGAAGTTGCGGAATGGTCCGTGCGGGGGCGGGTTCAGCGGCCGCCCATAGACGACCTGCGCGCGGTTCGCGAGAGCGGCATCCAACATGCGGGCGATGTCCGCCGGGTCGTGCTGGCCGTCTTCGTCGAGAGTGCCCACCCAGTCGCCGGCCGAGGACGCCATGCCGGCCAGGGTAGCCGCGTGCTGACCGAAATTGCGGCTGAGCCACACCGCCCGCACCACCTCGTGCTCGATGCACAGCGAACGGATCACCTCGTCGGAGTCGTCGGGACCACCGTCATGCACCAGCAAGATCTCGCCGATTCGATACGCTGCACCACCGGGCGTGATGCTGTCGGAGGAGTACCTGAGTATCTCAGTTACTGTTGACGCGAGCGTCGTCTCACCCCGGTAGACCGGGATCACGACGGAGATGCTGTGCACGCGTCGAGTGTACCGGTGGCACAGAAGAGGACTCAAAGCCATGGACACGATCAAGCGACTGCTCGGCGACGAGCGAGTTCGATTTGTGCTGGTCGGTGGCTTCAACACCGTGCTGGGCTACGGCCTGTTTGTGCTGTTCCAGCTCACGATCGGACACACAATCGGTTACCTCGGCAGCCTGTATGCGTCCTACGTGCTCGCCGTAATCTCGGCCTTCGTGCTGCACCGAAAGTTCACGTTCCGGGTGCAGGGCAACCTCGTCATCGACTTCCTGCGGTTCTCATCCGTGTACGTCGTCGCGCTGCTGATCAATACGCTCGCACTGCCGCTGTTGGTTGAATTAGGCCACCTCGCGCCAATCGTCGCGCAGGCGTGCATCGTGGTGCTCACGACGCTGATCAGTTACGTGGGACACAAGTGGTTCTCATTCCGACGCAAGCCAGAGGGTGACGATTCCAGAGGGTGACGATTCCGCCACCAACGTTCCTAGCGACGACGAACGAACCGAATGACCGGGCCGACCACGCGCACGATGCGATGGCCGATCTTGAAGCTCTCACTGTCGAGTACGGCGTTCGCGGCTTGACGAGCGGACTCCAAGTCGCTGCGGTGCAACTGAACCAGCCGCTCCATCCGCTTGACCGAGTCAAAGCGGGCACTCAGTCGCGAAAGGTCGAGCGGCGCGTCTAGCTGCTCAAGGGCGAGCTCAAGCAGTCGCTGCCCGTAGGGATCCAGTCCGCGCACGTTATTGCGGTGTGCGGTTGCGGAGTTGTGCAGCTCGACGTCGGACATCGCTTCGGATACGAGGTCTGCCAGTTCGTCGAAGCGCCTGAAGAAGCGCACTGCGTTTTGACCGTCGAGGCCGACGACCACCTCGCGCGCCACCTCGGTGTCGAACGCGACGACGGGCACGCCGTAGTCGAGCGCATCCGCGATCGGCAGTCCGTAGCCTTCGTAGGCGGAGGGAAAAACAACCACAGCGGCACCCTCGATGATCTTCTGTAAGCCGGGGTCGGAGAGCGTTCCGCTGGTGACGATCGCGCGACCAGGTGTTTCCGGCAGGCCGGCGATCGGACCGAACGCGATGACGGGAACCTCGAGCGATTCGAGGGCAGTCGCGGCGAGCGCCACCTGCTTGTGCGGGTAAAAGTTGCCGACGACCACGACGTAGGCACCACCGCCCACGATCGACTCGATGCGTTCCGGGAGCGGTGCGTCGAAGGCACCGCCGAAGCGCGCGCCAGTGGAATCCCGCGTCGAACCCAAGTGCACCGCCTCGCCGCGTTCCTCGAGGGTGGCGGCGAGCGCCGGGTAAAACATCGCGGCATCCCGGAGTGAAAAGTCGCTCAGCGCGATGATTCGGTCGGCGTGTGCGAGGCCCTGCTCGACAATCACCGGCCGCATTGGGTCGGAGAGCCTCAGGCCCCAGGCGCGCGACGCGATCATGTCGAAATGGCTGACGACCCAGCGCGCGCAGTGGTCGTTGAGCTGTATCAGTTGGTCGATGTGGTTGACCGGAGCCAGCGCGATCCCGACGTCATAGACGCCTGTGACGTCACGGTAGGGCACCACCCGGAATCCGTAGCGGTCCAGCTTGAAGAAGGAGATCGCCCCGGCCTGGGCGGCCACCGTGATGGTGACATTGGCAGGCAGGCGCACGTCGGCGAGGGTGCGCAGAAACGACAGTGCGTACCGGGTGCTGCCGTTATAGACCAGCGAGAGATGGTGGATGTCGATAAGAATCGTTCGCGAGTTCTGCGAGGCGATCACCTCGGCGAACACGTCGGCGGCCGAATACCCGTAGGAGATGAAGCTTCGTACCGCATCAAGGTAGAACGGGTAGCGCGCCATGAGCTTCTGATGGTTGTCCGCGTCGAGCTTCTTTTTCTTCTCGTCGGAGAAACTTGCGCTGCCCACGTGCGGCACGAAGGCGTGGTTGGCGATCAGGGCGGAATAGCCCAGCTCGTTCACCCGCATGCAGAAGTCATTCTCCTCGTTGTAACCGAGGCCGTAAATCGGGTCGAAGAGTCCGTGGTTGTCGATCAGCGCCCGGCGCACGAGGAAGCAGAATCCGACGGCGACGGGGCTGATGTACCAGCGCGGCAGCAGGGGGGACACGACATCGAACGCATCCCGATTCCCGTCGGCCTGCCCATCATCGGCCGTGAGCCGCGGACGGTGGAAGAAGGGCAGGCTCGCGATGCTTGCGCGGTTGCTGCGCGGGCAGACCACACCGTGGTGCTCGGCGGCGTGCAGCACCGCGCCCAGCTCTTCGAGTGCCCCTGCGGTCAGGGCGGCATCGCTGTTGAGCAGCAGGATGTCATTGCCGGTCGAGTCGAGCTCATACACGGCTCGGTTGCAGGTTCCGACGAAGCCGAGATTTTCGTCGTTGCGGTAGTACTCAACGTTGGAGGCGCCGGCGATCGCGGCGAGCACGTTCTTCTCGATCGTGTCAGCGTGCGGCCCACAGTCGTTGACCAGCAGCAGGCGGTGCACCGACAGGTCGACAAGCTCGAGCACCGAGGCGATGCAGCGCTCGAGTGAGTTCCAGTCGTCGTAGATCGGCACGACCACCGTTATCGGGTGCACCGTCGCCGGGCGGACCGTGGCCGGACGCGACATCCCTGAAGGCCCGGCAGAACGGGGCGCAGGGACGGACTCGGGGGGCATGGCATCTCCTGGCATCACGAGAGACACTAGCGGACTGGGAGTGAACCAGGATTGTCAAGGTGATAGTTTCGTCACGATGACCACCCCGCCGATCCGTGCCTCCGTTATCGTCGTCGCATGGCGCCTCGTCGAAGAATTCGAGGATTGTCTAGACGCGATCAAGGCCTCGATTGACCCGCCGGCGCACGAGGTCATTGTGGTGCTCAACGGTGCGAGCGAGTCCATCGCGCAGATTGCCCGCACCCATCCTGCGGTCACACGTACGATCGTGCGCGAGGCCAACATCGGTTTCGGCGCGGCGTGTAACCTCGGTGCAACTGCTGGCACCGCTGAGTATTTCGTGTTCCTCAATGACGACACTCGCGTCGACCCGCGCTGGCTGAGCAATCTGGTGGCCGCCGCGGATGCCGATGAATCCCGCGGTGCAGTCTCGAGCCTGCTGCTCAACTACGAGGGAACGGTGCAGGAAGCCGGCTCCCGCGTACTCTCGCACGGCGGAACAATGCAGCTCGGCAAGGGCCTCGACCTCGCCCGAGCGAGCGAGCTCGGGATGCTGCGGGGCCGGCCGGTTGACTACGGATCCGCTGCGGCGCTCCTTGTTCGCCGCGCCTGGTTCGAGAAGGTGGGCGGATTCGACCCGATGTTCGAACCGGCCTACTTCGAAGATGTCGACCTGCAGCTGCGTCTGCGCGAAGCGGGCACGACGGTCTGGTTCGAACCCGAGGCCAAGCTGCTGCACTATGCGGGCCGCTCCACGCGAACGGAGAACTGGTTCCGGCACTTTGCCGCGAACCGCTCGGGACACCAATTCATCGAACGGTGGGCGAAGGTGCTCCCCTCGGCGGCGGCGGCTGATGACCCCCTGGACCGGCTGTGCGATGTGCCACGTCGCTCTCGCGAGATCGCCCGGCGCGCATCAACTGCGCAAGTGGACGACAGTCTCGCGATTGCCCTTGCGATCTCCCGCGACTACGAGGACTGGCTCGTCGTGCAGCTCGACAAGCTCAGCGACGTGCACGTCGACTTCGCCATGAACCCGCTCGCGCCCAGCCGCAAAGAATTGGTCGAACAGCTCGACGAGCTGGTACCGCGCCTTCGGGACCTTGAGAGCCGCGGTCCGTTGGGTGTCGCGAAGATGCGCATGGGGCTTTGGTTCGCGCGTCGACGCGAGACCTCCTGATCGGCTGGGAGGCTCGACGGCGAGCAGGAGGACGCGCTACGACGTAACGAGCGCCCCGACGGCCTTCGCACCGATGACACCCACGTTGGGCGAGTCGTCAACGACGTAAAACGATGCGGCCTGGGGGATACGGAAAAGCTCACCCGCGTCAAGCGTGCCGAACGAGGCATGCACGAAGTACTGGCCGTCACCGAGGGGCAAGCTGTCTACCTCGAAGCGGAACACCGGGTTGCCCTCAATCGATGGGATCTTCGACTTGAGCAGGGTCGTGTTGGTGCCGAAGATGACTTGGCCCATCGAGGACTCGATGCCCATGCCGATATTCCAGCGCACGGTTGGGGTCGGAACGGAGAGGGTGATCTCGATCGCGATGCCCTCACCCGACGGAATCGAGTCGACCTTCTTGTTGGTCTTGAGTGACTTCAGCTCGACCTTGCTGATAGCCATTTCAGTGGTGGTGTGCTCGTCGATCTCGATCGCGGCGACTCCCGCGTCGCGTAGCCGGATGACCTCGAAATCCTTGCGCAACCGGTGGATCGCGGGGCCGGGCTCCCCATCGAAGACGATGTGGCCCGACTCGAGAACGATCACACGGTCGCAAAACTCGGCAACCTGGTCGAGGGAGTGGGTAACGAGCACGATCGTCTTACCCTGCTTCTGAAGGTCCCGAATCCGGTCCATGCATTTGCGCTGGAACGGCTCGTCGCCGACAGCCAGAACTTCGTCGACTATCAGGATGTCCGGGTCGACGTGCACAGCGACGGCGAACGCCAGCCGAACGTACATCCCGGAGGAATAAAATTTCACTTGAGTGTCAATGAATTGCCCGATGCCCGAGAACTCAAGTATTTCCGGGAGATTCTTGTCGGTCTCGGCCTTCGAGATGCCGAGGATTGCGGCATTGAGGTAGACGTTCTCGCGGCCCGTGAGGTCGGGATGGAAACCAGCGCCCAGTTCGAGCAGCGCGGCGACACGCCCCCGGTGCTGTACGTAACCGCTGGTCGGCTGGATGATGCCGCCGATTGTCTTGAGGAGCGTGCTCTTACCCGAACCATTCGGACCGATGAGCCCGACCGTTGCGCCGGAGCGGATGTCAACGGAGACGTGGTTGAGGGCGAAGAAATCTTCCTTGTGACGGTTTGACCGGCCGAAGTTGACGAGCCGTTCCTTGAGCGACTTCTCCTTGCGAATCACGAATCGCTTCGTCACGTCGTGAACGCGAATGGCGATGCCTGCATCGGTCACGCGGCGAACTCCATCAGTCTCAGGGGAAGCGACGCGCAAATTTCAGTGCGGCGCCCAACTTAGAATAGTCCGCGATGACATCGACACCTGCAGCGGGCGAGCCGCCACTCATCACAGCAGGCCCACCCAAGGGCTGGATCGCTGGCACCCGATTCTCGATCCGGGCCATCCTTTCCAACCGAGAGTTGCTCGTGCTGCTGGTGCGGCGCGAGATCAAAGCGCGTTACAAGGACAGCTCGCTCGGAATCCTGTGGAGCCTCCTGCGACCACTGACCCAGCTGCTGATCTACTACGTCGCGATCGGCAAGTTTCTGTCCGCGGAACGGTCGATCCCCGATTTCGGCATTTTCGTTTTTACCGGTCTTACGATCTGGACCCTGTTTTCGGACATCTTGTCTGGCGCGACAACCTCAATTGTCAACAACGCCGGCTTGATCAAGAAGGTTTACCTGCCGCGCGAGATTTTCCCCCTCGCCGCCGTTGGTTCCGCGCTTTTCAACTTCTCGATGCAGTTCGTCATCCTGATCGTTGCGACCATCCTTGTCGGTGAGTTCCCCTGGCACGTCGACCTGCTGTACCTGCCATTGTCGATCGTGGTCGTGGTGCTGTTCGGCTTCGCAATCGGCCTGCTGCTCTCGGCGGTCAACGTCTATCTTCGGGACTTCCAGCACCTGATCGAGGTACTGCTGATTGCGCTGTTCTGGGCGTCACCGATCGTCTACTCGTACACGCTCGTGCACAAGGCGCTGAACGGGAACATTCTCGAACAGATTTACCTATGGAACCCTGCGACGCTCGTGGTGATGGGGTTCCAGAAGGCAATCTGGGTCGCGGGCAAAGACCAGACCTGGCCGCCAGATCTCACTGCACGACTCATCATTGTCGGCATCCTGAGTGTGGGCCTGCTGTGGGTCTCGCAGCGTGTTTTTGCACGCCTCGAGGGCAACTTCGCACAGGAGCTCTAACGAAGCTGCTCAGTCCTCGAAGAGGGTGAGAGCTGCCGCGAGGTCGACGAGGATCGGACTTGACGACGGGATGCCCCAGGCCGCCAGCCGGGGGCCGAACGAACGCGCGATGGCGGCCCGGCCCACGTCGGGGTCTCCCGCGCTGACCCTGGCGACCACTTGCTCCGCCGAGAGTCCGGATGTGAGGATGCCCGGCAGCTCAACTCGCCAGTCGCCCTGGTCGGGGTCGCCGTGCAGAACGGCGTCCGCCACCCTCGCCAGGCCCAGCACCGCCGTCGCGTCGAGCGCACTCGTCTCACCATCAACGACCGGCTGCGCAGTCACCAGGTCGATGTCGTGGCCGAGCGCCCGGAGCGCCTCCACAAGTGGGTCTCCGGCGGTCGTGATGAACATGAATCTCATGGGAGCAGCCGGTCTGCGAGGTCGCTGAGCGCGGGGACGACGTCC
The DNA here is from genome assembly GCA_043721995.1 of Salinibacterium sp. Taxonomy (GTDB): domain Bacteria; phylum Actinomycetota; class Actinomycetes; order Actinomycetales; family Microbacteriaceae; genus Rhodoglobus. The sequence goes on along the minus strand of JAYSPT010000137.1, from coordinate 6,835 downwards.
AAGCGCACGCCCGCGATCTCAGCGAGCGCATCGCGCACGTCGTCGGATGCGACCAATGCGATGACCGACTCGCCGATCGCAGCTGCAATCGCGAGTCCGACCGCCCGACCGACCTCAGCCGAGGTATACCGTGGGGGTGCCTCGGGAAACCACAGCGAGGTGCGACGGAACGGCAGCACGCAAGCGGGAAAGCCAATGCCGATCACATGGTCGGTATTGGTGACTTCAAGCGAGGCCGCCACGAGCATGTCGAGCGGCACGCGCCCTTCTGACGCACCGAACAGCGGCAGGTGCGCGAACTCTACGCGGTGCGAGCGCGAGCGCAGCAGCCGCGCGAGGTCAGCGGAGGGGCCTTGAGCCAGCAGTGGTCCCGTCGCGATGAGTATTTTCACCCGACCAGACCCTCCAGAACGGCGGCCCAGGTGATGCCGAGCTCCCCCACCCGGGCGTGCGCCGCGAGGCCCATTTGCGTGGTGCGCGCCCTGTCGTTGTACAACGCGTCGATGGCGCGGCCGAGGGCCTCGGGGGTGGGCTCGGCAACATAGCCCTGCACGCCATCCTGAACGAACTCGACGGTACCGCCGGAATCGGTCGCGGTGAGAATAGCCTTCGAGGCCGCCGCACCCTCAAGCGTCGGGTAACCGTACGCATCCTCGTCGATCGGCACATAGGCCACCGCCAGGGCCTCGCCGAAATAGCGCACTTTGTCGCGCTCCTGCACCCAGGCGTCCTCGAGCAGCAGCCGATCGCCGATTCCCTTCTCGGCCGCGAGTGTCTTCAGATGTACCCCGTACTCGGACCCGCCCGAGGTACCGAGCAGCCGAACCTTAGCGCCTGAGGTCGAGAAGCGCAGCGCCTCGATGAGCAGGTGCTGGCGCTTGTGCTCCTCGAGTCGGGAGACGTAGACGATCTCGTCCCCGGTGCCGAGGTTCTGGTAGCGCTCGGGCTCGTGCAGCGGCGGGTACAGCACGGTTGAGTCGATGCCGTTGAAATCCTTGATGCGCTTGGTGATCGTCCGGGAGATGGTGAACAGCTTCGTCGCTTCGGCGAGGGCCTTCGTGTCTACCTTCACGAGTGCATCCCGGGTCGCGCGCGTGGCCGCCGTGTCGGCAAACGGTCGGTACTGCGTGTGCCAGAGGTCATAGAAGATGCGGATGTGGTGGATGAACCACACCACCTTGCGCGGGTGGATCACGAGGTGCGATGGAGGCCTGATGCAGATGATGAGGTCGGCGCGATCGGTGAGGTCGATCATCCTGAACGCCGCAAGCTGGGGAAAGAGATTGTGCGGCTCGTCGCTGAACGGGATGTAAATCTCTTCGACTTCGTGGCCGGCCGCTGCGAGCTGGCTCGTGAGCCACGACACGATGTTGCGGTAGCCGCCGTCGATGAAAGGCACCGAGGATGAGACGATCCCCACCTTCACGACGCGTGGCCCTCCAGGGCCCTGCGGTCGCGCGCGTGCCGCAGGGCGCGATGAGTGGGCCTGAGCAAGGCTCGTGCGAGATTCTTGCCGGCGCGACCGAAACGATGCCATGCGGCCTCTGGCGTCTTGAGCGGGCCACGCTGAGTCTCGCGAGCCCGCTGCGCGATTCGATCGCGAGAAGCGGTTATCGACGCCCCCTCGACCACGGCCGCATCCAGCAGCTCACGCAGCCGCGTCACGCCACACCGACGAAGTAGGTCCAGAGGTCATCCGCGTATTCGGCCCAAGTGCGCACCGTGTAGCGGTCGGTCTGGTCGACGAGTGCTTGGTACGCCTTCTCGTCGGTCAGCAGGGTACGGATGCCCGACGCAATGGCCGCGTCATCGTGCGAGTCAACCAGCAGCGCACCGTACCCCTCACCGACCTCGCGCATGCTGCCGAAGTTGGACGTGACCACGGGGGTACCGATCGAGAGGGACTCGGCAATCGGCAAGCCGAAGCCCTCATTGATCGAGGGGAAGACGGTGAATCTCGCGAGGCGGTAGGCCGCCCACAACATGCGATCTTCGAGCGATGAGAGCGTGATAACCGGCCGACCGGCCTGGCGCATCACTTCGACCGCATCGGAGAAATCGAGACTGTTCCACGAGTTGCCACCGATGAACACCAGACGGAACTTCAGGCCCCCCTGCCAGAGGAGTTCTGCGGCCTGCAGCACGGCCATGTGGTTCTTGCGGGGCTCGTGGCTACCGACCACAAGCACCAGCGGCAGGTCGTCGAGTCCAGCGAGCGCGGCGAATTCGGCGGCGTCCGCCTCAGTGGCCAGGCGAGGCTCCGCGGCGAGCGTGACCGAGCGGATGTCGGGCCCCGCGATCCCGATGCCGGCGAGCATCGAGCGCCATCCGGTGTACTCCAACGCTGCCGCCTGCGAGATAGCGCCGACCCGTGTCATGCGTGCGACGGCTCCGAGGTTTCGTGCGAAGGCGGCGGGCATCCCATCGCCAACGGTCTCGGCAGTGGTCAGCGGTACACAGTCGAAACCGATCACACCACTGACTACATCAGCGAACTCAACGAGGGCCGCGACGCGCTCCGTGCGCCACACCTCCGCGGCAAGCTCCGGGAGCAGGTAGTAGCCCCCAAGCGGAACGACGATGCGTTTGTCAGCATCCCGGGTTGAGCCATGAACAGGAGGTGTCGCGTCGAGTGCCGTTGAACGTTCGACCGGCATCAACCTGCGCATCGCCTTGCCGTCATCGGTCCACGTCACGAGCACCACGTCGTGCTGGTCATCCCAGCGCTTGACGGTCTCCCTGGCGACACGTTGGATGCCCGTGGCGAGGTCGGTCTCGGAGGTATGCCGCACGTCGACGATGACCGGCGCGTCGAGCAGTTCGACCGACCGGCCCCGGAGACGACCACGCACGCCCTGGGCCACAGTCGTGGCCACGAACTGCGCCGGGCCCGCGGTCCGCACGCTGCGATGCGCGAGGCGCACCTCAGCCTCGGTCGGAAGGGTGCGGCCGAGTACTGACAACGTCAGCCAAATGTCCCCGAGCGACGGCGCGTCACCGAGAGCTTCGACGAGTGAGGCCCGGCCCGAACTACTCACCACGCCAAGCCCGTGTTCGCGCAGGGCGTCGGTCAGTGTCATCCGGTCACCCCGGCAAATATTTCGGTCCAGAGTTCGCGCGCGTAGTCATCCCACGTGCGCGGTGAGCGAGCCGCCGCCTCGGCACGAAGGCGGTCGAGTTCTGTGTCGTCTTCGAGCAGGAGTTGCATCGCGGCCGCAATCTGATCGTCGTTGCGTGGGTCGACCATGATGCATCCGCCGCCGGCGGCGATCTCGGCCATGCTGCCGTAGTTCGTTGTGATGACGGGCGTGCCGACCGACAGCGACTCCCCGACTGGAAGGCCGAATCCCTCGTGCATGGAAACGAAGATCGAGAACCTCGCATCGACGTACGCGCGGTACAGGATGGCATCACTTATGTTGCGCCAGACCTCGACCGGGCGCCCGAGCTTTTTCAGCCGCTCGATTTCGGTGTCGAAACTGTGTGACATCGAGACGGCGGCACCGCCGATGAACACGAGATCAAACTGCTGACCCCTGGACCACAGCACCTCGGCCGCGGCAAGTACGGCCACTTGGTTTTTGCGCGGCTCCTGGGTGCCCACGCAGACGATGAGCGGGATCTCGCTGGCCCGTGGCGCGAACGGAGCCGCAGATTCGGAAGTGGGCAAGTCGACCGGCAACTGCACGGTAGCGACGGTCGGTCCGCGCATCCCCTGTCCAGCGAGCGCTGCGGCAAATCCGGCAAACTCTTTCGACGAAGTTTCGCTGATTCCGATCACCTTGGCGGCGTGCTTGACCACCGAGAGATAGCGCACGAATCGGTCGGTCTCGCGCGGATCGATGTCCTGCGCGCTCGTGATCGGAATCACGTCGTAGCCGATCACGACGACGCGATTTCCCGAGAACTCTGCCGCGCACGACATTCGCTCCCAGGTGCGCAGGAGGGCCACCTCGGGCAGCAGGATGGTGCTGCGCCAAGGCACGATCAGCTCGGCCGCGTTCTCTTGATAGGGGTCAGAGAGCTCGAGGCGTTTGTCACTCGTCCAGTCGATTACGCGGGCCCGCTCACCGGGCGTGAGAGAACGCGTGATGTCGCCGTCCTCCGTCCAGGCCGCGAGGGTGAACTCGTGCTCGGGTGCCCAGCGGCGGATGGCCTCACGCGCGACGCGCTGGATGCCCGTGTTGTGGCCGTGCCTCGCCGTGAAGTCAACGTCGATCACGAGACCATGGTCGACGACCGCAAAAGAGCGGTCGATGAAATCGTTGAGGCTCGCAAGACCGGCACTGCCTTCGAGCACGGCGATCATCTCTGTGCCGGGCTCTGACGCCTCAACAAGACGCCGCATCCGCACGAAAGCGTCTCTGGTCGGCATAAGCCCGCACACGGCGGTCATCAGCAGCCAGAGCTCGGCGAAGTCGCCAGACGCCCGTGTTGACGCGGACAGGCGAGACAGCAGTCGCGCTGCGGTGTCGTCCTCGGCCGCCGCTCCGGCACCCAGGAGGGGGCTTATAGTGGCGAGTCTGCTGCGAAGAGCGGCGAGCGCCGACTCCGCGGGGACCCGACTAGCCACGCTTCTTTGCCTGCCTCAGCTGGGCGAGTCGCCTCTGCACCATCGATAGGGTTTTGCGCGGGCCCACTTCGCGAGAGCGGTAGTACACCGTCGCAACCGCCCGCATCGGGCGGGTGAGCCGCCAGGACATGGACTGCTGCATCGCCTTGACAGTCATCGAGCCGTTGGAGCTGGAGACCACGGCCTCCATCCAGTCGGCGAGGGTGCGTTCCTCGGCCGCGCGTGCCCTGGCTTCGAGCCGAGCCACATCGGCGGGCTCGGGCAGATTGGACGGCACGCGCCAAGCGTACCGGACGATTCGATTGTCACCGCGTGATCAGTGCTGCCCCAAGCTAGCCTGCAGGCTACGGTCAATCGTGTCGGTGAGCGTCTTCTCGCCCGCCATTCCCGCGTAGTTGTAGATCTCATAACCGTCGCAGGTGACGACATTTTTTGGCTGGCCGAGCGTGCGGGTGATGTCGTCGCGGGTGAACACTCCGCTGCCGTCGTACACGACGTAGGAGAAGTCCTTGTTCGCGTAGGCGGCGCGGTTATTCATCCACTCGAAGATCGTCATGTCGGGCTTCACCTGCAGGAAGCGGCCGGACAGGTTGCCGTAGAGCTCGAAGGGACGCGTGGTCCAGAAGGTGCCGACCCCGTTCACCCCCGAGGTCCCGACGAACTTCTCAAGGCAACTTGACGCCGTGTAGTTGTCTGAACGATTTGCGTCCGCGACGATCGGGATGCTCAGCGACCCCGCCAGCACGATCACGACCGAGACGCCCCCGGCGATGCCCACCGCGAACCGCGAGAGGCTGCGACGCAGCTCGACCCGCCGCACCTCGAGCAACATACGGCGCAGGGTGTACACGCCGATGGCGAGCACTGTGACCAGCGGGAAGATGAAGGTCGGCTCAAGGTAACGATTCGTGAGCGAGCCGGTGAGCACCTGCCCGACCGCCAGCGACACCGTTGACACGCTCACGAACGTGACGATGAACACCTCGGCGGTCGAAATTCGAGTGCGAAGTTTCGGCCTGGCCTGCCCGTAGAGCGCGAAAATAAGTAGGGCAAAGTTGACGAGCAGGATCAGTCCGATGATGAGCAACTTGAGGGCGCCCTGGGGCGTGGAGAGCAGTTCTTTGAAGGTCAGATAGATGTTCTCGATGCTCATCGGGATGTTGCTGATCGCCACGTAGCGAGACACTCCGGCAGCGAAGAGTTGAGGCATGAGAGCCCGGATGCCAAACGCGACGATGACTGCCCCACCCGTCGCGGCGATTGTCTGAAGGAAAAACCGCCAACCCACACGGGTCATGAAGATCAGAATCAGCAGGGTCACCCAGAGCGGGGCGATCACCTGGAAAATGTAGAGCGGGTTGGAGAAGGTGACGAGAGCGGTCAGGAGCGCTGCGGCACCCAGGAAGATGATTTTCTTCCTACGCTCGATGGAGTGACCGCTGAAAGCGTTTGTCACCCAGAGCACAAGCGCGAGCATCCCGAGCCCGCCGAGTACCACTCCGTAGTAATAGGTGGTGAAGAGGAATGGGGTGGCGATTCCACTGCCGTTCGGAGAGGCGATCGGTTCCAGGAGCACGAACACCACGAACAGCAGCGCGGCGCCGAGTGCGATGCAGATTTCGAGCAGACGATGACGCGAGTGCCGTGACAACACGTGAGCGATCACCCGCAGCAGGGCGTAGAGCGCAACGAGATTGAGGACCGCGTTGATGGAAAGCGCCACGCGCGGGTTGTCAGTGAACAGAGTCGAGAGAAAGAAGAACGCACCCTCGGGAAAGAAAAAGTTCTGGCTGGAGAATACCCACTGGAATGCTTCGCCATGATGGATCGACCGCTCCACGAGCGGCAGAACCAGGGAGTCCGCGTTGTAGTAGAAGACGCCGATCCAGTCGGTCCTCGCGATGTGCCGGAGGGTCGCGAGCCCCGCGAAGACCATCACAACGATAGGCCACGCCTCGACAATGACTGATCGGATGGTGCTGCGCACGCGCGGCGAGAGCGCGCTGGCAGACGTCTGGCCGCCAGACGTCGGGCCGGGCGCTATCGAACCGCGGGACACCGGGCCTTGAGATCCTGTAGCCACGTCTATTTCACCCACCCCGTGCGTAGCTTCAGCGCGAGCACGAAGTTGCGCACCAGCGTGTTGCTCGGCATCTTGGATGAGCCGTGGGTGCGGTCGAGGAACACGATCGGCAGCTCGGCGACGGAGGTAGCCGCCTTGAGGGCGCGGTACTTCAGGGCGAGCATGAAGCCGTAGCCCGT
>JAYSPT010000136.1:0-25304 GCA_043721995.1 Salinibacterium sp. | reverse complement strand
GCTGTGAAGGAGGCATGCCGTCGCGAGAACGGCACATCCGCGTACCTCAAGGTGATCCTCGAGACCGGCGAACTCAACACCTACGACAACGTGCGCCGCGCGTCCTGGCTCGCAATTCTCGCGGGCGGCGACTTCATCAAGACCTCGACCGGCAAGGTTTCCCCAGCCGCAACCCTGCCCGTCACCCTGCTCATGCTTGAGGTGGTACGCGACTGGTACCGTCTCACCGGGGAGCGGATAGGCGTGAAGCCGGCCGGGGGCATCCGCACTTCAAAGGATGCCATCAGGTACCTCGTGACGGTCGCCGAGACCGCGGGGGAGGAATGGCTGGTGCCACACCTGTTCCGCTTTGGTGCATCCTCGCTGCTCAACGACGTGCTGCTGCAGCGCCAGAAACTCACCACCGGCCGCTATTCAGGCCCCGACTACGTGACGATTGATTAGCAATGACCGAATTGACGAAAATGACGAGCTTCCTCGACTACGCCCCGGCGCCCGAGTCCACGAGCATCCTGCACCTGAAGAAAAGCTACGGGCTCTTCATCGATGGTGCCTTTGTTAAGGGCCACGGTACCCCGTTCAAAACCATCTCACCCGCGACCGAAGCGACGATCGCCGAGATCGCGAATGCCAACGAGAAGGACGTGGATGCTGCGGTCGCTGCAGCCCGCAAAGCCTACGATCGCACCTGGAGCCGTCTCTCGGGCGCCGACCGCGGAAAGTACCTGTTTCGCATCGCACGGCTCGTCCAGGAACGTGCTCGCGAACTCGCCGTCGCGGAGAGTCTGGATAATGGCAAACCCATCAAGGAGAGCCGTGATGTCGACGTGCCCCTCGTGGCAGCATGGTTCTTCTATTACGCAGGGTGGGCCGACAAGCTCGACTATGCAGGCCTCGGGCCGAACCCGCGCGCGCTCGGCGTCGCTGCGCAGGTGATCCCGTGGAACTTCCCGCTGCTCATGCTCGCGTGGAAGATCGCCCCGGCGCTCGCCGCGGGTAACACCGTCGTCATCAAGCCCGCGGAGACGACTCCGCTGTCTGCGCTCATCTTTGCGGAGATCCTGCAGCAGGCCGACCTTCCAGCCGGTGTAGTGAACATCATCACCGGCGCGGGAGACACCGGTAAAGCCCTCGTGGATCATCCCGGCGTGAACAAGGTTGCGTTCACGGGCTCAACGGGCGTCGGCCGCGCGATCGCGAAGTCGGTCGCCGGAACAGGCAAGCGCGTCACCCTTGAGCTCGGGGGCAAGGCCGCCAACATCGTCTTCGATGACGCACCGATCGACCAGGCCGTTGAAGGAATTGTGAACGGCATCTTCTTCAATCAGGGCCACGTGTGTTGCGCCGGTTCACGGCTTCTCGTTCAGGAGAACGTACACGAGGAGGTTGTCGAGCGCCTCAAGTCGCGCCTCTCGACCCTACGACTCGGTGATCCGCTCGACAAGAACACCGACATCGGAGCGATCAACTCCGGACAGCAGCTTGAGCGCATCCGAACACTGAGCGACATTGGTGAGAAGGAGGGTGCCGAGCGCTGGACCGCACCCTGCACCATCCCGGAGAAGGGCTTCTGGTTCGCCCCCACGATCTTCGACAATGTCTCTACCTCATCCACCATCGCGCGCGAGGAGATCTTCGGTCCGGTTCTGAGCGTGCTGACCTTCCGCACTCCGGCCGAAGCTATCGCAAAGGCGAACAACACGCCCTACGGTCTCTCTGCCGGCATCTGGAGCGACAAGGGATCAAAGATTCTGGCCGTTGCCGACCAGCTGCGGGCGGGCGTGATCTGGGCGAACACGTTCAACCGGTTCGACCCTGCGAGCCCGTTCGGCGGCTACAAGGAGAGCGGATACGGTCGCGAGGGCGGCAGGCACGGTCTCGCCGCATACCTGCAGTCAGAAGGGTGGGGAGCAACGAGTATTGCACAGCGCTCGAGCACCAGGCGGGTTTCCAAATGAGCCCTCGCCTCGCCGTTCCCAAGACCTACAAGCTCTACATCGGCGGTAAGTTTCCGCGCAGCGAAAGCGGCCGCACCTACGAGGTAGTCACGAAGACCGGTACGTTCCTCGCCAACGCGGCGCTGGCCAGCCGCAAGGATGCGCGTGACGCGGTAGTCGCGGCTCGTGCAGCAGTGAGCGGCTGGTCAGGTGCCACCGCCTACAACCGCGGACAGGTGCTGTACCGCATCGCAGAACTTCTCGAAGGTCGGCGGGACCAGTTCATCGAGGAGGTAGCGCTCAGCGAGGGCACCACCAAAGCGGCCGCCTCCAGCCAGGTCGATACCGCGATCGATGCTTGGGTCTGGTACGCGGGCTGGGCCGACAAGTACGTGCAAGTTGCCGGCAACGGCAATCCGGTAAGCGGCCCGTACTTCAACATCTCGACCCCGGAACCGACCGGAGTCGTTGCGATTATCGCGCCGCAGGAGTCGTCGCTGCTGGGCTTGGTGGCGGTCATCGCGCCGGCGATCCTCAGCGGCAACACCGTCGTCGTCATCGCCAGCCAGTCGGCGCCCCTCGCGGCCATCAGCCTCGCCGAGGTGCTTGCGACGAGTGATGTTCCGGGCGGCGTGGTGAACATCCTGACCGGGTCAGCAGCAGAGATCGCGCCGTGGCTCGCCGGCCATGCCGATGTGAACGCGCTTGACCTGGCGGGCGCTGGCGCCCTCGAATGGGTCGACCTGCAGGTACTGGCGGCCGATACGCTCAAGCGCGTCCTGCACCCTGAAGAGGGTGTCCCAGCACCATCGTTGGAGCGGATCGTGGCCTTTACCGAGACCAAGACCGTCTGGCACACGAAGTCGCTGTTGTGACAGGGTCGGGCATCGCGGTTGTTGTGGTGGGCAGCGCGAACATCGACCAGATATTCCGCGTGACCACCATTCCGACGGCGGGCGAGACTGTGCTCGCGCATGGCTTCTCGACCGCCCTCGGCGGCAAGGGCCAGAACCAGGCAGTCGCAGCTGCGCGCGCGGGCGCGGCGACCAGTTTCCTCGCCGCGGTGGGTGATGACTCGTTCGGTTCTCAGATTCGGCAGGGCCTGGCCGCGGACTCTGTCGATATCTCACGGCTGCGCACGCTCAGCGCGCCAACCGGCACCGCCATGATTGCGGTTGACGATTCTGCCGAGAACATGATCATTGTCGAGCCCGGCGCGAACGCACTGCTCACTGGGCTCTCGCCCTCTGATCGCGCCGCGATCGGCGCGGCGCGTATAGCCGTGCTCCAACTTGAGATCCCGCTCGACACCGTCATCGAAGCAGCCGATGCTGCCCGCGCAGCCACCACGACGGTCATGCTCAACGCTGCCCCGATCCGCGACCTGCCGGATGCACTGCTGGCCACCGTGGACATCCTCGTCGTCAACGAGCACGAACTCGCGCACCTCACCGCTGCACGACCGGGGGCTCAACTCACCGACCTCGTGCCGGTACTCGTCATCACGCTCGGATCGCGCGGGGCGGTTGTGCGACGCAGTGGTCTGGCTGACCTTTCCTTCGCCGCACCGAAAGTCAACGCCGTCGACACGACCGCTGCTGGTGACACCTTCTGCGGTGCGCTCGCGGCATCCCTCGCCGAAGGTATTGAACTAGAGCACGCGGTGCGGTTCGCGGTGCTCGCCGGGTCGCTCAGCGTCCAGAGGGTGGGCGCCGTGCCCTCGATTCCATATCGGGAAGAGATTCTCGCTCTGCTGCCGAAAAAGTGAAGCAGCGCTGACACGCTGGCAACCTTGCCGCTGAGGGCGCAGTATGGGAAGGGTGAACGACATTTCAGCAGGAAGCATCGCATTTCTCGGCGACGGCATCACTAACCACGGTGAGTGGGAGCAGTGGTTCCCGGAACGCACGACCTTCAACCTCGGAGTCAGCGGCGACACAACCGACGATGTGATTCTGCGGCTGGATTCGGTCTCGGCACTGTCACCGGATTCGGTCGCACTGCTGATCGGGACGAATGACTTGGGAACCCGCGGCACCGTCGAACATCTCGTGCGCAATATCGAGCTGATTATGGTGAGCCTGCGACGAGACCTGCCGGGTGCACGACTGCTCGTGCAGTCGATTATGCCGAGAGGGGTCGAGTTCGCCGCGCAGGTGCAGGACGCAAACCGTCACCTGCGCCAGTTCTCACCCAGCGTCAATGCCCAGTACCTCGACCTGTGGCCGGCATTCGCGCGGGAGGATGGCGAGATTCGCTCAGAACTATCCGATGACCGCCTGCATCTCACCGAGGAGGGATACCGGCTATGGCTCGACGAGTTGCGCCCGGCGCTTGAGCGACTGGAAGGTGCACCGCCGATGTCGCGGCCGATTTCCATCATTCGCGACGGGCAGCCTCAGTAGCCACAGCGAGCAGTCTGCTGCACTACAGCGCTGCGATCAGGGCCCGATAAAACTCGATACCGCGCAGGTAGGACTGCACGTGCATCCGCTCGTTCTTGGCGTGAAGCGTTGCAACCTCGTCATTGGACATCTTGAAAGGCGTGAACCGGTAGACGTTGTCGCTGATCTCGCAGAAATGGCGAGCGTCGGTCGCGCCGGTCTGGGCATACGGAGTCGCAATGACACCGGGGTGAGTTCGCTCGATGCTCGAAGAAAGAACGTCCCAGGCCCAGCCGGTTGACGGAGAGATGGGGGAGGGCTCGGACGCGTCGAGCACCGCGATTTTCACCTGATCGTCGTTGATCGCGTCGCGTACGAACTCGACCGCCTCAGAAACTGACGAACCTACGGCAACCCGGATATTGACGGTCGCCGTGGATCTTTCAGCCAGCGCATTCGGGGCGAGACCAGCATCCAGCATCGTCACCGCCAGCGAGGTGCGCGTGAGGGCGTTGCTGATGTCGCTCGTGCGGGTCAGGACGGCGAGCACTAAGGGGGCAGTCAGCCGCAAATGCCGAAATGCGAAACCGATCACGCCACGGGCATGAGGCGCGAGCGTCGTGATCATCGCCCGAATCGCCGGGTTGAGCCCGGCGGGGAATGGATGCTTGTGCAGTTGCATGATCGCTCGGGACAGCCGCACAGTGGACGTCATTTTGGGCGGGGTTGAGGCGTGCCCACCCGCCTGCTCGACGGTCAGGGTCAGAACCGTCGTGCCTTTCTCGCTTATCCCGATCACCGCGATGGGCGAATCGATTCCGGGAAAGATGTCGCGCACGATTGCGCCACCCTCGTCAAGCACGAGCGCGGGTCGGATGCCACGTTCCTTGAGCACTGCGACGGCCGCCAGTGAACCGCTCCCGGCAGTTTCTTCATCGTGGCCGAAGCTCAGGTAGATGTCGTTCGAGGGTGCGTGCCCTGTCGCCAGATGGCCTTCGATAGCTTCGAGGATGGCGGCGAGGGATCCCTTGTCGTCGAGCGTGCCACGACCCCAGAGGAGTTGCTCGGCGCCATCATGGACGAGCTCCGCGGAGAACGGTGGGTGATCCCAGCCCTCGTCGGTTGCGGGTACGACATCGTAGTGCGCCATCAGCACGACCGGCCGTTCCGACGAGCGACCCGCCCACCTGAAGAGCATCGACTGGCCGCCCACAATCTCTCGCTGCAGCGTCGAATGCACCAGCGGATAAAGCGTTTTAAGCCGGTCCCGGAACGTCTCGAACGGTGACCAGTTGGGATCGTCCGCATCGGTCGTGGCGACGGTGGGGATGCGGATCAGTTCCTGCAGGTTCGCAATTGCCCTATCGGTGGTCATGAGTGGACTCTAGCCAGTAGTTTTGAAACATGATGCGCGCGGCTCGGTTTGCGACCGCAGCCGTGCTATTGGCGCTTCCATTCAGCATGTCGGGTGCTTCAGCGGCGTCCGCGTCCACGTACGACGGCGCCATTGCTCACCAAGGAGTGAACGACTTCCAGTTCGCGAGCTTCGATGCCGACTACTATCTGTCAACCGATGCCAATGGTCGTTCGAGCTTGAAGACCGTCGAGACCTTCGTGGCGCAATTTCCCGATGTCGACCAGAACCACGGTATGGCGCGCGCGATTCCGACTGAATATCAGGGTGCGCCGTCAGATCTTTCGATTGTCAGCGTCACCGACGAAACAGGTACCGCCCGTCCCTACACCGTGGTCACCGACGGTAACGGCAACACTGTCGTCACCAGCGCCGCCGACCACTACGTACATGGCTCCCAGACCTACGTCTTCACGTACACCCAGCACAACGTCACAAGATTTTTTCCGGACACCAACGATGACGAGTTCTACTGGGATACGAACGGCACAGGCTGGGCGCAGCCGTTCGGTACAGTGACCGCGCGCGTGCACGTCGATTCATCGATTGCCAGCGCTCTCACCGGTAAAGCGGCGTGCTACCGGGGGGCCGAAGGGTCCACTGACACCTGTGAACTCTCGAAGGCCGCGGAAGAGACCGCTGCTGGTATCGCCGGCACCGTGATCACGGCAACCGCGTCGAATATCCAGCCCTACTCGAACGTGACCGTCTCGATCGGGTTCGCGCCACATACCTTCGTTCCCCGCGACGACAGCTACTTCGCCTCGCCCTTCGGTGTGTTCCAAGTGCTCGCCGTGCTCGCCGCTATCGGCGCATTCATCTGGGCACTCGTTCTTCGTTTCACCGCGCTCGCCGACGGCAAGGGCCGTCCAACGATCATCGCCGAATACACGCCACCCGCAGGACTAGACGTCGTCACCGCGGCAGTAATCCTGAAAAAGACGACTCGCGCCGCTGCGGCGGAGTTCGTTGACCTCGCGGTGCGGGGCAAGATCCGAATCATCGAGACGCCGAAACAGGGATCGTTCGCGAGTGGATCGACCTACCTGTTGGAGCTTGTGGACCCAACGGGGCTCGTCGAGCCGGACCGCGCTTTCGCGGACGCGCTCTTCGGGTATCAGCTCGTGCCCGGCACCGGCTATCTGATGGATTCGAAAGATACGCACCTCAGCGAGAAGATTCGCGCGATCATCCAATCAACCACAAAGGCAGCAAAAACACAGTGGCTACGCAAGCCGAGCGCCGGGTTCCGCATCGCTGTGCCGAGCCTTCTCGCGATTGCGTCGGGAATCGGTTCTGCTGTCTTCGGCTTTACGCTCCTCGGGGACTCAATCGGAGGCGGCCTGCCTTTCCTGCTGATCGTCCCGCCGGTGATTCTCGGCTTCGCTGTCCTGGGAATGCTTTCGCGCAAGCCGCTGTCCGACGCCGGCGCCGAATTGCGCGATCACCTCATAGGTCTCGAACTCTACATCCGGCTAGCCGAAGCGGACCGCCTCAGGATGCTGCAGAGCCCGACCGGTGCAGAGAAAGAGGCCGTCTCCAGCACCGACCCCCGCCAGGTCGTGGACATCTACGAGAAGTTACTGCCCTACGCGGTGCTGTTCAGTCTCGAGCGCGAGTGGGCAACTGAACTCGCCAAGTACTACACAGATGACCCACCGCACTGGTACGGCGGCACCGGCGCATTCAATGCTGCACTCTTCGCTTCGGGCATCAGCTCGATGTCTACCTCGGCGGCGAGTTCCTACTCAGGCAGTGTCTCCAGCGGATCGGGAGGATCGGGCGGCGGTGGTAGCTCCGGCGGCGGTGGTGGCGGTGGCGGTGGTGGTGGCGTCTAGCGGTCGGCCGCGGCTTTTACGCTGCCGCATGTGGCAGGGCTCGCGATCAGCTCTCCAGGACAAGTGCGAGGCTCGTTCCTGGGCATTCCAGAATGAACTTGCCGCCCGGTAGCGGAGCGTGAAGTAGATCGCTGTTCGTCGACGCGCTCCAGCTGTGAAGTTGCTCACTGAGGCCCGCAATTCGCAGGATCGCACCTGGTGCACGGTGTGGGTCGCTGGAGGCGATCACACGTCCTGACGCATTAACGATGGTTGCGGTACGTCGGATCTCGCTCAGGTGCGGCACGAGGAGTGATTCAATTTTCTTGACATAGCTGTCGATGCCCACCATTCCGATCAGCGAGCCTGATGAGTAGACGGGCATCGTCACGGTCAGCGTGTAGTCGTCGGTGCAGAGGTAATCCACATACGGGCCGGTGATGTGTGGGGACCTCGTACGCTCAGGAACCCGCCACCATTCGAGATTCGTATAGTCGCGGAACTGTTCAGATGTCGGGTCGGTTACCGTCTCGAGACGTCGGGTTGGCGCAGCTGCACCAGCTTCCAGCCCGACGCTGTTCTGCTCGCCCAACCACCAGGCCAGGTGCCAATACGCCTCCGGCAGATAGCCGGGGGTCGCGACGAAACCAGCACCGATGATGGCTGTATCTGGCTCGGATAGGGCGGGCAGCACGAGAGATTCTACGAGCGCGTCGAGAGTCTTGGTAGTTGGCGGGTTCGCCTCCACTGATCTAACAAGCTCCTCGCGCCAGCGAGAAACTTGGTCCAGTATTGCCGTAAATACGTTGGATACAACGTCGGCGCAGGCGGCAGTTTGAGTGTCGATCCCGAAGCGGATTAGATCAGCCATGCGAAATTAGTGCCCCTTTTCCAGCTCAGACTTCGCTTCGATGAGCCAGTTGACCGCTGCGGCGATGTGTTCCGTGGTCAATCGTCGTGCAGCCTCGGCATCGACGTCCCCGATGGCATGCACGATCTGCAGGTGGGCGTTCCTACTCGAGGAGCGGCACGTGTTGTGCTGCATGCTTAGCCAAAGGATCGGTCCAATCTCAGCCTGAAACCGCATCTCCTCCCTCACGAGGCGCGCTGACAGGCTGAGCGCAGCGAGCTCGAGATGAAAGTTCATCTCACTACGCCGCGTAGAGCCCTCATCTGCGAAGTCTGTGATGCCCACGATTCGCCGCAGGTTCTCCACGTCGTCGCTGGATGCGTGCTCAGCTGCATTGGCCGCAGTACCGCCACCAATGACGCTGTAGTACGCACCAATGTCGCGGAGATTGACGCCAGAGATCTCGAGAAGGCGTAAATCTGAGATTCGCGCCCTGCTGTCTGATGGTCCAATCACGAAGCTGCCACCTCCCCGGCCGCGAACAGTCTTGATCAGCCCTTTGTCGCGCAGGGATTCGAGAGCCTCACGGGCCGTCACTGTCGCGACGCCGAGACTGTGTGCGAGATCAGACTCGCGCGGGAGACGCTCGTCGTGAGCGAGAACGCCGAGAACGATGGCATCCGTGAGCCTCTGCTCGACCAGCCCGGCGCGACCGGCACCCCCGAGCGGTGCAAAGACGGCACTCCTCGTGAGAGTCGATGGACGAATCAACCGTGGCATCGCAGATTTACCGCTCCCATGAACACTTGTTACCCGACTGTAACAGCGGCAATGTGGTGGCGGTTTGCGCCAGACGTCTGTTTCCATATGATTTAGCTAGCGATCGATCAGAGGGGACTCTTCGTGCTGCCAGACCCATCCGCAGTACCCGCAATCCGCCTCACTGGCTTGACGAAATCTTTCGGTTCGGTGGACGCTGTCGACGGTGTGGATCTCGACATCGCAGAGGGAGAATTCTTCTCGATGCTCGGACCATCCGGTTCGGGCAAGACCACCGTGCTCCGACTGATCGCCGGTTTCGAGCAGCCCAGCTCCGGGACAGTGATGCTTCGAGGCCGCGATGTCACGGGTACCGCTCCGTTCGAACGCGACGTCAACACGGTCTTTCAGGACTACGCGTTGTTCCCTCACATGACAGTTCTCGAGAACGTGGCCTACGGACTGCGGGTGCGAGGGGTCAAGAAAGCCGAGCGCCGCGCGCGCGCCGAGGAGTCTCTGGATTCTGTGCGACTGTCGGGCTTCGGAGAGCGCAAACCCAGCCAGCTTTCCGGTGGACAGCGCCAGCGGGTCGCGTTAGCTCGGGCGACGGTGGTAAAGCCAAAAGTCCTCTTGCTTGACGAACCACTTGGCGCGCTTGACTTGAAACTTCGTGAGCAGATGCAGGTGGAACTCAAAGAACTTCAGCGCTCACTAGGAATCACATTCATCTTCGTAACTCATGACCAAGAGGAAGCGCTCACGCTGAGTGACCGCGTCGCGGTATTCAACAACGGCAGGGTTGTACAGCTCGGCACACCTTCCGAGATCTACGAACGGCCCGCGACATCCTTCGTTGCGTCTTTCGTCGGAACCTCGAATATTTTCGACGACACGTTATCCCGCAGCCTGCTTGGTCGCAGCGGGACCAACTCGGTGCGACCGGAGCGGATTACGCTCACCGCGACCGCGATGCCTGGGGTCAAATCTGCTCTCGGCACGGTCGCTGAAGTGATTTACGTCGGAACGAGCACCCGTATCGTGGTCGACCTCGACGCAGGCAAGAGAATAATCGTGCTTGAGCAAAATTCCGCGCGCGACCACACCACGTCCCAGCACGATCGCAGGGGCGACCGGGTCTACGCGCAGTGGTCGAGCGCCGCCATCGTCACCCTTGATTTGCAGTAATTCCCAAAGCACACCAACCGATCGGAGACTGACGCATGAAATCCCAAGTGACATACCGGCGATCGGGGGTCGTGATCGCCGTCACAATTGCGACTGTCGTCGCTTTTGCCCTCACCGCCTGCGGTACGACGGCGGGCACCAGCTCGCCGAGCGGAGTCAAGCAGGCGACGGCGCTCGGCGCCAACGAGAAGACCGTGTCGATTCTGGCGTGGCCAGGCTATGTAGAAGACGGCAGTAACGACCCGGCAGTCAACTGGGTGAAGCCCTTCGAGGACCAAACCGGCTGCACGGTAACGAGCAAGGTCTACGGCACTTCCGATGAGGCCTTTGGTCTCGTGAAGAGTGGCAGCTACGACGTGGTTGCGGCCTCCGGCGATCTGACCCTTCGCCTGATCGCCTCCGGTGAAGTCGCTCCCGTCAACACTGACCTCATCCCGAACTACGCGGATGTCTACAGCTTCCTGAAGCTCAAGGCGTGGAACAGCGTAAACGGCCAGTCCTATGGAATTCCGCACGGCTATGGTGCAAACCTGCTGGCCTACAACACGCAGACGTTCCCCAGTGCGCCGACCTCGTGGGATGTCGTGTTCGATAAGTCATCTCCGTATAAGGGCAAAGTGACGGCATACGATTCGCCCATCTACATCGCGGATGCTGCGCTGTACCTCATGGCACACGACAAGAGCCTTGGGATCACGAACCCCTACGCACTGGATGACAAGCAACTCGCGGCAGCCGTCTCGCTGCTCAAAGAGCAGCGGGTGAACGTTGGTGAATACTGGTCGGACTACCTCAAATCGACCCAGTCATTCGAGACCGGCGACTCGGTGGTCGGCACGACCTGGCAGGTCATCAAGAACTCAATGTCGGCGACAACTCCCGTCGATGTAACGGTGCCAAGCGAGGGTGTGACCGGATGGTCGGACACCTGGATGATCGGTGCACGGGCAAAGAGCCCGAACTGCGCGTACCAGTGGCTGAACTACATCGCGAGCCCGAAGGCAAACGCACAGGCGACGGAGTACTTCGGCGAGGCGCCGTCGAACCCCAAGGCGTGCGACCTAACCACTGACAAGAATGACTGCGCGAACTACCACGCAGGGGATGCGGACTACGCATCGAAAATCTGGTATTGGACCACGCCGATCGCTAAGTGCCTCGACGGTCGAACAAATGTTAAGTGCACGGACTACTCGCAGTGGACCACCGCCTGGCAGGAAATCAAGGGCTAGCAGGCTGGTCGGCCGTCGGCGCGTCCGACGGCCGACCTTCCAGCATCTCGAAACACAGGAGAGAAATGACCACGCAGAGCGAATCACGAGTGGGGCAGCGCGCGGGCCACCGGGTCTCCGCCTTTCTGTACGCTCACGTCCGTGTGCGTCTCGCGCTGCTGATCGCAGCACCATTGTTCTGGCTCGGCCTCGTCTACATCGCCGCCCTGGTCGCTCTTCTCGTGACAGCATTCTGGACCGTTGACAGCTTCACCGGTGCGGTGAGCACGGTCTGGACCTTCGACAACATCGTGACTGTGCTTACCGGCTCGCTGTATCAAACGGTCACCCTACGCACGCTCGGAATCGCAGTGCTGGTCACGATCGCCGACATCGTTATCGCTCTACCCATCGCCTTCGTCATGGCAAAGGTGGCATCGGCCAGGTGGCAACGTATCCTCGTGATCGCGATTCTCATGCCGCTCTGGGCGAGCTATCTGGTCAAGGTGTACGCCTGGCGGTCCGTGCTATCAAACGACGGCATCTTCCAGTGGATCGTCCAGCCGTTCGGCGGAACGACTCCCGGTTACGGCATCACTGGCGCAATCATCACTCTTGCCTACCTTTGGTTGCCCTACGTGATCCTGCCGATCTATGCGGGGCTCGAAAGAGTTCCCAATTCGTTGCTTGAAGCATCAGGGGATCTCGGCGCCGGCACCTGGCGCACGCTCCGCTCAATTGTGCTTCCGCTTATCTGGCCAGCAATTGTCGCAGGGTCGATTTTCAGCTTCTCGCTCACTCTCGGCGACTACATCACCATCAACATCGTGGGCGGGGCGAATCAGATGCTCGGCAATCTCGTTTATACCAATGTGGGTGCTGCCAACAACCTTCCACTCGCGTCGGCGATCGCACTCATCCCCATCGGGATAATTTTCATCTACCTCGCCGTAGTGCGTCGCACCGGTGCCCTGAAAAGCCTGTGAGGGACGCGCGATGAGATTGAGTAGGGCCAGCCGTGCCGTTCTCGGCACGCTCACCGGGATCATTCTCGCGGCGATCTACCTACCACTGCTCGTGGTCCTGATCAACTCTTTCAGCACAAGCAAGACTCTTACCTGGCCACCCCCCGGTTTTACCCTGGTGTGGTGGGGGAAGGCGTTCCAGAGCGCTGGGGCGCTGGACGCGATTCTCACCAGCATGCAGGTGGCCATCGTGGCCACAATCGTTTCGCTAGTTCTCGGCACGCTCATTTCGCTTGCGCTCCAGCGGTACCGATTCTTCGGCAGGGAAGCGGTCAGCCTCCTCGTGATCCTGCCAATTGCGCTACCGGGGATCATCACCGGTATCGCACTCAACAACGCGTTTCGCACTATCCTCGGCATCCAGCTATCGATCTACACCGTGATCATTGCGCACGTGACCTTTTGCATCGTCACGGTTTTCAACAATGCGATCGCCCGCCTGCGCCGGATGGGTTCCAGTCTCGAGGAGGCATCCGCCGACCTCGGGGGCGGGCTCTGGACCACCTTCAGGCTCGTCACTTTCCCGCAGCTGCGATCCGCACTGCTCGCCGGTGGGTTGCTTGCCTTTGCCTTGAGCTTCGACGAAATCATCGTGACGACTTTCACCGCAGGTACGGGAGTCACAACCCTGCCGATCTGGATTCTCGACAACCTTTTCCGCCCGAATCAGGCGCCGATCGTGAACGTTATCGCCGTGGTTCTGGTGTTGGTCTCGATAATCCCCATCTACGTCGCCCAGCGCCTCGCGGGCTCAGACGCGGTGCAAAAGTAACTTTGCACCTCCGGCGCTCCCTCAAAGAGAGCAGTGCGAGAGTAGCGGCGTGATGGCTGGAGTTATCCCGCCATCACGAAGTACCCGATCACGAGCACGATTGTGATCAGCGCGAGCCCCCAGAGCGCGGAAGGCCAACTCCGGCGTCCTCGCGCGACGGCAATCAGGTATGAGATTGTCGTGATCGCGAAGATCACCACGCTTCCCCACAAGGCTATTCCGAAGCCGATTGCGGCAACATCCGAGCCGAGTCGCACGGCCGCCAGGTAGAGCGCATAGAGCACAAGGAAGCCCGCGAAGACTTCCACCAACAGGATGACCAGCCCGATCAGGGCGTCAAGTCCGTGTTCACCGCCCCGGAGCTTTCGCTTGCCCGACATCAGCGTCGCGCCGGCGAAATTCGTGTTGAGTGACATGGCGCCAGCTTAGGCTCGTATCTGCCCGCAAACCGAAATCTCGGTGATCTCCCCGGCAGTCCAGTTGACGACGTTATTGTTGGGACCGGCCCCGGGTTTCGCGTGCAACTTCGAGCGGGGGTGCACCAGGAGTGGGGCGGAAACGGGCACCGGCACTCCACCCGAATGTGGTGTGGCGTAGCGATACCGGTCGACGAGGGTCAGGGCCAGGGTGTGCATGGGGTCGCCGGTAGCGACTCCGCCGGTGAGCGGGCGAAATCCGTGTGCGAGTTCGTCGAAAAATCCCATCTCAGTGCCTTTCGATGAGGATGCTGCGGCTCAACGCATCTACGTCACGTGGTTGGCGCGAGTAAACTATGGGGCGATGAGCGCGTCATATCCCACCCGCGCGCGACGGACCGCACTTGCCCCCGGCATCCTCGCGACCATCGCCCTTCTCATCGGGGTCGCCCTGATCAGTACTGAGCTGTTCATCATCATTCGATACGCGGTTGCAATCCTGGCGCTGATCATCGCGGTGTTTGCATGGCAGGCACGGCAGTGGTGGTGGTCGGTCGTGATGGTCGCAATAGGGGTGCTGTGGAACCCCGTGTTCCCGATCAATCTCGGCCCGTCCGATCTCTGGCTCGGACTCCAGTACGCCGCCGGAATCCTCTTCATCATCGCGGGCGTGCTGATCAAGGTTCCCGATAGTGGCAAGAAATGATCGTGTTTTCGAGGTATGGTGAAGGTAAGCACCTGTAGGGCCACCAGTCGCATCCCGACTGGGTCTGGATCACCCGAATGATGCTGTCACCGCATGGGTCTCCATCGCGTGACTTCACCGCATAGCCCGTGCCCAGGCAGCCCCGCGGCACAAGGAGAACAATTGGCTTCTTCCGGAGCGACAGATTCCTTCCAGCGTCGTACAGGTTCCAGCAGTGCCGGGGGTACTGCCGGTTCCAACAGCAAGCGACAACGACCTGCAGCGCAACGCCAGTCGAATGCGCAGCGGCGCAAGGCTCGCCCTGGAGATGACGTCGGAGTGATCCCGGTGCTGGCGCGCACCGCCCGCGAGGTCGAGACCGCGGTGCAGAAGGGACCGCTGAAGCCGACCAACCGCGCGCGATTCCAGGTTGCCGCTCTCCTGCTACGCGAAGAGCGTGCCCGCGTCAAAGCGGATAGGTCGCTCACGGATGCCGAGCGGGCGAACGAGCAGAAGCGACTTGACGGGCTGGCGGGCATACTCGCGAAGACTGCCGCACGCGATACGAGCCTCATTGCACTGCTTGCGGATGACGCACCCGTGACCGCTGCAGCACGTACGCTCAGGCGCGACCTGCTCATCGCGGCCGGCGTTGAACTTACCCCCGATGAACTGATCATCACCGTCGAGCCGAAACCCGTCGACAAAACGGTGGAGAAGCAGGTCGTGCCAGCATCGGTGCGACAGATGCAGATGTCCAACCCGTTCTTGGCTCCCGACTTCAGCGCGGTTGCTGTCAGGCCCACCACAGTGAACCCCCTCGCAAACTGGGAGCTCATCGAGCCCCTGTTCCGTTCGTTCGAGTATGGGGCGGGTGGGGGAGCGGCCACTATGGGCCTCCCAGAAGCCGGTTCGCTGCGTACCCAGGGCGAGCTGGAACTTATGCGCCACCAGGCCCGCTTCATCGAAAAGGTCCGGACCGGTCACCGTACCTTCCTGCTGGCCGATGAACCCGGTCTTGGCAAGACCGCGCAGGCGCTGCTTGCCGCATCCGTCTCAAACTCGTACCCTCTGCTCGTGGTCGTGCCCAACGTCGTGAAGACCAACTGGGCGCGCGAGGTCGAACTGTGGACTCCGGGGCGTACCGCAACAGTGGTGCACGGCGACGGTAAGGATGTCGATGCGTTCAGCGACGTCGTGATCGTGAATTACGAAATTCTCGACCGTCATGTGGGATGGCTCGGCCGGTTCGGATTCAAGGGGATGGTCGTCGATGAGGCGCATTTCATCAAGAATCTGAAGTCCGAGCGTTCCAAACACGTGCTCGCGCTCTCGCGCAGCATTAGAGCGTCGTACCCGAAGGCGCTCATGATGGCCCTCACCGGAACGCCTCTCATCAACTCGATTGAGGACTTCCGGGCGATCTGGCAGTTCCTCGGCTGGATCGATGACAAGAAGCCGCTCACACAGCTCATGAACAAGCTTGAGGACACCGGTCTCACGCCAGCCGATTTCGGCTTCTTCTCAGAAGCTCGGCGGGCGGTTGTTGAGATGGGGATCGTGCGTCGCAAGAAAGTGGATGTCGCGGCCGACATCCCTGCGCGCCGCATCGCCGATATCCCGGTCGAACTCGATGACGACCTCGGTCGTTCGATCCGTGCGGCCGAAGCGGCCCTCACCGCGCGTCTCATTGAGCGCTTCAACCGCATTCGTGCGATCAAGCCAGACGCCTCTGATGAGGATCTCATTCGGGTTGTCGCACACGCCGAACTCGAGGAGTCCAAGGGCGCGACTACCGGGGAGAACGTCTTCACGATGGTGCGAAAGATCGGCCAGGCGAAAGCGATGCTCGCGGCCGACTACACGGCGCAACTTGCCAGGGCTGTAGGCAAGGTTGTGTTCTTCGCCAAGCACATCGACGTGATGGATGTTGCGGAGGAGCACTTCGCCCGCGTCGGCCTCAAGTCGGTGTCGATTCGCGGCGACCAGAGCGCGAAAGCGCGCGAGAACGCGATCGACTCGTTCGCCAGCGATCCCGATGTGGCCGTGGTCGTTGCATCCCTCACCGCCGCTGGCGTCGGGCTCAACCTTCAAGCCGCATCGAACGTCGTGCTAGCCGAATTGAGTTGGACGAGCGCCGAGCAGACCCAGGCCATCGACCGCGTGCATCGCATCGGTCAGGAACTGCCCGTTACGGCATGGCGAATCATCGCTGCCCACACGATCGACGCCCGCATCGCCGAACTCATCGACAGCAAGGCCGGTCTTGCCGCTCGTGCGCTCGACGGGTCAGACGAAGAGGTATCGGCCGAGTCGAACATTCAGGCGCAGGCACTCGCGAGTCTGCTGCGAGACGCGCTCGTGGGCGTCGACGCTGACTGAGCCGCTCATTTCATAAACTCGGCAGCAAGTCGCTCGATCGCCGACACGGGGATACTCAGCCAGCCCGGTCGGTTACGCGCCTCGTACACAACCTCATAAAGCGCCTTGTCGATCTCGAAGGCATCGATAAGTGCACGATCGTGGGCGAGGTCGCGGCCCGAGGCATCGCTGTAGCCCTGCCGGAAAGCCACGCGCGCCGCGGTTGCCCAGCCGGTCACAGCGGCCGGGTCGATATCGGTCGTGGTGACCAGCGAGCCCGCGACATAGTCGAATGACCGCAGCATCCCAGCGACATCGCGCATGGGACTATCGAGCTTGCTGCGCTCGTGCATGGGACGCAGCGGCTCACCCTCGAAGTCGACGAGCACCCAGCCGCGCCCGGGAACGGACAGCACCTGACCCAGATGCAGGTCGCCGTGGATGCGCTGCTGCGCGGGCCAGTCGACTTCGTACGCGATGTTGAAAATGTTGCGGATGGCATGAGCACGCCGCTGAAGGTGGGGCACCTCCGCTATCGCGTCAGCCAAGCGGCCATGCATCTGGGCGAGCACAGCGTCGATGTCTTTGCGACGGGAGGGGCGTACCGGCAGTGTCCTGGCCAGGGTCGCGTGCATCTGTGCAGTCGCGATACCGAGGGACCGCGCTTCGACACGAAAATCTGTTCCCGCGGCTGCTGCCGACAGCGCGACACGCCAGGCATCCACCGCACCGGCGAGAAACTCTTGCCCGAATCCGATATGGCCCAGCGCCCGGCCGGACTCCTGTCCCCGGTCATTCCATTGGGCAATCGCATGCCCGAGTGGCCTGGGTACGGCATCGGACCCGGCCGCGGCAAGCGCGGTCTGCAGCTCGACGTCTGGATTCTGACCGTTGTGCAGCGTTCGAAAAACCTTGAAAATTATCGGGATGCCCGATCCGTCGGCACTCTCGAAGATGATCGACGTGTTCGACTGCTCACCGGTGAGCACTCTCGAGATCAGCGGAACATCCGGCAACTGCAGAATGCGCTCGCGATGACCGTGCACCCAAGTGTGGTCACCATCCAGCTCACGCTCCCCGGTCACGAGGTCGAGTAGGGCTGCGGTGTACGTGGCGTCGTGCGGAGCGTCATAAATATACTCGCCAGCAGTCTCCCCAATGAGGGATGCCAAATCGCCGGTTTCGAGAGCACAATACGTGAGCGGCACCTGATAGAGCGCCGGCTTTCCGATCGTGTGATCGATCAGCAAGTGAGTGATGACCCGCACTCCCGGCGTTTCGGTCGGAAGCTGCCAGCTGCCGATCTCTTCGAGTAGCGGCACGGCTCCCTTATTTGCATACCAACGCTGCCGGGACATCCATTCCGCGACAAGTGCAAAGGGAAACCCGGGCGATTCGGGCGCGCGGGGCGCAAACCCCGGGTCGGCCGGCGGGAAGGTCATGCCTCAGAGTAGGCACTCATCCGCTGTTGTCGTCAAGCCCCATGTAAACGCTTGCGAACCCTGCGGCTGCCATTCGGCTTGCCAAGGGGGAGAATGGCGGACGGGTATGCACCCGACGCTCAAAGAGGAGAACCCACCGATGACCCCAGCACCCGACCCACGAGCTGACCGCGTTGGTATCGACCGCGCCGGTATCGACAATGTTGGTATCGACGGCGTTGGCAGCGATACCGCCGAGAATGTCGCGGGAGACGAGAACAACCCGCGCCGCCTCTACAAGACTGCGCTCGCAAACAGCTCGTCAACACGTGAGGAGTCCGACTCCCTCGGGTCGATGCCTATTCCCGGCGACGCCTACTGGGGCATCCACACGGCACGGGCGTTGGAGAATTTTCCGATTACGCGACGCGCGATCTACAACTACCCCGACCTGATTCGCGCGTTGGCCCGGGTGAAGCAGGCATCTGCGCGAGCGAACGCCGAAATTGGGGTGCTCGACGCGCGGAAGGCCGCGATCATCGACCGCGTCTGCCAGGAGATCGTTGAGGGCCAGTGGCACGCCGAGTTCAAGGTGGGGGTCATGCAGGGTGGCGCGGGGACATCAACGAATATGAATGCCAACGAGGTGATCGCCAATCGCGGCCTCGAGCTGATGGGATTTGCCAAGGGTGACTACGTGCACCTGAGCCCCATCGATGATGTCAACCGCAGCCAGTCGACCAACGATGTATACCCGACGGCGATTAAGCTCGCGATGGTTTTCGGTACCCAGCGGCTGCTCGCCGAGCACAAGCTGCTCACAGCATCCTTTGCAGCCAAGGGCGTCGAGTTTGCGACTGTACTGAAGATCGGTCGAACCCAACTGCAGGATGCGGTGCCGATGACTCTGGGCCAGGAATTCAAAGGATTCGCTCACACCCTCACCGAGGACTATGACCGGCTCAGCGAGGTAATCCCGTGGCTCAACGAGATCAACATGGGTGCGACGGCGATCGGCACCGGCATTACCGCCGACCCGCGATATGCCGATGCGGTGCGACGCCACCTCTCAGATGTGTCCGGATTCCAGATGGAGACCGCACCCGACCTCATCGAGGCCACTTCCGATGCGGGTATCTTCATGACCCTGATCGGCACGCTGAAGCGCGCGGCGGTCAAGCTGTCGAAGATCTGCAACGATCTCCGGCTCCTTTCCAGCGGCCCGCAGGCGGGGCTCGGCGAGATCACGCTGCCACCCTGCCAGGCCGGTTCTTCGATCATGCCCGGCAAGGTGAATCCAGTGATTCCCGAGGCCGTCAATCAGGTCGCGTTCAGCGTCATCGGAGCGGATGCGACGGTCACCGCTGCAGCGGAGGGGGGCCAACTGCAGCTCAACGCCTTCGAGCCGGTCATCGCGCACTCGATACTTCAATCCCTCGCCTGGATGACGAATGCCTGCTATACCCTGCGGATCAACTGTGTGGACGGCATCACCGCCAACACCGAGCGACTCGCGATGCAGGTCGAGACCTCCATCGGCGTGGTCACTGCCCTCACGCCCTATATCGGCTACGCGGCAGCCGCGACACTTGCGCATACAGCCCTCACCACTCACGCGTCGATCGCCGACCTCGTGGTGGAGGCAAACCTGATGACCCGCGAGCGCGTGGAGCAAGTGCTCTCTCCGGAGCGGCTCAGTGGAATGGTGCCGCCGACCGGGCCGCTATTTCTTCCAGTCGCCCCACCCGCGCAGACACAACAGCAATAGGACTAGGGCTTCGACGCGAGCGGCTCGTCGCCTTCGTCGTGCTCGTCATCCTCGAGCGTGTCGAGGAACTTCTCGCGCGCAGTAGCCACCGCGGTCACCACGGTTTCGACCGCAGCCCCGCCGCGGTCGCGCAGATCGGCCGCGACGTCCTTTGCGGTTGCAGTGGTCTTCGTGGCTACGTCCTTCGCTGCGGCCGCGATGTCTTTTGCGGTGTCACTGGTCTTCGCCGCGACATCCCTCGCAACTGAGGTCGTCTTGGTCGCAACATCCTTGGCTGTCTCGGCTGTTTTAGCCGCAACATCCTTGGCTGTCTCGGCGGTTTTAGCCGCAACATCCTTGGCGATCGTTTCGGCACGGTCGCGAATCACCGGTGCCTGCTGCTTCGTGTAATCAGTGACGTCTTTGCGGGCTTTGGCGACCCGTGGGTCTTCCCAATAGCCCGTTACGACGGCTTTCATTTGGTCGTACCGCGCGCGACCGGCCCTTGTACCGAGCACATAGCCGAGTGCGACACCGAGTGCGAGAACGAGCAGTCTGGGATTCATGCCTCAAGCCTAGGCCGGGCAAACGCGAGGACCTATGGGGTTGACAATTCAGGGTTTGCCTACGGGCGTACGACCTCC
The DNA here is from genome assembly GCA_043721995.1 of Salinibacterium sp. Classification (GTDB taxonomy): domain Bacteria; phylum Actinomycetota; class Actinomycetes; order Actinomycetales; family Microbacteriaceae; genus Rhodoglobus. The sequence goes on along the minus strand of JAYSPT010000136.1, from coordinate 4,676 downwards.
GTCGGCGACTTCTCCGGCCGCCATTCGTGCCAGCCGGGCTGCCGTAGTTTGCCGGTCGGGGTGCATTGCGCGAATTCGACGCAACCAGCGAGTGTTGGGCGTTCGGAGTGCGTGTGTGTCGCGCCGAGCCTGGGAAACTCGTCGAATGGACTCGTCATGGGCTTCCTTCTTGATTGGCGGGATCCGGACACGGGAAGTGGACACCCGGCCTACCTCATCATGGCGGTACCGTCAAGACCTCCCCCCGGTTCAAGAAGATTGGTTGACTGTCATCGTGAATCCGCCCATGAGCAGTGCCTCGTCCACATCCACCGTCTACCGTGCTGCTTCCGCTCTGACCGAGAACCAAGGAATCGCACTCCGTGCGAATCTCGAATCCGAGCTGGCCGAGGTGCGGGGCCTCGGCGCGAAGCTGCGTGCCGAGGTTCGGGTATCCCTTCAGTCTCGACGCTCGACAAACACCGAGTCGGAGGGCTCCGAAGGCTCAGCACTCGCTTTCGAAGGCGCTCAGACTATGGCGGTGATGGAGCAGGTCTCTCGGCACGCCGACGAGATTGTGGCTGCGCTCACACGGATCGATTACGGCACGTACGGTATCTGCGTAGAGTGCGGTTCGCGCATAGCGACCGGCCGACTCGAAGCACGTCCGGCGAGTGCTTTGTGTATCGAGTGCGCAAGCTAACTGCGATGCCGTAGCGCGCGCTCCTAAGCTGGTGTCATGCTCGACACCGCCGTACAAGACCAGCTCGTGGCTGAACTCGGTGACGCGGTTTCTTTCAATTCGAATGACCTGGCAGCGACGCAGGCCGACAAATCGGGGTACGTGTCGGATTCAGCTCCTCTCGTCGTAGTGACGGCGCGCTCTGTCGAGGATGTCCAAGCCGTGATGCGCATCGCCAGCGACACACGTACGCCTGTCGTCACCCGCGGCGCCGGCACGGGCCTGGCCGGGGGCGCAACCGCGAGCCGGGGCGAGATCGTGCTCTCCACTCTCGCCATGGACCGGATCCTCGAGGTGTCGATCGATGACGAGTTGGCGGTGGTGCAGCCGGGAATCATCAACGCCGAGTTGAATCGTCAGCTCGAACAGCGCGGACTGTGGTTCACACCGGATCCCGCCAGCCGGGCGATTTCCACCGTCGGGGGCAACATCGCCACGAACGCCGGTGGTCTGCTGTGCGCAAAGTATGGGGTCACCCGCGAGTCCGTGCTCGGTCTGAAGGTGGTGCTGGCCGATGGACGTCTGATGGAGTTTGGACGCCGCACGGTGAAGGGAGTCACCGGCCTCGACCTCACTGCGTTGATGATTGGCTCGGAGGGCACGCTAGGCGTGATCGTCGAAGCTACGGTGAAACTTCAGCGGTTAGTCACCGGAGACGTCGCGGTAATCAGTGCCAATTTTCAGACGGTGGATGATGCCGCTCGCGCATCATCAGTGATCACCGCCGCCGGACTGAGACCCGCGATCATGGAGTTGATCGGCGACACCGCGATGGCTGGCATCGCGGGTTACCTGGGGATCGAGCATCCCGGCGGTTCACAACTCATCCTCCAACTCGACGGACCGGGCGCCAGGAGTGAGGCAGACGCGGCGTTGGCAGTGATCCGTTCCCTCGGGGGTCGCGCCGAGCTCTCGGCAACCAAGGAGGAGGGTGAGCGCCTCTTCGCGGTGCGCAGGTCATTTCACCCGGCGATGGAGGCGCTAGGCACAGTGCTGATCGAAGACGTGTGCGTTCCGCGGAGCCAACTGCCGGCCATGTTCGCTGCGATCGGTGAGATCGAAGAACGCTACGGCATCACCATTCCGACCGTTGCTCACGCGGGTGATGGCAATCTGCATCCAAACTTCGTGTTCGAAGGCCCCGAGTTGCCCGAATCGATCTGGGCTGCAGCTGACGAGTTGTTCCTTGCCGCACTGCGGCTCGGAGGCACCCTCACCGGTGAGCACGGCATCGGGCTGCTGAAAAGACGGTGGCTCCGGGACGAACTCGGAGACGACCAACTCGAGTTGCAGCGCAGCATCAAAGCGGTATTCGACCCGGCGGGCATCCTGAATCCGGGTAAAATCTTCTGAACCCAAACGCTGGCGTAGTCTCACGATGTGAATCAGTCGTGGACGTCCATTGCCATTCCCAGCGCCCTGTGGTTCGTGATGCTCACTCTTCAACTCGCAGACCTGGGCACCGCGAGGTTCGACTCCCGACGGCTCGCTCGAGGAGCTCACACTGTCGTGCGCCTGCATCCAGTGGCATGGGTGATCCCGTTTGCCGCGCTCGTGATCATCGGAATTGGCTTCGGGCTTGACTACTCGGCACGCCTGTTCACTGACGGTTCGCCGCTGGGTGCCATAGTTGTCGGCACCCTCCTTGTGGTTGCACTCGTCACGGCATGGCTCATAGTCACGGTGGCCACCACGCAGCCGTCGGCCGACAGTTATCGCGCGATTCGCGACGAACTGTTTGAGCTAGCCGGAAGCCGAGTCCGTCAAGACTGGCTCGACGCACTGCGCGCGCGGCTGCTCGACATCGACCGGGACAGCGAGCGCTCAAAGCCGCCGGTTGCGACTACTTGGGCGTCCGCGGCACGTTGGGTCGTAGTGCGGCCCCAGCGCACGGTGCCGGTGCTCTTCGCGCTCGCGTCCCTCGTGGTGGTGGGCGTCGCCGCTGCCCACGATCCGGGCTATTCGTGGATCGTGCTGCTGGCAATTGGCGCTGTGCTGCTGAGCGCAGTGCTCTCCGTCACGGGAGCGCGGGCCTCCCTGACCCTCGTTGCTGGGGTGCGCGCGGCGCAGGTCGGCTACCGGGCCGAGGTCGAACACCTACTGGTCGAGGCGGAACGCACCGCGCGCAAGCCGGTGGCGGGTCTCGGCGACCGAGTCGCGCGAGCGTTGCAGATTCTGCGAGAGCAGCAGGGCTGAGCCCGCTACTGTCGGAAGTATGACCGAGATCCGGCTTCCGTGACCGAAACAGCGCTGGTCACCGACTACACGGCCTCGGCGGGCAAGTCTCAAAACGCACCGGCGAGCGCGCCCGCGGATGTCGTGGCGCGCGCGATGGCGACCACCGAATTGGGCGTGCTCTCGTCGTACCACCGCAATGCTGCGCGCGGGTGGGGTATCGCGGGGGTCATCGTCGTTGCGATTCTCGCCTTCGCCGTTCTCGTCTACCTGATCGCGGGTTTAGGCCCGGATGCATTCGCTCTCGGCGGCATCATGGCCCTCGTACCGCTGGGGATCGTCTTCTTCGGCGTGCGCTGGATCGACCGCTGGGAACCGGAACCCCGTCTCGCCGTGATCTTCGCGTTCCTGTGGGGCGCCGCTGCCGCGGTCATCATCGCCCTTGTCGTCGACTACCGGGTGAGCGACTGGGTGAACTCCCCGAACGGCCCGGGCCCGCACGCCTACGCCTTTTTTGGCGCGACCGTGCAATCACCGATCGTTGAGGAGAGCGCAAAAGGGCTTGGCGTGTTGCTGATTTTCGTGGTTGCGCGTCGCTTCTTCGACAGCCCGGTAGACGGCGTCGTCTATGCGGCGTGGGTCGCGGGCGGATTCGCCTTCACGGAGAACATCCTCTATTTCGGCGGCCAGCTGCTTGACGTCGGTCGGTTCGACGGGAGTGTATTGGAGATCTTCCTGATCCGCGGAATCATGTCACCGTTCGCCCACATCATGTTCACGACGTGCACCGGACTCGCGATCGGATTAGCCGCGCGTCGCGGGTACGGCATTCTGGGCGGCGTTGGGTTTTTCCTGGTCGGGCTCGTGCCGGCCGTCCTGCTGCACTCGCTCTGGAACGCGGCGCTTTACTTCGTGAGCGACTTCTACGGGTACTACGCGATTGTGCAGGTCCCGCTCTTCCTGATCGCCGTGACAATTGTGATCCTCCTGCGCCGCCAAGAGGTCAGGGTGACTCACGACCGACTCAACGAATACGCGGCGGCGGGCTGGTTCAACCCCAGCGAGGTGCCCGCTCTGTCAACACGCCGGGGTCGACGCGTCGCCATGGACTGGGCCAACCGCAACGGCAAGGGCGGGGAGATGAAGCTTTACATACGGGATGCGACGAAGCTCGCGTTCGCGCGCCAGCGCATCATCACCGGGCGTGACAAGGTCGGCGCCCAGGCCGATGAAGCCGCGCTGCTCGGGGCGATCCTCGTGTCGCGCACCGCGCTCATCGGCACCTCGCCTGCGCAGTAGCGTCGGCGCGTACCTCTTGGCTGAGCTGACAACCGCCGGGCTGACACAGGCTGAGCCGACAGCGGCTGGGCTAACACAGGCTGAGCTGACAACGGCTGAGCTGACACAGGCTCAGCTGACAACGGCTGGGCTGACACAGACTGAGCCGACAACGGCTGGGCTGACACAGACTGATCGCCCAGTGGCGCGGCACAGCCTGCGACTCTTCTGGGCGATCAGTTGTACGTTCTCTAGCGTTCCACTCGAAACGGCGCAACGCAAGAGGTCGGCGCGAGCGTTAGCGCGCATCCCCGTAGACTTAGCACCCGGTTTTCAGTGCCGGTTTTTGGGTTCACCGGGGGGTTCGCGGATGTCGTCGAGTGAGTTGTCGAGGGAGCGCGAATACGTCGGCACCCTCTACGCCCGACTCGATGAACTCCGCGAGGAGGCCCAGCGACAGCTGGAGGCCGTCAGACGCACGAATCCCGGGGGTACTCACCAG
>JAYSPT010000135.1:0-32341 GCA_043721995.1 Salinibacterium sp. | reverse complement strand
ACGCCCAGCTGACGCGCGGCCTGTAGCGCCACCATTACCTCACCGAAAACGTCGCCCTGGTACTGAGTGAACGCGGCGTTTCCCGCTCGCACCGGCGCAGATCCTTCGTAGCCCGGCAGGCTCGAGACGATCCGCTCATCCAGGCGGCGCTCCCCGGAGAGTCCGTACATGATCTGCACATCCGCAGGGTCACCCGCGATCGCTCTGAACAGCCAGTCGCGCCAGTCGTCGGCCTCTGACTCGAACCCGTGCTTCAACAGCACGTGCAGGGTGAGGGAAGCGTCGCGCAACCAGACGTAGCGGTAGTCCCAGTTGCGCTCGCCGCCGAACTGTTCTGGGAGCCCCATCGTTGCAGCGGCTACGATCCCGCCGGTGTCCTCGTGCGTGAGTGCACGTAGCACCAATAGCGAACGGTGCACCTCGTCGTGGTACTCCGGTGATGCGGTGCACGCGGATGCCCACTCCTTCCATCGCGCGCTCGTGGTGGCAATGCGATCATCCACGTTGGGCGGGTGCGGCGGTCGATGATGCGACTGGTACCACGTGAGCGTAAAGTCACGCGACTCGCCCGCGGACACTGAAAACTCTGCGACATGCGATTCACCCCGCGCGGTGAGTTCGGCTCCCCGCACGATCACGGCATCGGGGCCAGCGATGGCGATGATGGCTCGCCCCGCTTTCTCCTCCACCTGCCTGATCCAGGGCAGTGCATCGGCATACCCGAACCTGATGCGCAGGTCGACGTGCATGGGGACAGTTCCCTTAATACCGCGCACCCTGCGGATGACGTCGGCCTGTCGGTCCCCGTGAGGCATCACGTCTGTGACTTCGACCTCGCCGCTCGGTGTCACCCAGTGTGTGACCAGGATGAACGTATCTTCGACATATTCGCGACTGCTCGTCGCGTCAAGCTCCACGGGCGCAAGCAGCCAGCGACCGTGATCTTCGTTTCCCAGGAGTGCACCGAAGGTCGACGCCGAATCGAACCTCGGCAGGCATAGCCAGTCGATGCTGCCGTCGTTGCCCACGAGCGCCGCCGTGTGGCCGTCGGCGATCATGGCGTAGTCCTCGATGTGTAAGGCCATTAGTCCATCCTGACACTCTCAGTTCCGGAGCAGCCCAGCCTTCGCGAGTTGCTCGGCGAGGCCCGCACCGTCGGGCGCGTAAAACCAACGCACGCCCGATCCGCGTTCACGCTCTTTCGCCTTGCTGCGACCACCCGCGAGCACGGCTTCACCGCTGGAGAGCTGTCTGATGGCTATTCCTGCGACGTTCTCGGGATGCGCGTCGGCGAAGACCTCGTAGATCTCTTCGTCATGCTGTCCGTCGTCACCGATCAGCAACCACTTCACACCGGGGAACTCACTGGCCAACCTGTTCAGATTCTCGGTCTTGTGTTCCTTGCCGCTGCGGAACAGGCGGTCATGGGTTGGGCCCCAGTCTGTGAGGAGGAGAGGCCCCCGCGGGTAGAGGTTGCGTTGCATAAAGCGGGTCAGGGTCGGTGCGACGTTCCATGCCCCGGTGGAGAGGTAGATAACGGGGACTCTGGGATGCGACCGGGTGAGCCGTTCGTACAGCACGGCCATCCCGGCGACCGGGGTGCGTGCGTGCTCGTCCAGCACGAAGGTGTTCCATGCGGCGAGGAATGGCCGGGGGAGCGCGGTGACCATTACCGTGTCATCCACATCGGAGACCACCCCGAAGTCGGTGTCGGGCTTGACGATAAACACTCGCGCGGTAACTGGCTCGGTATCGTCAGTGCGCAGTGTGATTTTGTGCCAGCCGGGTTTGAGGTACGCGGGAATTGTGGCATCAACTACTCCACCCCGTTCGGGCGTGACGAGCTGGCTCACACCACCTGCCGTCACCGTGACCGTGCTGTTGTCGACTGGAATACTGAAGAAGCTGCGCCAGCCCCGAACTTTCGCGGCGCGCTGCTTCGGAGCGACATCCCCACGAGTGAGCACCACGCGGCACAGCACGCGCACCCACGTCGTCGTGCCGTAGCCGGAGTAGGGAACGATCGTGGTGACAAGACCGCGTCGCCGACCGCTGCGTTCCCGCCAGCGGTGGAATGCATCCTCGACGCGGGCCGCCCTGTGCAGGATCAGTTTTCCCGGGTCGTTCTTCTCGCCCATCCCATAAGTGTGTCAGTAGCCGCGAACCTGACTTTGCGGGCCACTCAATAACGTTGCAATACCTGCGGCGCAAAACCCGCGGCGCAAAACCCGCGGCGCAAAACCTGCGGCGCAAGACCTGCACCGCAACATCCGCGGCGCAAGACCTGCGGCGCAAGACCTGCACCGCAAGACCCGCAGCGCAACACCGGCCGCGCACGACCGGCCGAGCAACACCCGCGGCGCAAGACCTGCGGCGCAACACCCGCCCCGCACGGCCTGCGGCGCAACCTGTGAAGCGTCCGCTTGTAACGCTACAGCGGCTCGGCGAGCTCGGGCGAGTTGTTCCTGACGTTCCCGACCGCGCGGTCTACCTCGTAGAACTCAACAGTTTCGGCCTTGGCGACCCCGCCCTCCGAGACCTCCTGCAGCAATTCGTCGCTGCCTGGCTCGCTCGGGTCGAGCCATTCATCGATGAGCGAGGAGTCGAGAAAGACTGGCATCCGGTCATGGATGCCGGCGAGTTCGCCCGTCGCATCCCTCGTCAGTATCGACGCCGAGAGTAGCCATTTGTCGGGCGACTCATCCGCCGCCGCGGGATTACGCCACCACTCGTACAGTGCCGCAAAAACGAAAAGCTCACCGTCGGGCAGGTGGATGAAGTTCGGAATTTTAATACCGTCGAGCGTTTTCCACTCGTAGTACCCCGTGGCGGGGATGATGGCGCGGCGCTTGATGACCGCATTCTTTGAGAACGAATTTGTGGAGGCAGTTTCGATGCGGGTATTGAAGGCACGAACCCCTACCGAGACTTCTTTTGCCCACCCGGGTATGAGTCCCCATCGGGCGGCTTCGAGCCTTCGCACAGGCTCGCTTTCCTCGTCCGAACCCTTGGGAAGGGTGTCGATGATGAGGGGAACGCGGTCTGTGGGAGCGATGTTCCACGACGGTGCGGGGAGGTCATCCGCGCCAAGGTCGACATCGAAAAGGTCGACCAATTCACTTGCCGCGCTGGCTACCACGAATCTTCCGCACATGCCCTTGATTCTCCCCTACCGGCTGCCGTCCGTGGCGCTTGTGCAGCGCGGATGACCGACCAGACTGTGACCCCTATTGACCGTCAACGTTCGGGAGAAACTCAAAAAGTGAGGCTGGGACAACAGCGGCTACACTTGCAAAATGACTGTGGCTAGAATGCCGTTGCGCAATGAACCCGTCCAGGCCCGGAGCGCTGCACGATTGACGTCGCTGCTTGATTCCGCGGCAGCCATCATTGATGAAGTGGGCTTTGAGAGACTGACGACCGCGATGGTGGCCGAGCGTGCCGGCGCGTCTATTGGAACTGTCTACCGCTACTTTCCCGACCGCATTGCGCTCTTGCAGGCACTGGGTTCCCGCAATCTCGAACGCATCCTCAGCAGGGTCGGCGACAACGTGCTCAACGATGGTCACCGCAATTGGTTTGACGCACTCGCGGCGGCCTTCGGCATTGTCGTCGAAGCATTCCGTGATGAGCCGGGGTTCCGCGGATTGAGGGTCGGCGACGTGATTGACCTGCGTCCGACACCCACCGCGCGGCCGTACAAGGCAATTGTCGCTGATCAGATTTTGGAGGGACTGATTGCGCGTTACGAGATAAAAGACTCCGCGGATCTGCGCTTCTCGTTCGAGACGGCCTCAGAGGTATCCGAGGCGCTTGCTGCCCGGGCCTTCGCCCGCAGCACTGACGGTGACGAGAAGTTCCTGACGGCCGGTCGCGACATCGTCTACACAATGCTCAAGCCGTATTTCGGCGAGGCCGAATTCTGAGGTCCAGTGGCGAGGCCGAATTCTAAGGTCTAGTGGTGAAGCCGAATTCTGAGGTCCAGTGGTGAAGCCGAATTCTGAGGTCTAGATGAGTGAGTCCTATTGGGCGGATGCCGCGTGGAGGCTGTTAATCAAAGACGGAGGGTGTTAAACCCTGTTTGTGAAGACAGATTTGAACACCCTCCTGACCACACTTTACGTGCATCTTGACGATCGGATCCTGCCCGGACTTGGCTTTTCACGTGACCGGCATCCCGGCCGCAAGCCCGTGCTCAACGATGTCGAGTTGCTCTGCCTTGTCGTCGCCCAGCAGCTGCTCGGCATCGCGTCCGATCGCAAATGGATCCGTTACGCCCACACGCACCTGATCAGCATGTTCCCGAACCTGCCCCAACAATCCGGGTGGGGCAAACGCGTGCGCCAAGCCACCGGCCTGCTCTCCGCCGTGATCACCGAACTGGCCCGAGACACCCCATCCTGGGGCGAGATCACTCGGCTGATCGATTCCACCCCGGTGCCCTGCGGCAAGTCGAGGGAGACCGTGAAACGCTCTGACCTGGCCGGTCATGCCGGCTATGGATACTGCGCCTCACACTCCCGATACTTCTGGGGATTTTGCCTCTACCTTGTCTGCACCCCCGACGGCATGCCCGTGCTCTGGGGGCTCGCGAACCCAAAGATCGGTGAACGCGAAGCCGCCGAAGACATGCTCCGCCACGATAAACACCTCATCCAACCCGGGCAGATCATCATCGGCGACAAAGGGTTCGCCGGGAAAGATTTCGAAGCCTTCATCACCGACGAACTCGAAGCACACCTGATTCGCCCCGACCGCAAAGACGAGAACCCCCGCTTCGGAAAACTCGGTGGGATCCGCCAATGGGTCGAGTCCGTGTTCGACACGATGAAAGGCCAACTCACCCTCGAAGACCACGGCGGACGCACCCCCACCGGCGTCTACTCCCGCGTCGCCTCCCGGCTACTGGCCCTCGCCGCCGGAATCTGGCACAACTGGCTCATCGGCGCCACCCACAAACGATCCCTCATCGCCTACGACCATTAGGACTCACTCATCTAGTGGCGAAGCCGGATTTTGAGGTCTAGTGGCGAAGCCGAATTCTGAGGTCTAGTGGCCAAGCCGAATTCTGAGGTCCAGCGGCGAAGCCGGACTCTGTTGCCCAGTGGCGAAGCCGGACTCTGTTGCCCAGTGGCGAAGCCGAACTCTGTTGCCCAGCGGCCCAGACGAATTCTGTTGCCCAGCGCCCCCTCACGGCATATTCGCAGAAATATTTCCTCGCCAGGGGAAGACACGGGCAGCAATTGCGGTTTAGCTGGAGTGACAGCACGAGTGGGACAGCACCGACCGTTAGAGGAATGAGGCGCGAGCCGATGATCGAGTTCCGCGACGTCTCCAAGCAGTATCCCGAAGGCACGGTCGCCGTCGAGGATTTCAGCCTCGTGATGCCGTCGATGAAGACGACGGTGCTGGTCGGCTCGTCCGGTAGCGGCAAGACAACACTCATGCGGATGATCAACCGAATGGTGGATCCGAGCTCGGGCTCCATAGAGATCGATGGCAAGAGCATCCTCGACCGAAACCCGGTAGAGCTCCGTCGCAGCATCGGCTACGTGATGCAGAGTTCGGGCTTGATGCCGCACTTCACCGTCGCCGACAACGTGGCGACCGTGCCGGTTCTCAACGGTGTTCCGCGGCGGGAGGCCCGCGCGCATGCGCTGGAGCTGCTCGATACGGTTGGGCTCACCCGTGACCTGGCAGACCGCTATCCAAGCCAGCTTTCCGGTGGGCAGCAGCAGCGGGTCGGTGTTGCGAGGGGACTTGCCGCGAACCCGAACATCCTGCTAATGGATGAACCGTTCGGCGCTGTCGACCCCATCGTGCGGGCGGAACTGCAGCAGGAACTCATCCGCTTGCAGCGCGAACTCGACAAGACAGTTGTATTCGTGACCCACGACATCGACGAGGCTTTCCTGCTCGGTGACCACGTCGTGATTCTCGAGAAGGGCGCCCGAATTTCACAGAAGGGCACGCCCGAAGAAATTCTGGCCAGTCCGGCGAATGATTTCGTCGCCAGCTTCATCGGTGCGGACCGGGGAAAGCGCAGGCTCACGCTAAGCGCGACGTCGACCTCGCATGGTGACGATCGGGTGTTGGTGGATGCTGGCGGCTACGCCGTGGGTGTCATCTCCGCTCCAGACGGTCGCCTCGCGACGGCGAGCCCCAGCCCGAAGTCCCGCAGCGTTTCGAACAAGACGGATCAGGCCGGAGACGCCTGATGCAGTGGCTGTGGAACAACCTCGGGCTCGTGCTGAGCCTCACCCTCGAACACGCGAGGCTCAGCGCCATACCCATCGTCGTTGGTTTCGCAGCCTCCATCCCGCTCGGCTGGCTCGCGAGCCGCAACCGTGTGGCGCGCGCAATCCTCCTCTCGACCGGCAGCATCCTCTTTACGATTCCTTCACTCGCGCTGTTCCTCGTTCTCCCGGTAATCCTCGGCACCCGGATTCTTGACCCGCTGAACGTGGTGATCGCGCTTGCGATCTACGCGGTCGCGCTCATGGTGAGGGGAGCGACGGATGCGTTCAGCGCCGTCTCGCAGGATGTTTTGTTGTCTGCGACTGCGATGGGCAATTCACGCTGGAGCAGGTTCTGGCGGGTCGAGTTTTCGCTCGCCGGCCCCGTGCTGCTGGCCAACCTCCGCGTGGTCTCCGTGAGCACGGTCAGCCTGCTGAGTATCGGGGCTCTCATCGGCAACGGCGGCCTCGGCTACCTCTTCACCAATGGATACCAACGGGTGTTCCCGGCGGAAGTGCTGGTCGGGATCGCCGCGGTCATGGCTGTCGCCCTCGTGTTTGATCGCATTCTGGTCGGCATCGGTCGCGCGCTGATGCCGTGGACGGGAGTGCTCAACGGCTCGACTCGCGCACAACGCGCGGCCCTGCCCGACGCGAGATCTGCTTCTTCGGCGCTCGTGAAGGCGGGTGAGCGGTGAACTTCTTTGCTCAGGCGTTCGCCTACATTCTCGATCCCGCGCACTGGACGGGCTCCAACGCAATCGGAACCCGCATTCTCGAGCATCTCGCCTACACGGGACTCGCCATGGTCATCGCGCTCACGATTGCTGTGCCCTTCGGACTGTTCATTGGTCACACCGGGCGCGGTCGGGATTTCGTGATCGCGGTCACCAGTGCGGCGCGGGCAATCCCGACGTTCGGGCTCGTGCTCTTCCTCATCCTGTTCACGGGCCTGGGGCTGTGGCCACTCGTGGCGGTTCTTGTGGTGCTCGCCATTCCACCCGTGCTGGCGGGTGTGTACTCGGGGCTCGAGTCGATCGACCGCGACACGATCGATGCCGCGCGCGCTATTGGCATGTCGGAGTGGCAGATCCTCGGTCGGGTCGAGCTCCCGCTGGCTCTCCCGCTGATCGTCGGCGGCATCCGCTCGGCCACGCTGCAGGTGATTGCCACAGCCACCATTGCGGGCTACATCGGCCTCGGCGGACTCGGTCGCTACCTGATCGAGGGCCTCGCACTGCACAAGTACGAACTCACGGTCGTCGGTGCAATTCTCGTCACCTCACTCGCGCTGGTGGTCGATGGCGCGCTGGTGATCATTCAAAGGCTCGTTGTTCCGCGCGGAGTGTCCCGCGGCGCAACTCGTTCCACAGTCAATACCACCGGGCGGTCATTCCGATCGCGCGAGGCAAACCGGACACCCATCACGGAGGGATAGAACAACATGTTTGCACACAAGAGAGGGCGCATCACAGCTGGCGTTATGGCGCTGGGCTTGACGGTCGCGCTGGCGGCCTGCAGTTCGGGCAACCCGTTGGATTCTGGGTCATCGGCGTCGCCGTCAGCCGGGTCGAAGACAATCATCGTCGGTTCGCAGGGCTTCCCGGAGAGCGACATTCTGGCGCAACTTTATGGCCAGGTCTTGGCAGCGAACGGGTACACAATCACCTACGCGGCGGGAATCGGTTCGCGGGAGACGTTTATTCCGGCTTTGAAGGATGGGTCGATCGACTTCATCCCCGACTATTCCGGAAACCTGCTTTACGGTGCGAATGCTGCAGCAACGGCAACCTCGTCCGCCGATGTGGCGGCAGCACTTCCAGCAGCTATCGCTCCGCAAAATCTGGCGATCCTTACACCGGCCCCGGCTGAGGATGCGGATGCTCTCGTCGTGACGTCGGAATTCGCTGCCGCGCACAAGCTCACCTCGATCGCAGACCTGGCATCCATCGCATCGACCATCACGATTGGCGCGAACACGGAGTTCGAAGGCCGGCCGTACGGCCGTACGGGGCTCACCTCGGTTTACGGCGTCACCGGCTGGGCGTTCAAGGCCATTGAGGATTACGGCGGAGCGGGTACGCTGTCGGACCTGCTGGCCAACAACATTCAGGTCGCGGACATTTACACGACCACGCCGTCGATCAAGCAGAACAAGCTGGTTGTGCTGCAGGACCCGAAGAACCTGATCGCGGCGCAGAACGTCGTGCCGTTGTTCAACAAGGCCTTTGCTACCCCCGCTGTCGCTGCTCTGCTGAACCCGATATCGGCGAAGCTGACCACTGCGGAGCTGCTCACGCTGAACGAGACCAGTTCCGGTGCATCCAAGCCGTCAGCGGCATCGGTCGCTACGGACTGGCTGAAGGCGAACGGCTTCCTGAAGTAAGTCTTGACACATGTGCAGAGGGGGCGGAAGCTGCGGCGACTGTCTCCTCTGCACTGCGCCCGGTAGCGCTTCTGCACGTTGTGCCCGGTAGCGCTTCTGCACGTTGCACCCTGTCGAGCTTCTGCACGTTGCGCTCGGTAGCGCTTCTGCACATTTCACCCTTTCGCGCCTCCGTCATCCGGCCGAGCGCGCAGCCAGGTCTCGCATGAGCGGGCTCTTCGTATGCAACGCGCGGAACACTTGCGCTGGGTCTTCTGAGGCTGGGGGTCTCAACCAGTAGTCCGAACCTTTTCGGACAATCTTCCAATGGTTGGTATGCAACAGCATGTGGTGATGTCGGCAGAGAAGAATCCCGTCTCGCGCGTCGGTGCGACCACCGTATTTCCACTCGATAATGTGGTGTGCTTCGCAGCCCGAGGGTGGTCTGGTGCAGCCCGGCATCAGGCATCCGCCGTCTCGAACTGAAATGGCGAGGCGCTGGGCCGAGCTGAACAGGCGTTGGGTGCGGCCCAGATCGATCAACTGGTTATTTCGGTCAAATGTTATTTCGACGTGTCCTGTGTCGCAGATGAATCGGTCGACCGTCTCGCGCGAAACAGGCTGCGGATCGCCTTCGAGAAAACCATGGCCGCCGTGCTCAGTGCCGATCCCGGCGAGCGTCGGCTCCGTGACTACGACACGCACAGCGGGGCGATGTGCGCCGAATAGGGTGCCCGGGTCGGCGTCGACTGCTAGTTGCACCATGTCAATGAGAGCATCCGCGAGTAGTTGGTCATTGGTGCGAGGGTCCGCGAGGATCTCTGCTGCGTCGGCCCGAGCTGCCGCAGCCACGAATCGGACACCGCGACGTGGAGCCATGATCGAGTCGAGCGCGCTGAACAGCCGCTGACCGCCTTCGGGGTCGAGTAGGAAGGATCCGGCATACATACCGTCATCACGGATCCACCGCTTGAGATACCGACCATCGCGGCGTTCTTTCTCGCGTCGGGCGATCCCGGCATCATCGAGGCGATCACGCGCAGAGCGAGCCTCGCGGCGCAATTCGTCTAGGGACACCAGCGCAACACGCGCGAGCAGCCTCTCGCACTCGCGGAGTAACTCGGCTGCCGACGAGGTATCTGCGACCGGCTCAAGGCCGCGCCGAATCGCGGTAGCGGCCGCAACCGACACGCTTCCGTCGACCAGGGCCGAGGCGAGAACGGTCTCCCACAGCGATGTTGACTGAGCGCTGTCGGCTGGGCCCCCCATGAGCGTGCCCGCTTCGACGAGCTGAATGGCTTCAGCTCTCGTGATCGGCGCGAGCGACTGAAGGAAAACTTCAGCACTCGGGAAGCCTTTGCGCTGCGCCAGGCCCGCATAACCCGTCTCTCGCGAGGAGCGTCTTGCGATCTCACCTGCGAGCATGGCCGCGTAGAGCTCGGTATGACGACCGTGATCGGTAAGCAGATTGTGGGCGGCCAGCAGGGACTCATCGGGGAGGCCGACGAGCGAAAGATTATCTAAACCAAGGTCGACTATTGCGGCTGCGGTGGCTGCAAACGACTCGGTGAAGGACATGCTTCTATTCTTCCATGTAGAACATGTATTCTAAACAAATTCGAACAAGTCGCAGAAAATCAGCCTGTGGGGGAGAGGACGAAATAGCGACCCAAGAAAGAAATGGACCGTCTGAGCGACCCGGGAAAGAAGCGGACCGAAATAGTGCCCCAGGAAAGAAGTGCGCAGTCTGAGTGGCGCAGCGAAAGAGTCGAAAATCAGTTCGGTGACCCTCAACCCGCGCCGAGAACCGAGATCAGCGCCGCGGCCTTGAGCCGTACCTCGGCGAGTTCCTCCGCGGGAACGGAGAGGGCGGTGATGCCCCCGCCCGAGCCGATCGTTGCGCCGGCGGCATCCATCACGATCGAGCGGATGACCATGGCGAGGTCAACGGTGCCATCGGCACCGAAGTATCCGAACGCACCGGCGTAGATGCCACGGGCCCGATGTTCGATGCGGTCGAGCAGGTCGGTCGCCGAGCGTTTGGGTGCACCGGTCATGGAGCCGGCGGGAAAGCAGGCCTTGATCGCGTCGAGTGCAGTCAGACCGTCGATCAACTCACCGCGCACCGTGCTCACCAGCTGATGAACTTGTGCGTAGCTTTCGACGGCCATGAGGCTTGTCACGGCGACACTGCCGATCTTCGAGACGCGTGCAATGTCATTGCGCATCAGGTCGACGATCATGAGGTTCTCGGCGCGCTCCTTGTCGCTCGTCACGAGCTCTTCGCGCAGCTGCCAGTCAGCGACCTCGGTCGATCCGCGCGCTCGGGTGCCTTTGATCGGGCTCGTTGTGACGCAACCCTCGGGTGTCACAGAGAGAAACTGCTCGGGCGACGCGCTCAGCAGCGAGACGGCGCCGGCTCGCAGCAACGCGCCGTGGTGTGTGGGGCTGGATGCTCGCAGCGCAAGGTACAGCGCGACCGGGTCCGGCGGCGTCGCATCCCACGCGACAGAGGCCTCCATGGTGAGGCACAGCTGGTAGGCATCCCCATCGAAGATCGCGGCCTGGCACTCGGTGATCATCTCGAGGTACTCGGCGTCCGAATACGCCCAAATCGCCCCGCGCGGCCGATGAGGGGTCGCGGGGTAGGCAGGGGCCGACGTCGCCGCGGTGGCGTCCAGCTTTGCGCGCACCTCCGCGCGGAATCCGTCAATGTCCTCGAGCGCCATCAGCGTGATCTCGTGCGTCGCGTGGTCGAAAGCGAGCGCGCGCGTGACGGTGAGCATCGCGGCATCCGGGTAGCGGGAGACGCGGCCGACGCGCGTGCCCATCGTCTCGGCACGCAGTTCATAGCCCAGCCAGCCGACAACCCCGAGATGAAATCCAGGTGGCAGGTCGGGCGCATCCGCGTGCCGCTGGGTTCGCAACCAGTCAAGAACCGGCTCGTCGAACTCGGTTGTGAGGGATGCCGCGACCCCCATATAACTCGTACCGGTGGTGGCAGACGGTCCGCTGTCGAGCCAGAATGCCGCGTCTGAGTCACCGCACAGCGCGGTGTACGCGAGTGCCGGATCGGCCCATCGTCCGAGCGACGCCGAGATTACGCGCGGATGTACAGGCACGTGTGATTACCTAACCCAACCCGCATACCCTAAGCCTATGAGTGTGGCAGTCATGTTCCGGTGGACGGGCGTCGAGTTTGAGTTGCTCGACTACTGCGACACGACGGATTCGCATATTCTGGCGGCCGACTCTTGGTTGGTTTCGGGTGGACTGACACTCGCGCTCGAGGCCCACCGGCAGCGCTTCGCTGCCTCCGCTGGCATGGACGTGGACCAGTTCTGGAAAGCCGTGATTGCGGCGATACCGCGCGAGGGAGACTGGTTTCCGCGCGTCGAAGCTGACTCGAACGGCCGGCTGCTGTTTCGTCACCGCAGTGCGCCAGCGCGCGTGCGTTCGGTAGTGCTCGCGACCTGGGATGGGCCCGATGCCCGCACGTCTCCGCGGGTGAAGGGCCCCGATCTCGAGTGGATGCTCGGCGTCCGCACTTCGGTGCAGGCCGAGGGGGCCGGGGACGCGGTAATTCTCACCGATGACGGTTACGTCGCCGAGGCTGCAACGAGCGCCTTGCTGTGGTGGCGCGGCAACATCCTGTGTGGTCCACCATTCGACCGAATCGACAGTGTTACCGCGCGCAGCGTCTTGACACTCGCGACGGCTCTCGGCTTCGACACCCACGAGGAAGCCGTAACGCCGACTGAGCTCGAGGGCACAGAACTGTGGGCGCTGAGTGCTCTGCAGGGCGTCCGCATTGCGACCAGCTGGCTGGATGGCCCCGCCCTCGCAGAGCAACCGGGGCGCCTCGCCGCCTGGCGAGCGCGGCTGGACGCCCTGCGCCGGCCGATCTGAGCGGCCGATCTAGGCGGCCGATCTCGCAGCCCAAACGGAGCCTGGCGCCACGGTAACCTTGGTTCTCGTGACTGTCCCCCCCGAAACCACGACCGGCCGCGACGAGCGCGATGACGCATCCGGTTACGACATCGCGGCCATCGAGGCCAAGTGGACTCCGATCTGGGAGCAGCTCAAGCCGTTCGCGACGAATGACCCCAACGACAAGCGCCCGCGCAAGTACGTGCTCGACATGTTTCCGTACCCGTCCGGTGAGTTGCACATGGGTCACGCCGAGGCCTTCGCATTCGGTGACATCGCCGCGCGGTACTGGCGCCTGCGCGGATTCAACGTGCTTCACCCCATCGGATGGGACTCCTTCGGCTTGCCTGCCGAGAATGCCGCGATCGAACGCGGGGTCAACCCCGCTGGATGGACCGACGCGAACATCGCCGAACAGAAGGAAAACTTCAAGCGGTACGGCATCTCATTCGACTGGGACCGTGTGCTGCGCACGAGCGCCCCCGAATACTACAAGTGGAACCAATGGCTATTCCTGAAGCTCTACGAAAAGGGGCTCGCCTACCGCAAGGAGAGCTGGGTCAACTGGGACCCGAAAGACCAGACGGTTCTTGCCAACGAGCAGGTGTTGCCCGATGGCACCTCTGAGCGCTCCGGCGCGATCGTAGTCAAGAAAAAGCTCGCGCAGTGGTTTTTCAAGATCACCGATTATGCGGACCGCCTGCTGGATGACCTGAACCAGCTTGAGGGTGCGTGGCCGCCCAAGGTGCTCGCCATGCAACGCAATTGGATCGGCCGTTCCATCGGCGCCGACGTCGACTTCGAGATCGAGGGTGAGCTGTTCGGTAAGACCGCACAGACGGTCACCGTGTTCACGACCCGACCCGACACCCTCTACGGCGTGACATTCATGGTGGTCGCGCCGGACTCCGAGCTGGCTGCCGAACTCGTCGCGGGGTCGACGGCGGCCGTGCAGATTGCGTTCGCGAATTACCTGGCCGACGCGCAGAAGAACACGGAGATCGAGCGGCAGGACGCTACTCGCGAGAAGACCGGTATCCCCCTGGAGCGCTACGCCATCAACCCGGCGACCGGGGAGCGCATCCCGATCTGGACCGCCGACTACGTACTTGCCGACTATGGCCACGGTGCAGTCATGGCGGTTCCGGCGCACGATCAGCGCGACCTCGACTTCGCCCGCAAATTCGGCTTGCCAGTTCGAGTGGTGCTGGACGTGAACGCTCCCATCACGGGCGCGATACCCGTGCTCGATGTCGATGAGTTCGGGCACGCAGTGCTTCCCGATGACCTGCCGCCGCTCGCCCCGGCAACCACCGGTATCGCCCTTCTCGGTGACGGTCGGATGATCAACTCCGGCCCGCTGGACGGTCTGAGCAAGAACAACGCGATCAAGAAGGTCATCGAGCAGCTCGAGGCGGCCGGGACCGGTCGCGCGTCCAAGACATACCGGTTGCGCGACTGGCTAATCAGTCGGCAACGTTTCTGGGGCACTCCCATCCCGATCATCCACGGTTCGGACGGGGAGCTGTTTGCAGTTCCCGAGGAGCAGTTGCCTGTGCTGCTGCCGTCCACCGAAGGTCTCGACCTCAAGCCGCGTGGAAAGAGTCCGCTCGAGGCGGCGACCGAGTGGGTGACCGTGCCTGATCCCCGAGACGGAAGTCCGGCTCGCAGGGATCCCGACACGATGGATACCTTCGTGGATAGCTCCTGGTACTACCTGCGCTTCCTCTCCGCGAATGACCCGACGCAGGCATTCGATAAGGGTGAGGTCGAGAAGTGGCTGCCGGTTGACCAGTATGTCGGCGGTGTGGAGCATGCCATCCTGCACCTGTTGTATGCGCGGTTTATCACGAAGGTGCTCTTTGACCTCGGCTACGTCAGCTTCACCGAGCCGTTCAGCGCGCTTCTCAATCAGGGAATGGTGCTGTCAGAGGGCAAGAAGATGTCCAAGCGCAGCCGCAAGGGCACGACCTTCACGAAGGAGGTTGATGCGCACGGAGCTGATGCCCTCCGCTTGACCCTGGCTTTTGCCGGTCCGCCCACCGACAACATCAACTGGGAGGATGTTTCGCCCGCGGCATCGGCGAAGTTTCTGGCCCGCGCGTTCCGGCTTGCGAGTGACGTCACGAGTGCGCCCGAGATCGACTGGAAAACGGGGGATGTTGCGCTTCGCCGCCAGACCCACCGCTTCCTAGCTGACATGCCCGGGCTCGCCGATGGACTGAAGTTCAACGTGATTGTCGCGCGCATCATGGAACTTGTGAATGCGACCCGCAAGGTCATCGATAGCGGAGCGGGTGCCGCCGATGCCGCGGTGCGCGAGGCGACCGAGGTAATGACGGTTGCGCTCAGCATGTTTGCGCCGCACACGGCCGAGGAGATGTGGGAGAAGCTGGGTTACCAGCCGACCGTTGCTCTCGCTGGCTGGCGCAAACCTGACCCGACACTGCTCATCGCCGAGTCGGTGACCGCAATCGTGCAGGTCGACGGCAAGGTGCGGGACCGACTTGAGGTGGGGCCGAAGATCAGCCCCGAGGAGCTCGAGGAGCTCGCTCGTTCGTCCGCTGCTGTTGTTCGCGCGGTGGGCTCGCGCGAGATCGTGAACGTGATCGTGCGTGCGCCTCGCATCGTCAACATTGCGACGAAACCGATTTAGTACACCGCTTCCTCGGTTAGCTCTATTCCGACCGGAATCGCCGCCTAGCGTCGGCATGTGGATGAGGTGCAGGGTGCCCGGCGCGCGCGCCTGCGCGTCCGCCTCGGCGCCGTGGTTGTGCTCGCCCTGGTGGCACTCGGCTGCGCGGTGCTGGCCTCTGCGCTGGGCGACCACGGGAACGCAGTGGATGTGTCGCGGACGGTTTCGGCATCCACTCCAGGATCCGGCTCGCCAAGCACCGCCGTGCCGCTTGGTGGCGGCACGCAACTGTACGTGCATATCCTTGGGGCGGTGCAGCATCCGGGGCTCTATGCACTCGCTGGCGGATCTCGGGTTGTCGACGTCGTCGCGGCAGCGGGTGGGCTGAACGATGATGCCGATCAGGCCCAGGTGAATCTGGCCCGGTTCGTAATCGATGGCGAGCAGATCCTCGTGCCGGTGATCGGAGCCGTCGGTGCCACTCCGACCGGTCTCACATCGGGCGGCAAGGTGAACATCAACACCGCGGATGAGACCACCCTCGAGACTCTGCCTCGAGTGGGGCCGGCGATGGCCGCGCGCATCGTCGCGTGGCGTGACGCTAACGGGCGGTTCACGGCGCTCGAAGACCTCATGAGTGTGACCGGGATCGGGCAGAAAACGTTCGACGGGTTCAAGGATTTGATTTCGTTGTGACTGCGCCAGTCGATCTTCGCCTTGCGATTCCCGGCGTGTTCGGCTGGCTCGCGGCGGGACTGCTGATCGGTGCACCGGGGTACGCACTGCCGGTTGCGATCGTCTTGTGGATGCTCGGTGCACTGCTGGTTGCCGCAGCCTTCGTGCGCCCGCGCGCGTGGCTGTCGGTGGCTGCGCTCGCAGCCATGGCTGCCGCACTGTGCTGCACATCGGTTGCGATGGCCCTGCCCGCGCGCATTCCTGGTGCTCTTGCAGAGGCGGCCACCTCTGGGCGACAGGTCTCTGCAGCTGCGACGACGAGCGAGACCTTGCTGCCCGGAACGGGGTCGTTCCGCGTGACGCTGTCGGATGTGACGATCGGTGGAACTACGGTCGTGGGCAGTATTCCGGTTCTGGTATTCGGCGATCGTCCCGACGTTCGCGTGGGCATCGGCAGCACCCTGCGCCTGACCGGAACGCTGAGCGCCGCCGATTCCGGCGAAGATATTGCGTTTCTCATGTTCAGCTCGGGCACGCCGAAATTCGTCGCGCCGCCGCCGTGGTACCTCTCGTGGGCGAATAGCCTGCGGGCCGGCTTCGGGTCGGCTGCAGCCGAGCTTCCGGGCGACGGGGGAGACCTGCTGCCCGGTCTTGCAATCGGTGACACGACCTCCGTCTCCGACGGCCTCGACTCCGCAATGAAAAGCACATCGCTCAGCCATCTCACCGCTGTTTCCGGCGCGAATTGCGCCGTCGTGATAGCACTCGTGATGGCGATGGGCGGCGCATTCGGCCTGCCACGCTGGGCGCGGATCGGAGGCTCGGTCGCGATACTTGTGGCGTTTGTTGTGCTGGTGACACCGGAGCCGTCCGTGCTGCGAGCTGCCGTGATGGCGGCGCTGGTACTCGCATCGATGCTGTCAGGGCGACCGGTACGCGGCATCCCGGTGCTGGCGGTTGCTTCGATCGGCTTGCTCGTGAGCGATCCCTGGCTGGCGCGCAGCTATGGCTTCGGCCTGTCAGTGCTGGCAACTGGCGGACTACTCCTGATGGCCGGGCCGTTGGCGAGCATGCTCGAACGGTGGCTACCGCGAAAGCTCGCGCTCGTGATCGCGGTGCCGCTTGCGGCGCAGCTGGCGTGCCAGCCCGTCATCATTCTGCTCAATGCGTCCCTGCCGGCATACGGTGTGCTTGCCAATACGCTCGCGGAGCCCGCCGCACCGATCGCGACGGTGCTGGGGTTGGCGGCATGCGTGACTCTCCCGCTCGTTCCGCCGCTCGGCTCGGTGCTGAGCCAACTGGCGTGGATACCGTCGGCCTGGATTGCCGCAGTTGCGCAGTTCTTTTCGGGGCTGCCGGGGGCGCAACTACCCTGGCCGCCGGGTGCGCTCGGAGTGCTACTGCTGTTGATTCTCACAGCGCTGGCCGTGTTCGCGATGCTGTGGCGGGGTCTGCGGTGGCGATGGTTCGCGCTGGGGCTCGTGCTGTGCGTTCTTGCATACGCCGGAATCGTCGGTGGCAGCCGGGTCGGTGACCTCCTCAATCGCCCCACGGACTGGGAGATAGCGGGATGCGATGTTGGTCAGGGTGACTCGTTTCTTGTGCGCAGCCGCGGTCAAACTGCATTAATCGACACGGGTCGCGAACCCGCTTTGATGACCAAATGCCTGCGCGAGCTGGGGATATCGCACATTGACCTGCTCGTGCTCACCCACTACGACCTCGATCATGTGGGTGGAGCACCAGCGGTAGTCGGGATGGTGACGCGAGCCTTTGTAGGTCCGAGTCAGGGCGCAAAGTCAGACCGGCTTGTTACCTCGCTGCTCGGCGGCGGGGCGCAGGTTCAGCAGGTGAGCCGGGGACCGACCGGAGTGCTGGGCGACCTCCGCTGGGCCGTGCTCTGGCCGCCGCAGCGTCTTGACGGAATTGAGCCGGGAAATCCTGCGAGCGTGACTGTGCTCTTTACACCCTTGGTTTCCTGCGCGTGCCTCAGCTCGATCTTTCTCGGCGACCTGGGTGAAGATGCGCAGAATCGCGTGCTCGCGGCTAACCCATCGCTTGGGCGTGTCGATGTCGTGAAGGTCAGCCACCACGGGAGTGCTGATCAGAGCTCGAAACTTTATGAGAGGTTGCAGGCCACGGTAGGTCTTATCGGGGTTGGCGTCGACAACGGGTACGGGCATCCGACCCAGACGCTGCTCGACATTCTCGCCCGGGTCGGCACGGTTCCTAAACGCACCGACCAGCACGGGCTGTTGCTGGTGTCGGCCGGATCGACACCCGGCAGTGTCAACGTGTGGACGCAGAAGTAGGGGCTTGATCAGACGCGTCGCACCCCGCAGCTAGGCTCGACGCGTGGCAGTTGCGAAGACCTCGATCCCAGTCCTGGCGTGGAACAAGATCCGGCCCGCCGCTGTCATCCTCGTGTCGGGTCCGGAGGGCTACCTCGCCGATCGGGGCATCCGCGACCTGCGGGACATGCTCAAGGCCGAAGACCCGAGCGTCGAGATTAACGACATCTACGCAGACCAGTATTCGCCCGGCGAGTTGCTCACCCTCGCGAGTCCATCGCTGTTCAACGAGCCGCGACTGATCCGGGTCGACAACGTGGAGAAGTGCACCGACGCTTTCATCACCGAGACGCTGAGCTATCTTGAGCATCCAGCCGACGACACGTATCTCGTGCTTCGGCACTCGAGCGGGGTACGCGGCAAGAAGCTGCTGGACGCCATTCGCGGGGGGCTCGGCGGCGGTATCGAAGTATCGTGCCTCGAGCTGAAGAGGGATGTCGAGAAGATCGATTTCGCGTCCGCGGAGTTCGCCTCCGCCGGTCGACGCGCGAGCGGTGGAGCGATCCGGGCTCTCGTTTCAGCCTTCTCTGACGATCTCGCCGAACTCGCCGCCGCCTGCCAGCAACTGCTCGCCGATGCGAGTGACGAGATCACCGAGGCGACGGTTGAGCGCTACTACTCGGGCCGGGTCGAGACGAATGCCTTCTCGGTAGCGGATGCCGCGATCGCCGGCCGCCGCGGAGAAGCCCTCGTCCTGCTGCGCCACGCGCTCGCGTCCGGAGCGGATCCTGTGCCGATCATCGCCGCCTTCGCCGCGAAGCTTCGAACCATGGCAAGGATCTCAGGAAGCACGGCTCCGGCGGGCCAACTCGCATCCAAGTTCGGTCTCGCGCCCTGGCAGGTGGATCGCGCCCGACGTGACCTCCATGGCTGGACCGACGAAGGGCTCGGCGTCGCCATCGAAACTCTCGCCGACGCGGACGAGCAGGTCAAGGGCCTCGGACGCGACCCCGTGTACGCCCTTGAGCGGATGATCGGCGTGATCGCAAACCGCGGAGATGCGGGGTAGGGGCGGGGTACCGATGTCGCTGACGGGACAAATTGCGAAGGCACCCTACTTGAGCTTCAAAGAGCTGAGGACCTCCTATCACTTTGACTGCATGCCGGTCCTTCGGGCTTGTCGGGTCGGCTCCAAGCTTGAAGATCCGCTCTCCTGTGATCTTCCGCAATGTGGGTTGCCTAAAACCGTGATTGTGGACTCACGTACGCCCAAGCGGGTCAAATTGCCAATATGCCCCTGAAGCGAAGCACGTAGCGGCATCCTGTCCTAACCAGTCGTGCCCGCCACGACTGCGTATACCAGTCCCGCGGTGCACGCCAGCCCGGCTACGGCCATCTCTATTCCGAATAGCCGTGCGGTCCAGACTCGTATCGGAAACGGCATGAACCAACGCGCCTGATCGCGGAACGTCTCAAGTGATTTCGCTCCGGCCTCGGGCCATCGAAGAAACAAGAACCCAAGTCCGTTGCCCACTACGGCGAGTAGGACGAAGATCGGGATGAGGGCCGCAGGCACGATGTCAATGTAGATCACACCGCATCACCACAAAACACCCCATGCCATCATGCTGGGCTGATCTGCGGGTGTTAGCCTTCGGAAAAACAAAACGCCCCCGCCGAATCCGACGAGGGCGTTCCGAACCTTTGTGTTCCGCGGGTTACCGGAACTTACAGCGCTGCGACCTGCTTGGCGATCGACGACTTGCGGTTCGCGGCCTGGTTCATGTGGATGACGCCCTTCGCGGCTGCCTTGTCAAGCTTCTTGCTCGCGAGCAGCAGGGCGTCCGCGGCGGCCTTCTTGTCACCGGAGGCAATTGCGATGCGAGCCTGACGCACAGCAGTCTTGACCTCGCTCTTGACGGCCTTATTGCGGTCCTGAGCCTTCTTGTTGGTGCCGATGCGCTTGATCTGCGACTTGATGTTTGCCACTGAAAAACCTTTTCGTTGAAGTGAGAGATGTATTCGCGGCGCTCTTGGGGCGAAACTGTGCGAAAGCCAAGAGGCAACGTTACCTTAGTGAGCGGCCCAAGTCCACCGATGAGGAGGCGCAGTCGACCATGTCGAATACCCTGAATGCATGCCTTCCCTCGCGCCGCACATCCCGGGGGTGCCCGAGAGCGGTATCCGTCGCATCCACGAGATCGCGATCACGCTCGACGGCGTGATCATGCTCGATGTCGGCGAACCGGATGTCGCGATCGCCCCGCACGTCGCAGAAGCCGCGAAAGCCGCCTGGGACGCTGATTTCACGCACTACACGCCCAACGGAGGAATCGCGCCGCTGCGCACCGCCATTGTGGAAAAGCTGGCACGGGAAAACAGGCTCGCGGTCGAAACCGAGCAGGTGTGGGTCACGATCGGTGCCACCCAGGCCCTCCACCAGGCGATGGCACTCACCCTGGCACCCGGCGATCAAGTACTCATCCCCGATCCGGGGTACACGACCTTCACGATGAACGCCCACATGCTCGAGGCAGTCGCGGTGCCCTATCCGTTGCGGGCATCAAGTGGCTTCATGCCGGATGTTGCCGAACTCGAGCACCTCGTCACCGCGAAGACCCGGGTGCTCATCATCAACTCGCCGTCGAACCCACTCGGCACGATCTTCCCCAGGAGCGTCCTGGAAGACTTACTGGACTTCGCGCGACGTCACGACCTCTGGGTTATCAGCGACGAGGTGTATGAACAGTTCACGTGGGGGGCACCACACGTGAGCGTGGCGACCCTGGGGGGCAGGGAAGACACCTACGCCCGCGTCTTCTCCGTGTTCTCGCTCTCCAAGACCTACGCGATGACCGGAATTCGGATCGGATATCTGGTCACGCCACCGGGCCTTTCGGCGATCATGCGCACGGTGCAGGAAGCCGCAATCAGCTGCGTCGCGGGGCCCGATCAGTTTGCCGCCGTTGCCGCGCTGACGGGTGAACAGCACCACGTCGAATCCGCTCGTCGGCACTATCGCGAGAACCTCGACGCTGCCACTGCACTGCTCGACGGCCGGGGCCTCCACTACCTGCAGCCGGGCGGAGCGTTCTACCTCTGGATCGACATGAGCCACGTCAGCGACGGCGATGTGGCCCGGTGGGCCGAGCGGTTCCTGCGGCAGGAAATGGTCGCGGTCGCTCCGGGCAGTGCGTTCGGGAGAAGCGGTGAGGGCTGGATCCGCGTCTGCCTTGCGGCGCAAAAGGAGAACCTGCTCGAAGGGCTGCGTCGACTTCCCACGCCCTAGCCGCACGAGCCGACCCGGCCGCACGAGGCGCGAACGGTGCTCACGGCGTCCGACTAAACTTGCCCGGTGAGTCCGCGAGCGTTGAAAGCACTTGAGCCCGCCTCGACTGACCCCGCGTTCATCCGCAACTTCTGCATCATCGCTCACATCGATCACGGCAAATCGACCTTGGCCGACCGGATGCTCGGCATCACCGGTGTCGTCAGCGACCGCGACATGCGCGCCCAGTATCTCGACCGCATGGACATCGAGCGCGAGCGCGGCATCACGATCAAGAGCCAGGCGGTGCGAATGCCGTGGGCACACGACGGCCAGACCTACGCGCTGAACATGATCGACACTCCCGGCCACGTCGACTTCACCTACGAGGTGAGTCGCAGTCTCGCTGCGTGTGAGGGCGCGATTCTCCTGGTGGATGCCGCGCAGGGCATTGAAGCGCAAACTCTGGCCAACCTGTACCTGGCCCTCGACAACGATCTCACGATCATCCCGGTGCTCAACAAAATCGACCTGCCGGCGGCCGAGCCCGAGAAGTACGCGAAGGAGCTCGCGAGCCTGATCGGCGGCTCACCCGACGACGTGCTGCGGGTGAGCGGCAAGACCGGCGTGGGCGTGTCCGAGTTGCTCGACCGCGTGATCGAGATCATCCCGCATCCCACCGGTGACCCGAACGCGCCGGCCCGCGCGATGATCTTCGACTCGGTGTACGACACCTACCGTGGGGTCGTGACGTACGTGCGCATGATCGACGGCAAGCTCAGTCCCCGGGAGCGCATCCAGATGATGTCGACCCGCGCGGTGCACGAACTGCTCGAGATCGGGGTGAGCTCGCCTGAACCGACTCCCAGCAAAGGCCTCGGTATCGGTGAAGTTGGCTACCTGATCACCGGCGTGAAGGATGTGCGCCAGTCGAAGGTCGGCGACACCGTCACGAACGCAGCGAAGCCGTCCTCGAAGGCGCTGCCGGGGTACACCGACCCCAAACCGATGGTGTTCTCGGGCCTCTACCCGATCGACGGAAGCGACTACCCCGAACTGCGCGACGCACTCGACAAGCTCAAACTGTCGGATGCTTCGCTCAACTACGAGCCGGAGACCTCGGTAGCCCTGGGTTTCGGTTTCCGCTGCGGATTCCTCGGCCTGCTTCACCTTGAGATCGTCACGGAGAGGCTCGAGCGCGAATTTGGACTCGACCTGATTGCTACCGCGCCCTCTGTGCCGTACGAAGTCACGACCGAAGACAAGAAGCGCTACACGGTCACCAACCCGAGCGAGTTCCCGACCGGTACGAAGATCGCCACCGTCAGCGAACCAATGGTGAAGGCGGCGATTCTTGCGCCCAAGGATTACGTCGGCACGATCATGGAACTGTGCCAATCACGCCGTGGCCAGCTGCTCGGAATGGAGTATCTGGGCGAGGATCGCGTAGAGATCCGCTACACGATGCCGCTCGGTGAGATCGTGTTCGATTTCTTCGATCACCTCAAGAGCAAGACCGCGGGCTACGCATCCCTCGACTATGAGCCGAGCGGTGACCAGGAGGCCGACCTCGTGAAGGTCGACATCCTGCTGCAGGGTGAAGCGGTGGATGCCTTCAGCGCGATCGTGCATCGGGAGAAGGCCTACGCGTATGGCCTGCTCATGACCGAACGCCTCAAGAAGCTGATCCCACGCCAGCAGTTCGAGGTGCCGATCCAGGCCGCGATCGGGGCCCGGATCATCGCTCGCGAGTCGATCAGTGCAATGCGTAAAGATGTGCTCGCCAAGTGTTACGGCGGTGACATCACCCGTAAGCGCAAGCTGCTCGAGAAGCAGAAAGAGGGCAAAAAGCGCATGAAGATGGTGGGGCGCGTCGAGGTGCCCCAGGAGGCGTTCATCGCGGCCCTGTCGGGAGACACCGATAAGGCGAAGAAATAGCCACAGGCGAAGCCGGAGCTGTTGAATGCGGGGAGCCACGTAGCCGCGCCACAACAAGCGCCGCCTCGCGAGGTAAGGCTTTGGAGCCTTCATCCAACACTCAGCGGGTTTCATTGTTCGCGGGCGTATTCTCGAAACCGTGAGCCAATACCGACCCCCAGTTTCTGATCTCGCCTTCGTGCTCGAGTATGTTGCGGGATACCCCGATGTAGCCAAGCTGCCGGGCTATGAGCACGCTGACATGGAGACCGTTGTCGACCTCCTGACAGAGGCCGGTGATTTCATGGCCGAAGTTGTGGCGCCGACGAACCGCGACGGTGACGTGATTGGTTCGAGCCGTCAGCCGGACGGGACTGTGAAAACACCAGATTCTTTCAAGGCGGCCTACAAGAAGTACGTCGAGACCGGTTGGGGTGCGATTCCATTCCCCGAGGAGTTTGGCGGCGCCGGTTTCCCGTGGAGCGTGGGACTCGCGATCCAGGAGATGCTCACGGCCTCGAACATGGCGTTCGCGCTGTGCCCGCTGCTGACTCAGGGCGCCATCGATGCGCTGCTGCACTACGGCAGTGATGAGCAGAAAGCGCTGTACCTGCCGCACATGGTCAGCGGCCACTGGACCGGCACCATGAACCTCACTGAGCCCCAAGCCGGGTCGGATGTTGGTGCCCTCACCACCCGCGCGGTGCCCAATGCAGACGGCACGTTCGCGATCACGGGCCAGAAAATTTACATCACGTATGGCGAGCACGATATGGCCGAGCAGATCGTGCACCTTGTACTCGCGCGCACCCCGGGTGCGCCAGCCGGAACCAAGGGCATTTCCTGCTTCATCGTGCCCAAGTTCATGATCAACGACGACGGGTCGCTGGGCGAGAGAAACGGAGTTCAGGTTCTCTCGACCGAACACAAGCTGGGCATCCACGGTTCGCCCACCTGCGTGCTTGCATACGACGGGGCGACCGGCTACCTCATCGGCGAAGAGAACCTCGGCATGCGCATCATGTTCGTCATGATGAACAGCGCCCGCCTCTCGGTCGGCGTCCAGGGCCTCGGGGTATCCGAACGCGCCTACCAGCAGTCACTGCAGTACGCGCGTGATCGTCGTCAGGGTTTGGCAATCGGCGCTAGCGGCATCGACTCGCCGATCATCGATTTCCCTGATGTTCGACGCATGCTCATGACGCAGAAGGTCTACATTGCGGCCCTCCGCCGCCTGGCGCTGTTCAACGCGGTGCAGATCGACAAGAGTACACACGAGACCGATGAAGCCGCTCGCGTGCGTGCGGCGGAGATCGTCGGGTTGCTCACTCCTATCTCCAAGGCATTCGGCACCGACCTCGGAAACGAGCTCACCTCGATCGCCCTTCAGATCTACGGTGGAATGGGCTACATCGAGGAGACCGGCGCAGCGCAGTACTCCCGTGACGTACGCATCGCCGCGATCTACGAGGGCACCAACGGTATTCAGGCTGCAGACCTCGTGGGGCGCAAACTGCCCGTTCGTAACGGAGCATCCTTCACCGAGTTCCAGGCGATGATGCGCGAGATCCTGCCCGAGCTTGCGTCGGCCGGATCGGAGTTCGACTCGATTCGCGTGCAGCTGGGCGACCAGTTAGACGCGCTTGACAAGGCGACGGCATGGATGCTGCGCACCGGTGTCACCGACCCCAACGCTGTGCTGTCGGGCTCGAGTCCGTACTTGCGCATGTGGGCTCTCGTTGTCGGTGGCTGGTTACTCGGGAAGTCCGCGCTCGTCGCGGCCGGTCTGGGTGACTCGGATCTTGCGGAGACCCAGCTCACGCTCGCGCGCTTCTTCGCGGAACAGCTGCTGCCGGCCGCGGCGGGTCTGCTGGGCGCGGCAACCGCGGGTACTCGAGACTTGTTCGCTCTCGATGCCGATGAGCTCTCCGGGCTGGTGAAGCGGTAGTTCCGGCGCATGACGGTAGTTGTGCCCCTCACCTACGGGGCAGTAGGTGTGACTCGGTCGCCCGACCTCCTGGTCGCCCCACCCGAAGGATTTCGGGCCCTTGAACGCGCATCGCGGATTGGGAGCGGCGAGGCAGCGTACCGCGCAGCGTCGAAAGCGGTGCTCAACTGGCAGCTTCAGTCGCTCAGCGGGATGACAATCGCGCCGTCTCCGCCGCCGACTGCCGTTCTTGGCGGAGAGGTCGTGCTGGGTATCAAATGGCTGATTCTTCGCGTCAACGCCCCGGCCCGAGTGGTCTACGTGATTGACGAATCGCATCGTTCGGGTTTCGCCTATGGAACTCTGCCCGGGCATCCGGAATCAGGCGAAGAAGTGTTCATCGTGGAGTGGCGTCCCGACGACTCGATCTGGCTGGTGGTTCGCGCATTTTCCAGACCATCGACGTGGTTTTGGCGACTTGGATACCCAATCCTCAGGATCACACAGGAGTTTTATACGCGACGTTATCTGCGGGTGCTCGTCGCTCGATGACACCGAGCACGTCGGCCAGCCCGACCTCGAAATTCTCGATGACAACGAGTGCGCTTGTTTGCCGCAGTTCCGGGGCGGTGAATGCGCCGGTGGCGACAGCGATGAACGGGATTCCGGCCGAGTCTGCAGCTTCGCCATCCGTTGGGGTATCCCCGATGATGAACGCGGAGTCGTCGCCGAGGTCAGCCCGGGCGTGCGCCGTGAGGTGGTGGCGCGTGGGGGAATGCTGGCCAAAGTACGAGTGGGTCCAGTCGAAGTGGTCGGGATTCAGTCCTGCGGCGATCACCTTGTAGCGCGCGCGTATCGGGCCGTTGCCGGTCAGGAGCGCGTTCGTCCATCCGCGGCCCGCGAAAACGGCGATCGCGTCGGCGACACCCATGCAGCGCTCGCGCGTCTCGCCCGATTCGTGTTGCCGGGTCGAAAGCTCGTCCAGGCGCATGAACACGGCGGGCAGGGTCGCCTCATCGATTCCATTCAGCTCAAGGATTGCAGCCAGCAACTGCCCTTCGGTCATTCCGTGCGGGTTGGGCACGCGCGTGGTCGGCCGTATCCCGGTCACCTGCTCGATCGAATCCGCATACAGGCTGCCAGCCTGGGGATTGTTGTAGATCAGGGTTCCATCAATGTCCCACAGCAGGTACGTGCTCATGGGACCATTCTGATGCAGTGAAACGAACTGAAAGACTTGCCTCATGAACCGCACGGGCCGAGCCTTCACCGCAGCGCGTCTCAGGACCCCGGCGCGGCGCGCACCCGGACCAATCATTACCCCAGCCGACGGGTTCTTTTTCCGCGCCTCCTGCGGCCGCTGGAAACTCAGCGCGCCAATCATCCCCTCGCTCATGGTGTTCAGGACGGGTGCCCGGAGCGGACTGCGGCGCGAGACTCCTTTGATGCGCTTCCCCCAGCCGGATGGCAGTTGGCTCATCGGCGGAAGCAATTTCGGGCTGGGGAAGCATCCCGCGTGGAGCGCCAGCGTGATCGCGAACCCGGAGGCGGAAGTTCACTATCGCAGGGTGCTTTCTCCCGCCAGTGCGGGCGGCGCAAGGCGACCAGAAAGCGGCAGCTGAGTATGCCCGGCGCCCTGCCGATCGGCGACCCGGCTCCGCGGGACGGCCTGCTGCCTGCCTCCGTGGCAGACGGTGCCGCATTGCGCCAATTCGGCGTGTACGTGCACGTGCCGTTCTGTCGGGTGCGGTGCGGCTACTGCGACTTCAACACCTACACGAGCGCGGAACTGAGGGGCGCGAAACGCACCGACTACGCAAGTCAGGCGAGGGCTGAGGTTGCACTCGCCAGCTCGGTATTGACGCAGGTTGGGATGCCACCGCGGCAGGTCGCCACGGTGTTCTTCGGCGGAGGCACTCCCACGATGCTTCCGGCGAGCGACCTTGCGGCGATTCTGCACTCCGTTGTGGGCGCCTGGGGTCTTGCACCCGGGGCGGAGGTCACCACTGAAGCCAATCCCGACTCGGTCGACCGCGAGTACCTGTTCGCGCTGCGCGCCGCCGGCTTCACCCGCGTCTCGTTCGGTATGCAGTCCGCGATACCGCACGTACTCGCCACCCTTGAGCGCACCCACGACCCGCAACGCATCCCGCTGGTAGTGGCGTGGGCTCGCGAGGCGGGACTGCAGGTCAGTCTCGACCTGATCTACGGTACGCCGGGGGAGTCACTCGCCGATTGGGAGGCATCGCTCGACCAGGCTCTGGCGCAGCATCCGGATCACATCTCTGCCTACGCGCTGATCATCGAAGAGGGCACCAAGCTTGCCGCCCAGATCAAGCGGGGGGATGTTACGTCCCCCGACGATGATCTCCAGGCTGACATGTACGAGCTCGCCGATGCTCGGCTGGCCGCCGCCGGGTTCGAGTGGTACGAGGTTTCCAACTGGGCTCGGAGCGCCGGGCAGCGCTCGCTGCACAACCTTGCGTACTGGCAGGGTCACGACTGGTGGGGCGTTGGGCCCGGGGCGCACAGTCACGTGGGTGGCGTGCGGTGGTGGAACGTCAAGCATCCGGCTGCCTACGCCGACCGGATCGCCGCCGGCGTATCTCCGGGTGCAGGGCGCGAGACGCTCGATTCCGCAACGCGCTATGTCGAGTCGGTGCTGCTAGGCACGCGAATTCGCGAGGGTCTGTCGATCAAGAGGCTGACGGTGTCAGGTCGCACCGCGGTGGCTGGCCTGATCGCCGACGAACTGGTAGATGCCCGGGCGGCACTCACGGGGCGAATCGAACTGACCCTGCGCGGGCGCCTGCTCGCCGACGCAGTGGTGCGGCGACTTCTGGACTAGCTGGGCGGGCTCAGTCGCGACTCGCCTCAGCGAACGAACGTGATGACCAGCGGGTAGGTATAAATCTTGCCCTCATTGGCCGCCATCGCCGCCATGATGCCGAACACGACGCTCAGTACCCAGGCCGCAAGCAGCACAAACAGGCCCACCAGGACGAGGCTCAGAATGGTGCCCGCGATGTACGCGATGATCAGCGTGAACTGGAAGTTGAGTGCCGTTGCAGAGTGGGCGCGGATAAACGGTCCGCGATCCTTTAGTACGACGTAGCCGATGAGCGCCGGGAGGAACCCGAAGAGGATTCCACCGATGTGGATGAGTGTTGCCCACAGCTTCTCGTCACTCGGGCTGAGTGGCTGCGCTTCCTGATAGGGATTCGTAGAGTCTGTCATGGCTTCATTAAAGCAGGAACGGGTCCGACGCGGTGTGCGTCGGACCCGTTCCTGCTGTGAGCTACTTGATCAAACGCAGCGCAAATGGGTAGCGGTAGTGCTGACCGTCCTTCGCCTTCATGAAGCCCATGATGGAGAAGATGATTGCGGCGACCCATGCGAGCACGTTGACGAGTATGCCAACGATCACGAAGGCCAGGATGCTTCCGACGACGTAGACGATCAAGAGGGTGATCTGGAAGTTGAGAGCTTCCTTCGCCTCAACGTTGGTCAGCGAGCCGCGGTCCTTGAAGACCAGCCAGATGATCAGCGACGGTACGATTCCGAGGATGCCACCGAGGTGGGCGAAGGACGCCCACTGACGATCTTCGGCCTCGGTGAGTGGTGCGGCGGCTGCCGGCTGGGGAGCGGATTGTGTCATGTCAGTTTCCTTTGGGTCTGTGCGGGTTAGGCGAGTTTGGAGGGTGAGTGGTGTGGCGTGCCTACTTGATGAAACGGAAGGAAAGGGGGTAACGGTAGGAGCCGCCGCCCTGTACCTTGACGCCACCGA
Source organism: Salinibacterium sp. (assembly GCA_043721995.1). Taxonomy (GTDB): domain Bacteria; phylum Actinomycetota; class Actinomycetes; order Actinomycetales; family Microbacteriaceae; genus Rhodoglobus. The sequence goes on along the minus strand of JAYSPT010000135.1, from coordinate 3,310 downwards.
GAATCGAGAAGATCACGCTCGCGACCCAGATCAACCAGCCGACGAGTGAAAGGATGCCGCTAACGAAGTAGATACCGGCGGCGGCAAGGATCATCGTGAGGATGGCCGCAATTATTGACCATCCGATGAGGGTGATCAGGAATGTGATCTGGAAGTTCAGCGCCTCCTTGGACTCGACGAGTGTTTTCTCGCCGCGGTCTTTGAGGAGCAGGAAGATCAGCAGGGAGGGCAGAATCCAGAGGATACCGCCGAAGTGTGCCCGCGAGGCCCAGAGCTTGTCTTGGTCCGCCGACAGCGGGGCACCCGGCTGAGTTGCGGCGGGCGGCGGGTTTGCTTCAGTCATGGCGAATTCGTTGCCTTTCAGGTAAACGAGGTGATGAGGATCAAGCTAGTGCCATTGCAAGCGCGCGTGCAACGGTTCCGCAACGGCGAGTCGCGATACAATTGGCAGTCCGGCCAGTTGAGTGCCAACACCCACCGGCCATCACCAGACAAGTGATTCTCGAGAGCGCAGGGGCGGTGAGCAGATGGTTTCCGAACGGGGTCTCGAAGTGCTCCGCGTCATCGTGCAGGACTACGTGTCATCCCGTGAGCCGGTGGGTTCGAAATCCATTGTTGATCGTCATGCATTCGGTGTTTCTGCGGCAACGATTCGCAACGACATGGCGCTCCTCGAAGACGAGGAACTGATCGCAGCACCCCACACCTCCTCTGGGCGGGTGCCCACCGACAAGGGCTATCGGGTCTTCGTCGATCAGCTTGCCGACCTGCGGCCGCTGAGCCCGGCCCAGCGCCAGGCGATCGAGACTTTCGTCGGGCAGTCGGTGGATCTGGATGACGTGCTCGCGCGCACGGTGCGGCTCCTCTCCCAGTTGACCCATCAGGTCGCGCTCGTGCAGTATCCGCAGCTCGCCGCCTCCAAAGTGCGTCACGTCGAGCTCGTCCCGCTGGCCGCTACCCGGCTGATAATCGTGCTCATCACGGACTCCGGTCGGGTCGAGCAGCGCTATGTCGACGTCTCTACGCATCTTGAGCCAGAATTCATCGCCGACCTGCGCACGCGCCTCAATTCCACGCTCGGCGGTCTATCGCTGCCGGATGCCGCAGCGCATCTCGCGGCCTTCCCACAACAATTCGCTGCCGAGGCGCGACCCCTCGTCGCGGAAGTGACCTCGAGCCTCATCGAACAGGTGCAGGCGAACCGCCAGGACCGCCTCGTGATGGCGGGAACCGCAAACCTTGCTCGCACCGAGGAGGATTTCAGCGGAAGCATCTATCCGGTGCTGGAAGCGATCGAGGAACAGGTGACACTACTACGCCTGTTTGGCGAGATGGAACTTGACCACTCAAGCGGAAGCCACGGGGTGGCGGTGAGCATCGGCCAGGAGAATATCGGCTTCGGGCTGGCGGAGACATCCGTTCTCACGAGCGGGTATTCCGTCTCCCCGGGAAGCATCGCGCGCCTCGGCGTGTTGGGTCCGACGCGCATGGATTACTCCAACAACATGGCCGCCGTGCGTGCCGTTGCGCGGTACCTCTCGCGCCTACTCGGAACTGATTGAGAAACAAGGACTTTGGCAGACCACTATGACGTGCTCGGTATCGAGCGCAGCGCAACTCCTGACGAGATCAAACGCGCATACCGCCGACTCGCCAGGGAACTGCATCCGGACGTGAACCCCAGCGCGGACGCTTCGGAGCGCTTCAAGCTCGTTACCCACGCCTACGACGTGCTCAGCGACCCGCAGGAGCGCCAGCAGTATGACCTGGGGCCGCAGGCGGGCAACCAGGGCGGCAACTTCGGCGGATTCGGCGATATTTTTGAGACCTTCTTCGGCGGTGGCGCCAGGACGACGGGTCCGCGCTCTCGACGTGAGCGGGGGCAGGACGCCCTCGTGCGCGTCGAAGTCGAGCTCGGTGAGGTCATCTTCGGCACCAAGCGTGACCTCGAAGTGAACACCGCAATTCTCTGTGAGGCCTGTAGTGGCTCATGCTGCCAGCCCGGCACGTTTCCCGTGCGCTGCGACATCTGCAACGGCACCGGCCAGATCCATCGCACGATGCGCAGTCTCCTCGGCAATGTCATGACCTCGAACCCGTGCGGTACCTGCCGTGGCTACGGCACGATCATCCGAAACCCGTGCGCCACGTGCGCCGGCCAGGGTCGTATTCGGGCCACACGAAAGATTCCCGTGGACATACCCGCCGGCGTCGATACCGGTCTCCGGCTGCAGATGCCCGGCCAGGGTGAGGTCGGCCCCGCGGGTGGTGCCAACGGTGATCTCTTCCTCGAGATGAAGGTGCGCCACGACGACACGTTCAGCCGCGATGGTGACGATTTGCTTGCAACGGTCGAGGTGCAGATGACGGATGCGATTCTCGGTGCTCACACCACACTCAACGGTCTCGACGGCGAAATCTCAATCGAAATCCGTCCTGGCACACAGAGCGCCGAAGTGATCACCGTCAAAGATCGCGGGATAACCCACCTTCGCGGCAGCGGACGCGGTGACCTGCGAATCGGCGTGCAGGTCGTGACTCCGACCAAGCTCAACGGCAAAGAGCAGGACCTCGTCAAAGCCCTCGCGGGTGCTCGCAAGCAACCCCCGCCGCACTTTTCGCACTTCCAACAGGGACTGTTCACGAAGTTGCGCGACCGCTTTATGGGCGTCTGAGCGCACGAACTGATGGCGCACTTTTACCTGGACGAAACTCTCGAAACAGCCGTCATCGGTGACGTTGTGACGCTCGCCGGAAGCGAGGCGCGGCATGCCGTCACGGTCTCGAGGCTGGCGGTCGGCGAAACGGTAGCCATTGGTAATGGGGCGGGTCTGATCGTGAACGGCCCGATTGTTCTCGCCGAGCACACCGCCCTGTCGATCACAGTTGAATCCCTGCAGGTTGTGCCGCGCCGCGAGCCAGCAATCTTCCTCGCGCAGGCGCTGGCGAAGGGAGATCGGGATGAACTCGCGGTGCAGGCCGCGACGGAACTGGGTGTCGACGGTGTGATCCCATGGTCGGCGGCTCGCAGCATCTCCCGATGGGAGGGCACCAAGGTTGCCAAGGGTCGCGATCGCTGGAGTGCGGTGGTGCGGGAAGCAACAAAACAGTCGATTCGTGCGTGGATTCCCGACGTGCTTGACCTGGCATCGACGAAACAACTCGTCGCAATGGCGGATGCAGCGCGGATGATCGTGCTCGAGCCGACCGCTGCGCTCCCGCTGTCCCGACTTGAGCTCGACGGCCGCGACCTCGTGCTGCTGGTCGGCCCGGAGGGCGGCATCGCAGACCATGAGCTTGATGCGCTGGC
>JAYSPT010000134.1:0-13376 GCA_043721995.1 Salinibacterium sp. | reverse complement strand
TCTCGCGTTTGACGTCTGGATTACAACCCCCGGCGGGCGGGGACTTGCCGCGCCCGTCCTGCTCGAGATCGATGAACTCTGGATTGCGAATGCGGTGAGCCGGGCAGCTGGCCCGCCACCACTCGTCGAGTACCCACGCCCTGACTCCATCTGCCGACTTTTGCTGACGAGCGGTACCACGGGGATGCCCCGCGCTGCGGCCTATTCCGTGTCGGCTCTGGAGTCACGTCGAGCAGGCCTGCATCGGTATTGGACCGACGATCGGCCGGAAGTGAACTTCATGGGGCTGTCGACGACCGGCGGCATCCACACGGCGATTGCGAGCCTGAACCATGGGCAGGCGTTCCGTGCCGTCGACGCAATCAATGAGCAGACCATGCGATTTGTGGCCGCGCAGCAGATTCAGGTGATCTGCGGATCGCCCATGCAGGTCGCCGCCGCGGTCGAAGTGCTTGTCGAGCACAGCATTGACTTGCTGGGCCTCCGAGAGGTTCGGATGGCTGGGGCAGCGCCGAGCCGTTCGCTGTTGCGGCTTCTGAAGGAGCGCCTCAGCGTTCCCGTGCGGAGCGTCTACGGGTCGACCGAGGGTGGCGGCGTCACGATGCGATTCTTGGGGCCGGATGATGACCCCGCGAATGCCGGACCACCGCTGCCAATGCTTGAGGTTCAGATTGTCGATGACTCGGGTGCGCCTATAGGGACCGGAGTCGAGGGCGCCGTGCGCTATCGAGGGCCAGGTCTGGTATCGGGCTATCTCGACAACAACGCGGTTGAGGCCTTCCCCCGTGGCTGGTTCATGCCCGGCGACCGCGGCATGCTCGACGAGACCGGCTCGATCGTGCTCGCGGGACGCAGCTCCGAATTCGTGAACCTCGGGGGGCTCAAGATCGATCCGGCACGGGTCGATGATCTCGCCATGACATTCCCGGGAGTTCGGGATGCCGCGACATTCGAGATCGAGCGCCGGGTAGGAATACCGGAACTCGCCATCGCGGTGGTCACCGACCCCGGGTGCGACCTGCGCGCCCTCGACAGGTACCTGCGCAATCAGCTGAAGGTCGGGCATCCGACCGCGTTCTGGCAGGTCGCCGAGATTGCACGAAACCGGATGGGCAAGGTTGAGCGAACCGTGCTGGCTTCCGAGTTCACCCGGAAAAGCGCCGTCCCCGACGCAACGAAAAACGCGCCAGCCGAAGGGGATTAAGGCTGGCGCGTTCTTTCCAAGCGCGTTCTTCTCGAACAGGTTCTTCTCAAACAGTTCTACGCGTGCTGCTCCTCGCGGTGCGGCAGCTTCCAGCCCGGGCGTACGAAGTGGCAGGTGTATCCGTACGGGTTCTTCTGGAGGTAGTCCTGATGCTCCTGCTCGGCTTCCCAAAAGGGGCCGACAGCAGTCACCTCTGTGACGACTTTGCCCGGCCAGAGGCCGGACGCGCCAACATCCGCGATCGTGTCGAGTGCGACACGCTTCTGCTCGTCGGTCTCGTAGAAGATCGCGGACCGGTAGCTGGAACCGATGTCGTTGCCCTGACGATCCTTCGTCGAGGGGTCATGGATCTGGAAGAAGAACTCGAGGATGTCGCGATACGAGATCACGGCCGGGTCGAAGACGATCTCGACGGACTCGGCATGACCTTCGTGGTGCCGATAGGTCGCGTTCGCGACGGTGCCACCGGAATATCCCACTCGCGTCGAGATAACTCCTGGGCGCTTACGCAGCAGTTCTTGCGCTCCCCAGAAGCATCCACCCGCCAAGATCGCGGTCTCTGTCGTGGTGGTCATCGCGTCACATCCTCACTCGTAAAAAGACTTGAATAATCACCGTAACCCGCAGCATCCAGGCCATCGACCGGGATGAACCTGAGGGATGCGGAGTTGATGCAGTAACGCAGGCCTCCGGCCTCAACGGGACCGTCATCGAACAGGTGTCCCAAGTGGCTGTCGCCGTTAGCCGAGCGCACTTCAGTGCGTCGCATCCCGAAGCTGTTGTCATCGTGGCGGATTACATTAGCGGGGTCGATTGGGGCCGTAAAGCTCGGCCATCCACAGTCACTGTCGAACTTGTCAGATGACGAGAAGAGCGGCTCGCCGGAGACTATATCGACGTAGATTCCACGCTCGTGATTGTCCCAGTACTGGTTGTGGAACGCGGGCTCGGTGCCGGACTCCTGAGTGACCGTGAACTGTTCCCTGGTGAGGGATGCGATCGCCTGCGGGTCTTTTGAATATGCGGTAGTCATTGATTCGATCCTTCTTATTGGCGCTGGTGGCTGCAGCGTGCGGGCCATTGGCCTCGCTGACTACAACAGCGGGACTCCCCAGAAAGTTCCCACATTCCGACGCCTTCGCCCTCGACGTAACTGCTATCGCTAGCGCATCACGCGGCGGCGGGCTCCGCTATCTCTACAACGACCTCATTGTGGCGAAGGAACCAGGGAGTGAAGGGAGGGTCGAAGCGCGCGAACCACGGTTCGCCGACTGCGGTGAGTCCCGCAACCGCGGTATCTGCAAGCAACAGGGAACGGTGCTTGTCGTATGCGGTTTTGGTCCAACGACCCGTGAACTGCACCGCCGCCGCGAGCCTCGCCGGAACAGTTCGCAGAGCGACCTCCGGGCGCGAAGGAATTGGCGCAGTCGTCTCAGACATGGCGGACGGCAGAACGAACGCGACGGTGTAGTTACCGCCAGAAGGAGTTTGCACTACCGGTGCCGTCATCGCCACGCGCTGCGACACGGCCTGCACGACCGGAGAAGTCATCTCGATCGACTGGCGGGCCGCATTGTCACCGCTGATGTAGCCGAAGAGGTAACGGAATGCGCGGTTGCCAGCATCATCGAAATCCGCCGAAACCGTGGTCTCCACGACCACGTGTTCTGGATACCGTCGCACCTCGAAGCCACGTTCGGCACGAACGACGTCGTACGGTTGCTTCTCGGTCATAGCCCGATCCTACGCTCGGCGAGCCGGACGATCCGGGGGTTGACAGAACGAGAAGGGACCCGCACCACAGTGCGGATCCCTTCTCCATGCGTGGCTGCTTAGCCGGCGGGCGGGGTCAGCACTGTGTCAATGAGGTATACGGTCGCGTTCGCGGTGTGAACGCCACCGCAGATAACGCTCGCGCCGTTGACCTTGAGGTTGGCGCCACTGCCCGTGACGGTGAGAGTTGCGCCGTTGACCGTGACGTGGGCACCGGCGAGATCGGCGGGCAGGATCTGACCCGCTACGACGTGGTAGGTCAGAATGCTCGTCAGGAGTGCCGCGTTCGCGGGATTCTTCAGAGCTGTGACAGTGTCGGCGGGCAATTTGGCGAATGCGTCATCGACCGGCGCGAAGACGGTGAACTGTGAGCCGTCAAGCGTGTCGACGAGGTTGACGGCCGGGTTGAGCTTGCCGGAGACAGCCGCGACGAGCGTCGTCAGCAACGGATTGTTGGATGCCGCGACCGCGACCGGGTCCTGAGCCATGCCGACGATGGAGCCGCCGCCGCTCGGGTTGGCCGCGGCGTAGGCCGAGCATCCCGGACCGACCAGGTTCGCCGTGTAGTCCTTCGCCATCGGCGATGCGCTCGCCGCTGGGGCCGGAGCGGCCGACTGCATTGCTGCCGGTGCACAGCCTGCGAGGCCGAAGGTGGCCACCGCAGCGAGTGTCAGGGCCGCAAATGTGTTGCGCTTGATGAGTCGCATGTGATTCTCCTTGTGAAGTGAGTGGCCCTCTCGAGCCGGAGGGGCCAGCGAATGCTTGCCCTTCACGAGAGCATTCGGATCACATCGGCAACCGGTTTGGAATTGGCTTCGAGCACCCGATACCCAACCGGTGGGCGACCCGGTTCCGAATGCTGCGTATCCACCCGGGCTTCCGGCTGGTCCACAGATTTGCGGAGGAACCCGTGCTCAGTCTCGCTCTCATTGGCTTCCTGGGAGGCCTTATTACCGGTATCTCGCCGTGCATTTTGCCCGTGCTACCGGTCATCTTCTTATCCGGTGGTGCAATGAGTGCCCGATCAAATGTGGAAGGAACGGATGCTGCTCCCCCGGTGTCGAAATTGCGTCCCTACTTCGTCATCGCGGGCCTGATTGTCGCGTTCAGTGTGTTCACGCTCATCGGCTCGTTGATCCTCGCTTTGCTCAACCTCCCGCAGGATTTCCTGCGCTGGGCCGGGATCGTGGTGCTCGTGTTGATCGGCATCGGCCTGATCTTCCCGGCGTTCCAACACATCCTGGAGAAGCCGTTCTCCTGGATCCCCCAGCGGAATGTCGGCACCGACCGAGGTGGTTTCGTGCTGGGACTCGCGCTCGGAGCGGTCTACGTGCCCTGCGCCGGGCCGGTGCTCGCGGCGATCACGGTTGCCGGGTCTACCGGGCACATCGGTGTCGAGACGATTGTGTTGACCGTCACGTTTGCGCTGGGCGCAGCGCTCCCGCTCCTCATCTTCGCCCTCGCGGGCCGTCGAGTCGCCGAGCGGGTGAAAACCTTCCGCAAGCATCAGCAGGCCATCCGCATGACCGGTGGGATCCTGATGATCGCCCTCGCGCTCGGACTGGTCTTCAACCTTCCCCAGCTGGTACAGCGTCTCATCCCGGACTACACAAGTGCGCTGCAGGACCAGTTCAGCAATTCCGAGCAAGTCGCCAAACAGCTCAATCTCGGTGGGCTCAAGAACGATCAGAACAAGGACCTCGGCAACTGCACAGACGGTGCGACGCAGCTGGAAAGCTGCGGCACGGCACCGGATATCACGGGTATCCAACAGTGGTTCAACACCGCGAATGACCAGCCCGTAGACCTCAAGGACCTCAAGGGCAAAGTCGTACTCATCGACTTCTGGGCCTACTCCTGCATCAACTGTCAACGATCGATCCCCCACATCACCGCGTGGTTCGACGCCTACAAAGACGCCGGGCTTGAGGTGATCGGCATCCATTCCCCCGAGTACGCATTCGAGAAGGTGCCCGCCAACGTGATTGCTGGTGCACAGGGCTTCGGCATCACCTACCCGGTGGCCCTCGACAACAACCTGAGCACGTGGACCAACTACCGCAACCGGTACTGGCCCGCCCACTACCTGGTGGATGCCAATGGAGTTGTGCGTCACATCAAGTTCGGAGAAGGTGGCTACCGGAACACCGAGAAATTGATCCGCGAGCTGCTCGTCGATGCCAACCCGAATGTTCAGTTGCCGCCGGCTACAGAGGTCGCTGACAACACCCCGCAGGCGGGAAGCATAACCCCGGAGACCTACCTCAGCCTCGGCAAGGTCGTGAACTTTGGCGGAACCGAGCAGTACGCCTCCGGCACGCACTCCTACAACTACCCGTCGACGCTCGCCGGAAACAGCTTCGCCTTGAAGGGAGACTGGATGCTCGACTTCCAGAATGCGAAACCAGCAGGCAGCCAGGCGAGCATCAAGCTCAACTACACCGCGAGCGAAGTACGCATGGTGCTCGGAGGCGAAGGGACGGTCACGGTAACGGTCAATGGCAAGAGCACGACGTTCAGCGTGTCGGGCACGCCGACGTCGTATCCGATCATCCCCAAGGGCAGTGCGCTCGGGACGGGCACTCTTGAGGTCGGGGTGAGCGCCGGCGTCGAGGCCTACTCGTTCACCTTCGGGTGATGATGGGCAGGTGCCGCTCGAACCGACGGCCGCGAATGGTGCGGGGTTCGATTAAGACGTAGACGAAGGGTTGAACCGGCACCCACGCGGGGAAGGTTGCCCGGGCTTCCTCGCTGAGAATCGGGTCAGTCACAAGCACTCGGGCTGGACCCCGCGCGACAACGCTCCACACGCTCTCGGAAGTTTCCTGGTCAACCTCGAATGCCACCTGCTCGTTCGCCGCGAGCTCGTGGAGCTTAGAGCCCGTTGCCGTGCGAAAGAGGATGGTGTCAGCTTGTGAGTAGTAGTTGACGGGAAAGATATCCGGACCCTCGGCGGTGCACAACCCAAGATGCCCGAAATTCCTGCTCTTGAGCAGATCCCAACTGGCTTTGTCGGAGAGTTCCACGACGGGCCCCTGAGGAGACCAGCCTTCTTCTGATTCCGCGTGAGCCATCGATGGCCTCCCTCATTGATACCGTCTGTGGTTCAGGCGGAGACGTATTCTTTGACGGCAGCAGCGATGTCACTGAGGCCCTTCTTCGCGTCAGCGAAGAACATCCCGGTCTTGGCGTCGGTGAACAGCGGATTACTGATGCCGGCGTACCCGGGTCGCATCGATCGCTTGATCACGACCACGGATTTGGCGTGGTCAGCGTTGAGGATAGGCATCCCCGACACCGGGTTTCCCGGCTGGCGTGCATCGGGGTTACACACGTCGTTTGCCCCAATGACGAGGGCGACATCGCAGTTCTCGAACGCGACGTTCGCCTCATCCAGCTGCAACATCCGCTCGTACGGCACGTTGGCTTCGGCCAACAGCACGTTCATGTGCCCGGGCATCCGACCCGCGACGGGATGGATGGCGTACTGCACGTCGACGCCGTGCGCGATGAGCAGCGAAGCGAGGTCGGCGACCTCGTGCTGCGCCTGGGCCGCGGCGAGCCCGTAACCCGGGACGATAAGAACGTGCTGCGCGTAGGCCAGCTGGATCGCGACATCGTCGGCACTCAAGCTTCGAATGGGTCCGAGGTCCGCATCGGTCGGCGTCAACTGCGCGTTCGAATCGCCGGTCCCGAAGCCGCCCGCGATGATCGATATCACCGACCGGTTCATCGCCTTGGCCATCTGCAGGGTGAGGATTGTTCCTGAAGCACCGACCAGTGCGCCCGCGATGATGAGTGCCTGGTTGTCGATCGCGAAGCCCGCCATCGCGACGGCGAGACCCGTAAAGGCGTTGAGGAGAGACACGATCACCGGCGCGTCCGCACCGCCGATGGGAAGCACCATCAGCACGCCGAGCACGAGTCCTGCGACGAGCACAACAATAAGAAGAACAATGTTCTGGGCGACCGCGATGACGAGAACCCCGGCCCCGACCGCTGCCAGCGCGACCACGACATTCAGAATCCGAGCGCCGCGAAAAATGATTGGTTGACTGGGGATGGTGCCTTGAAGTTTCCCCGCCGCGATGAGCGAACCGGAGAAGGTAATCGAGCCGATCAGAACGTCGAGCACGATCGGGATCGAGACACTCAGCTCCAGCTTTCCGCCCGCAGCAAGCACGAAGAACGCGAAGGCAATCGCGGCCGCTGCGCCCCCGCCCACGGCGTTGAGCACGCTGACCAGTTGCGGGATGTCCGTCATCTTGACGGTACGTGCACGGATCACCCCGTACGCGCCGCCGACCAGAACTCCGGCGAGCAGGGCAACCCACGCAATCCACTGCGCACTCGAATGGCTGAGGGAATACACGACCGCCGTCGTCACCGCGATCAGCATGCCGCCGGCCGAGATTCCGTTGCCCATTCGCGCGGTCGACGGGGCTCGCATCAGATGCAGTCCAACCACGAACGCGGCTGCGGAGACCAGGTAGAGAATTCCCACAAGAAAGTCGAAGCCACTCATGATGCGTCCTCCGGCGTGACAGGCGTTGGTACAGGTTTGCGTTTAGTGAACATCCTCAGGATGCGATCAGTCACGACGTACCCACCGAACACATTCGCGGCGGCGAAGGTGCCCGCCACGAACGTGAGGATGTACCCGGCCGGGCTGTTGGCGAGGGATGCCGTAACGATCGCGCCGACAATCACGACCCCGTGGATCGCGTTGGCACCCGACATCATGGGCGTGTGAAGGGTCGAGGGTATCTTGCCGATGACTTCGACTCCCACCAGGAGAGCGAGCACGAAGATGGCGAGGTTGCTGAAGAGAATCTGCATCATTCGACCTGAGCTTTCGGGGGTGTAGGGCTGGGGAGTGGCTCGAGATGCATCGCTTCCCGCAGCGGGGAGCTCCTCACCTCACCGCCATGGCACACGACAATGGCCCGGTGCACTTCATCGGCCGGATCAAGACTGACGACGCCATCCGCGATGATCGATGTCAGGACCGCCCCCACGTTCCTGCCATACATCTGCGAAGCCGAAGCTGGCAAGTCGGAGGCAAGATTGCCCCCACCCACCACGACTACTCCTTCGGGCGTGGTTAATGAAACACCGTCAACCGACCCGAAGACATTGCCGCCCTTGTCACTTGCACCGAGATCTACGCAGACCGAGCCCGGCTTCAGGGTCTTGAGCGTCTCGGCGGAGACCAGGAGGGGCGGGGTGTGCCCCGGAACCTTAGCCGTCGTGATGATGATGTCGAAAGCGCTGAGGGCATCCGCAAGTTCGGCCTCCTGGCGGGCCTTCTCTGTCGCCGTCATCGCCCGGGCGTAGCCGCCCTGAGCGGCCACCTCACCAATCGACGATGTTAAGAACCGGGCACCGAGCGATTCCACTTCGCTTCGGGATGTTGGGCGAACGTCGTATCCCGTCACGACGGCACCGAGACGTTTTGCAGTGGCGATCGCCTGCAATCCGGCCACTCCCGCCCCGAGCACGATCACTTTCGCAGGGGTTGCAGTACCCGACGCCGTAATCATCATCGGCAGGTATCGGCCAAACGCGTCGGCGGCCACGATTGCCGCGCGATACCCCGCAGCACTCGACTGGGAGCTCAGGGCATCCATTGCCTGGGCCCGGCTGAGGGTCCGTGGAAGAAGTTCGAACGCCACCAGGGTCACGCCGCGGGTCGCCAACTCCGAGATGGCGCCGAGGTTGTTATAGGGGTCGAGCAGACCAATGACTGCCTGCCCCGCGCGAAGCTGTTTGGCGACGGCCGGGGACGGGAAGGCAAGGCACGCCAGAACCTCGGACGAAGCGATGACCTCCTCGCGGGAAGCGAGCTTTGCTCCCGCGGCGCTGTAGGCCTGATCCGGGAAGCTGGCGTCGGCTCCGCAGCCTGCCTCGGCGGTGACCCGCATCCCGGCCTCAACCAGCCGTGCGACCGCACTCGGATCGAGAGCGACTCGGCGCTCGCGCGGGTCAAACTCGGACAGCACTCCCACGGTCAGTGCGGTGCCGCTGAGTGTTTCGCTCATATCGTTAGCCTCACCGTTTTGATGGACGACCCAAAGGGACACAGGTCCGATCCCCCGAAGCGCACCTGGCGCGAGTCAGTCACGCCAGCTGTGTTTCGCGGTCCAGCCCAGAATGCGCTTGGCTTTCTCGGTACTTGTGAGTGACTCATTGCGGCCAAGCGGTGCGCGCACTTCCACACCGGGAAAGTACTCCTCGACCAGAGCGTGATTTTCGCGAGACATCACCGTGTCTGCGGCAAAGATTACGAACGTGTCAAATCCCGGATGACCGGCCTCGACGGCGAGTCGGATCGCCTCGGCCGCATCGCGAGCGTCGATATAACCCCAGAGGTTCCACTTGCGCGAGGCCGGGTCATCCTCGAATGAAGGGAACTGCGCGTAGTCCTCGGGGTCCATGACGTTCGAGAAACGTAGTGCCGTGATACTGAGCTCCGGATCCCAGCGCGCAAACTTGCGTGCCAGTTCTTCTTCGACAACCTTCCCCAGGGAGTAGACACTCTCAGGACGAGTCTCGTATTCCTCGTCGAGTGGGATGTACGGAGGTGGCACATCGAACGGCAGGCCCAGCACCGTCTCGCTGGATGCGTGCACTATCGTGCGGATTCCCAGCCGCCGCGCCGCCTGAAAAACGTTGAACGTGCCCACCACGTTGTTGTGAAAGGTCGCCACATCCGTCCATAGGCCGGGGGCCGGAATGGCGGCAAGATGAACGATTGCGTCGATACCGTCGTGGCGATCATTGATTCCCGCGAATGCGTCGACGACCTGACCGTAGTCAGTGATGTCCAGTCGCGTAAAGGTATTGCGATCGGCGCCCGCAATGTCGAGGCTGATCACGGTATGTCCGGCTTCGCGAAGTGCCAGCACCGTGGCCCGCCCCAGCTTGCCATTCGATCCGGTCACTGCGATTTTCTTCATGTAATCGATCCTCCCGCATCGACGTCAACGTTGTGAACTGAAATCGGCCCAGATTTCACTGGGCGTGCGTAATTGAGCGCAGTGGCTCGCAGCGGGGGGACCATCGGCGAGTCACGCGACCTGGGATACGGATGGCGGGGCGCGGACGACACCGCCTTGTCGACTGATTTACCGGTCGTATATCGTGCTCTACGCTCAGGAACCGCTCGTCACCGCGACCAGTACCCACGATGGAGTGCTGCTGTTCTTCGCACAATTCGAGCAACGCGCCGCTCGTTAACCCGCCGCCAGCATCGGAGTCGGCAGCGGACTCGGCTGGGCGGCAAATGCTCACGGTGTCAGTGACACTCACAGTCCCGAATTATGGACGAACGTAACCTTAGTATCCAGCGCCGATCAACCAGAAAGTGCCGACTCAGCGGCCGGCTCGGATTCAGTTGTCAGACGGCCGTCGCGGTAGATGGACAGCTCGGGCTCTGGATGACGCCGCGTCTGCACGACGAACAGGATCACTCCCAGGGCCACGGCGACGAACGAAGCCCAGACGTTCGCGGGGATACCAAGGAAAGCATTGCTGGTCGGGTCGATCCGGATCGCCTCAAGCCAACTACGGCCGAGCCCATACCAAATCAGGTAGAAGGCGAAGGTGCGGCCCCAGCGAAGCGAGAAGCGCCGCTCGAGCAGGAGGATGAGCGCTACTCCGATCAGGTTCCAGATGATTTCGTACAGGAACAGCGGATGGAAGAGTGTGCCCGCGGGCAGATCTTTGGGGAACATCGTGTCGGTCGGGAGTATCTCCAACCCCCACGGGAGCGTCGTGGGGAGTCCGAAGAGCTCGTGATTGAAGTAGTTGCCGAACCTGCCGAGAGACTGCGCGACAAGCATGGCCGGGGCGAGCGCATCCGCGAAGGACCAGAGTCGGATGCCCACCCGCCGGCAGCCGATGAATGCACCCACCGCTCCGCCGAGCAACGATCCGTAGAGAGCGTTGCCGCCATCCCAGATTGCGAAAACCTTCCAGAGGTTCGCGTCGGCGTAGAAGTAATCGCTGACGTGGGTGAAGACGTGGTAGAAACGAGCGCCCACGATGCCGAGCGGCACCGCCCAGAGGATCACATCGAGCACCATCCCGCTGGTTCCACCGCGGCGCGAAAGCCGTCGTTGGGTGATGATCACCGCCGCAACGATGCCCGCGAGGATGCACAGGGCATAGGTGTGAATCGTTAGCGGCCCGATCTGGAACTGTGCCCAGGCGACGGGCGGACTGGGAATACTTGCCGGGAGCACCGTGAAAACCTCATCCGATGGCGAACGTTGTCAAAATACTGAACGATGCCAATTATCACGCAATCAGGTTCATCCGGCATGTGAGTGCCGACGCTAAGCCGATGTCAGGCGCTTGGTAGCTCCTGTAGAGCCCAGGAGTTACCGTCCGGATCACTGAAATAGGCGTATTTCACTCCACCCATGTTCTCAATGTCGCTGATCGAAGCGCCGTGGCTCGCGAGTTCTTGACGGGCAAGTGCGATGTCGTCGACCACCAGATGCAGCCCATTCACCGTGCCCGCCTCGGGGCTGCGCGTGCCAATCCCCTCACCGATCACGATTGAGCATGACGAGCCGGGCGGGGTGAGCTGCACGACGCGCATCCCGTTGCCCGGCTGCACGTCATGATCGAGGTGGAAACCCGCGACGTCGGTGTAAAACGCCTTTGCCCGCTCAACATCTGTCACGGGTAGCGGTACGAGTTCGAGCTTCATCTGCATGTCGTTCAGGCTACCGAAATCGTGTCGCTGCGCAGGTTAGGAAACGACGGTCGAACGGGCGCTGTTCGCGTCTTCAAGCTACTCGTCGAGCACGCCGAGAAAACTGCTGCGGGTTTGGCCTTGTGCTTCTCGTCGGGCTGAAGCGCCGCAAGCGCAGACTGTTCGTGACGACAAACACGGACGAGAACGCCATCGCCGCGCCTGCTACCAGCGGATTGAGAAGGCCGAGCATAGCGATCGGAATCGCTGCCACGTTGTAGGCAAAGGCCCAGAAGAGGTTGCCTTTGATCACTGCGAGGGTTCGCCGCGACAGCGCTACCGCGTCGGCGACGACCAGCAGATCACCGCTGACGACGGTGATGTCACTCGCCGCGATTGCGGCGTCGGTGCCACCGCCCATCGCGATACCCAGGTCTGCTGCGGCAAGTGCCGCTGCATCGTTCACTCCGTCACCGACCATGGCAACGACGCGACCGGACGCATGCAAGGAGCGGATGAGCTCGAGCTTGTCCTGCGGGGAAACGCCGGCGTGCACCTCCTCGATCCCGACCTGTTTCGCCACGGTCGCTGCAGCGCCAGCGTTATCGCCCGTGAGCAGGATCGGCCGCAAGCCCAGCGCGCGGAACCGGGCAATGGCCTCGACGCTGGTGGGCTTGACTGTGTCCGCGACGGTTATCGTGCCCCGCAGCCGCCCGTCCCACGCAGCGGCAACGACGGTGGCACCGGTCAACTCCGCGGCTTCGATAGTCTGCCGAGCATCCTCAGGGATCGGAATCGACCAGGCACTCGTGAGCCAATTGGCACGGCCGACGAGTACGAGTTGCCCATCGACAATGGCTTGCACGCCGAGCCCCTCATGTGCGGCGAAAGAGACGGCCGCCAGGGCCGGTGCTCCGTGAGCGGCCGCGTAGTCAACGATCGCGCGAGCAACGGGATGCTCTGAACCGCTCTCCGCCGACGCGACGACCTGCACGAACGACTCGATGGCTTCGTTCGCGAGGGGCGTGATGGTTGAGACGGCCATCTTGCCGGAGGTGACGGTTCCGGTCTTGTCGAGAACGATGGTGTCGATGGTTCGGGTCTGCTCGAGCACTTGTGGGCCTTTGATGATTATGCCCAACTGCGACCCGCGCCCCGTTCCCACCAGAAGTGCCGTCGGGGTAGCCAAGCCGAGCGCGCACGGGCACGCAATAATCAGCGTCGCCACGGCCGCAGTGAATGCAGACTCCACCGAACCGCCAAGCAGCAACCACGCGGCCAGGGTCAGCAGCGACAGGCCGAAGACCACAGGCACAAAAACTGCGGATACCCGGTCGGCGAGACGTTGCACCTCCGCTTTCCCGTTCTGGGCCTGCTCGACCAGACGCCCCATTCGGGCAAGTTCGGTATCGGCACCCACCCGGGTAATTTCGACCACGACGCGACCGCCCACGTTAACTGTCGCGCCGATGACGCGATCCCCCGGGCTCACCTCGATCGGAGTCGATTCACCGGTCAGCATGCTCGTGTCGACCGCCGAGGTGCCCTCGATGATCATTCCGTCGCTCGCAAACTTCTCACCCGGTCGCACAACAATCCGGTCGCCCGGCACCAGCGTTGACACCGGCACCCGAATCTCGACCCCAGCCCGCAGCACCGTCGCGTCCTTGGCGCCGAGTTCAAGTAAGGCCCGAA
>JAYSPT010000133.1:0-5137 GCA_043721995.1 Salinibacterium sp. | reverse complement strand
TTCGATGCGCCGCCGCAGGGTGAGATCCCCCATGCTGGTCGGCTGGAAGTCCAGCTCTTCGAAGCGTGCGCTCATGGGGGTTTACTCTCTGGCTGGAGTGAAAAGCGAACGTTCAGTGCAGAGGAATCCCGGTCGATTGAGTGGGAATTTGACGCACCATACGCCGGAGCGGAAATGCACCGGCTTGAGAGCCCCAACCTACCGCGGGTCTCAGCACTCTCGGGACGCGGAGGGGTTCTGTCAGTGACGCAGTATTCGTTGCAGCGACGAGAAACCTTTCACCGGGCTCACTCGAACTCGACCACGCGCAAGCTGAGCCACAGCGTCAGAGTGTCGTCTGGATTGTCCAGATCGATCCCAAACCTTTCGTTCGCTCGGCGAAGTCGATACCGCAGGGTATTTTGATGTAGCGATAAGCGAGCGGCAGTCGTAGCCGAGTCTCTGGCGCAATCCAGGTAGGTGCGAAGCGTTTTCGCGTAGTCGGTACCCGAACGTGCATCGAATTCGAGAACCTGCTGAGCGTGCTGAGACAGCAGCCGAGGAGTGTCGCGAAAAACCTGGGCAAGTTCTAACAGTGTGAGTTGGCTTCTGACGTCTCGTGCGCTCGCCACGGAACTGGACGCTCGATGATTGGCAAGGAGCAGCAATACCAGGTCAGCATCACGCCGAGATCTACTGATTTGCCCAACGGTCAACACCGACGACCCAACAGAGACACGTACAAGCACCCGCAGAGCTGCCGCAGCTCGAGCAACGAGCTGGTGGGCTACCGCCTCTGTGGCCTCAAGGTCGGCCCCGGCTGTCCCGGTGAACAGGGCGTACACGGTATCTCCGATGACAACGCATTCCGCGCCGTGCTGGTGACCTTCGCAGTGCATCACGACGAGATCGACCAGCCGAGGCATCTGCAACTCATCACCCGTGGGTGCGAATTCCGGTTGGAACGCCACCACAACGAAGGGCCCGGAGATGTCCAACCCCAGTTGTCCGACCACCAGGCGCGAATCCTCACCGCCCTCAACCAGCCGGCGCAACAACTCGGCGCGCTGCTGCCGCGCCAGATCGGCAGCGCTGCGTGCGCGAAGCATGTGCAGCGCCGCGATGTCAGCGGAGCGTTCCAGCGCTCGTTCTGCATCCGCATCGAGGTCGCCGATGGCATCAACAACCCAGATCGAGCCAAGCAGTTGGGTGCCGGCACGGACGGCAACGGCGAGCCGGGCCAGCCCAGGCAACACCCCAGGAACACGGAGTGAACCTGTCGCACTGAAAACGGCTGCGTACTGCTCGGCATTATCCGGCAGGGTGGGGACCTTACGGCCAAGGATTCCCTCACGACGATCCTCGTCGATAGGCTGGCCCGGCAGTGTGGAGTACGCCAACACGTGCTCCTGCATGTCTTCAATAGCCGTTGCCCCGCCGATCATGGCGGCGATCGCATTCGCCAAGGCGAACAGGTCACCGACCACCGGAGCAGAGAGGGAACCGCGGGCCTCGGTCGCTGTGGTGAGAGCAGAGTTGATCAGGGCGTCTAACTGTCTCCACTCGATCTCGTCGTCCACTACGAGCAAAGCAATGCCTTCAGCATCCGCTATGGCTGCGAGGGTCTCGACGCCCAACGACAGCGACTTGATCACGACAGCCCCAAACCCCCGGTGAGCTGCATCGCGGATCGCAGCTGTGGCCTCTGGAGCTGCCGGGTGCAGACCAATGCAGAGGAGGATGCCGCTGCGCGGGCCCGCTGGTGGCATCCACGGATCGAAGAGGGTAGGGCTCGTTAGCGGCAGTCGAAGCCGAGTCTCACTAGACACAAGCCGCAGTCCAGACCCGTCCAGGATCTGCAGCAACTCCGTGATAGCAATGTCATGCGAGTCGGCGGTCAACGGTTCCATGGGGGCCACCGTAGGCCTCTTTAGTGCTGTACGACAACAAGGCACAAGTTTCTTCATGCTCGGGCCTGATGCTACGAATGGATGCCTGCGTCACACTTGACCAATGTTGCTCAAGGCCGAAGCCAGTCCGTTTGTGGGTCAGGCGCAGAGTGTTGCGGCTCGTGCTGCGGGCATCGCGAGGGTTCAAATCGTTGACGAGCACGAAATGAACCGGCTCAGTGAAGTTGCTGCCCTTCTGATCTCGGTGTGGGGCACATCGCAGCACGCGGCTCCTATTCCCGCCGACCTGTTGCGTAGTATCAGCCACGCGGGCTGCAACGTCACCGCCGCCTACGACCTCCAAGGCACACTCTGCGGCGCAGCAGTGGCGATCGTCTCCCCAGAGATTCCTTCGATGTATTCACTCATCGCCGGAGTCCTGCCCGGGCTTACCGACACGGGTGTCGGCTTCGCACTCAAACAGCATCAGCGGGCGTGGGCGCTCTCCCGAGGATTGGCGGCCATGACCTGGACGTTTGATCCCTTGGTCAGCCGGAACGCTCGGTTCAATCTGACTAAACTCGGCGCCCAATCCTCCGAATACGTGCAGGATTTCTATGGCCCGATGGAAGACCAAATCAATTCCAATGACGAGAGTGACCGTCTAGTTGCAGTGTGGCCGTTGGTCTCTGATCACACCATCGCCTGCAGCCGCGGCACGCCTCGACCCGTTGAGGTACCCGATTTTTCGGTAACCGCTGTTCGGTCGCTCGGTCCCGATGGGCATCCGGTACTCATCGACGTCGGCGGCTCGTTGTGGGTCCGGGTGCCAACCGATATCGTCACGCTGCGTGTTCAGAATCCACTTCAGGCAGCGGAATGGCGCGGTTGTATCCGAGAAATAGTCGTTACAGCCTTTGCCTCGGGGTATACCGCCCGTGGGGTCACCCGAGCGGGATGGTACCGGCTCACAAAAGAAGGTCAGCCGTGAAAATCGAAACTGTCGAACTACGCCGGGTCGTCCTGCCTCTGGTGCGGCCATTCCGAACCTCCTTCGGCACTGCTACAGAGCGGGAAACAACGCTTGTGCGAGTGATCACCGCGAACGCCGAGGGCTGGGCCGAGTGTGCAGCCGAACCCGATCCGCTGTACAGTTCGGAATTTCTCGACGGGTGCGATCTGGTCATTCGCGACCACCTGCTCCCCAGATTGCAGGCGCTCGGTGACCGGTTGACCGCCGAACACGTTGCGACGGCCCTCGCTCCGGTCAAGGGGCATCCCATGTCCAAGGCCGTGCTCGAAACGGCTATTCTCGATGCCCAACTGAGGGAGAGCGGGGTGTCATTCGGTAGTTACCTGGGAGCGGTGCACGAAACGGTGCCTGCCGGGGTCTCGGTCGGCATCATGGATTCGATTGACGAGCTTCTCGATGCCGTGGCGGGATATCTGGCTGAGGGATATTTGCGGATAAAGCTCAAGATCGAACCCGGTTGGGACCTCGTACCCGTGCGTGCAGTGCGCGAGCGTTTCGGCCCTGGGATCATGCTGCAAGTTGATGCGAACACCGCATACACCCTTGCGGATGGGCGCCATCTGGCCCGGCTTGATCCCTTCGATCTGCTCCTGATCGAACAGCCGATGGCCGAGGACGACATTCTCGGTCACGCCAGCCTGGCCCGGCTTATCACGACTCCGATCTGCCTCGACGAGTCGATCGAGTCCGCACGCGACGCGGCCGCCGCCATTTCCCTTGGCGCATGCAGCGTAATCAACGTCAAGCCGGCGCGCGTCGGCGGATACTTGGAAGCGCGGCGTATTCATGACGTTGCGGCAGCACACGGCGTGCCCGTCTGGTGCGGTGGGATGCTCGAAACAGGTATCGGGAGGGCCGCGAATGTTGCCCTCGCGGGGCTGCCAAACTTCGTACTCCCGGGCGACACATCCGCATCCGATCGCTACTACGCCCAGGATTTGACCGAACCGTTTGTTCTGGAAGCCGGTCATATTCGGATTCCGACGAAACCCGGCATCGGGGTCGAAATCCTTTCCGATGTTCTGGCCGACGTCACGATATCCACAACCAACATCAGCCTCTCACCACACCACACCACCCTCGCCCTCAGTCACTGCGCTGATGCTGACCCAGCGATGTAGGTCACCGAAGAAACCAGTCTGGAGATCAATGATGGGCACCACCGAACGCAGTACCCCCTGGCAGATTGCCGCATCCATCGGTATCGTAGCGACGCTGACGCTGTCGGCATGTTCCGGTGGCGGCAGCACAACATCCACCGCGGCCACGCCGAAAGCAGGTGCTTCCGATGCCACGGCAGCATCCGCCCTCCCCGCAAAGTACAAGACCGCCGGGGTTATCAAGGTTGCTTCCGACATCCCCTTCCCCCCGATGGAAATGTTCGACTCGAACCAGAATCTGACCGGGTTCGACTACGACCTGGCCCAGGCGATCGGTGCGAAACTCGGTGTTCGAATGGAACTACAGACCCAGGCTTTCGACAGCATCATCCCCTCCCTGCAGTCCGGCAAACATGACATCATCATGTCCGGCATGAACGATACGGCTGAGCGGCAGAAAACACTTGACTTTGTCGACTACTTTCATGCCGGTTTCTCGATCCTGGTTCTCGCAGGGAATCCGAACAAGATCACCACTGTGCTCGACCTGTGTGGAAGGAATGTGGCCGTGCAGAAGGCTACCGTGCAGGCAGATATCCTGCATGGCTATGATGCGAAGTGCACAGCAAAGGGATCCGGTCCCATGAAGATCGCCGAATTGCCGCTGGAAACTGACGTGCAAACCGCCGTTCGCTCGGGCAGGGCCATCGCCGACGTCGTAGACTCGGCCGTCGCTTCGTATGCCGCGCAGACTGCCGGTGACGGCAAAATGTTCGCGGTTATCCGGGATTCTGCAAATCCGGCGGGGTACAACCCGGTGTTCACCGGGATCGGCGTGTTGAAGAAGGACTCCCAGTTGAGCAAGGCGCTGCTGCTCGCACTCAAGTCCGTCGTCGCAGACGGGGGATACCAAAAGATTTTGAAAAAGTACACCTTGACTGATTACGCCGTCGACAAGGCCGGCATCAACCTCGGATCGTGACCTGATGAAAGGAGAGACGGCGATGCGCCCGGATCTGTCGACTGCTACTTCGCCAAGCGGCCGGGATCCCGACGATATCGTCGGTGTCCCCCTGCGTCATCCGTGGCGCTGGGTCGTCGCGACGATTCTTCTCGTGGGGTTTGTGTGCCTTGCC
>JAYSPT010000132.1:0-3497 GCA_043721995.1 Salinibacterium sp. | reverse complement strand
GCAGGAGTGTCAATCCGCTCGACGTCGTCGACCTTCCGTAACACCGAGGCAACGATCGACTTTGTTTCGGCCGCGTGCGGTGAACAGGTGACGTAAGCGAGCACCCCGCCGGGCTTGAGGGCCTTCAGCGCAGAACTGAGCAGCCGAGCCTGGAGGGTTCCGAGGCCCGCAACGTCACTGGGTTGCTTTCGCCACCGCGCCTCCGGCCGACGTCGCAGTGCACCAAGACCGGTGCAGGGTGCATCGAGGAGAATCCGATCGAACAACTCCGGGAACTTCTCGCCGATGGTTGTGCCGTCATCTTCCCAGACCTCGGGTGGGTGCTCGAAAACTGCCAGGGCCTTGCGAACGAGTTCGGCTCGAGCGGGAACGAGTTCATTGGCGACGAGCACCGCGCCGCCTGCCAGTGCTTCCGCGGCAAGAAGAGCGGCCTTGCCGCCCGGCCCAGCGCACACGTCAAGCCACCGCTCCCCCGCGACGACTGGCCGCGCACGGCTCAGAGCGAGAGCCGCGAGTTGCGATCCCTCGTCTTGCACGCGTGCGCGGCCTTCGCGTACAGCAGACAATTTCAAGGGATCACCGCCATCAAGCACGGCGCCCACCGGCGAGTACGCTGCGGGGTGTGCGTCAAGATCCTGTGGTGCCGACAGCCCCGGCAGCGCGGTGATGGAAACGCGGGGAGCGACGTTGTCGGCGGTGAGCAGGTCCTCGAGTTCCGCTTCACGACCCTCGGCCGTGAGCACTTGCCGAAAAGCCCTGACGATCCAGAGCGGATGCGAGTACCCCAGCGCGAGAGCTTCCTCACCCGTCTGAGCTTCCGCCAGCACCCTCCGGCGCCAGTCCGAAGCGTCGGTGCGGGTGATTGTGCGCAGCACCGCGTTCACAAAGCCCACAGCGGAGCGGGAGCCAACCGTCTTGGCGAGTTCGACTGACTCGTCCACTGCCGCGTGCTGTGCCACGCGCATCGACAGCAACTGGTGGCAGGCGAGTCGCAGCACATCGAGCACGGCCGGATCGATGGCCTCGACCGACCGCGCCGCGGCCATCGCGATGATCCGGTCGTAGTAGCCCTGCATGCGCAGGGTTCCGTAGGTCAGCTCGGTCGCGAGCCCGGCATCCTCGGGGCTGAGTTTCGCCCTGCCGATCCGAACCGGCAGCAGGAGGTTCGCGTACGCATCAGATTCACGCACCGCGATGATGACCTCGAGCGCGATGCGGCGGGCGGGCTGAACAGTCACTGGGTACTCCCGCTCGCCGCCGCAGGGCGCCCGCGCCACCAGGATGCGGCATCCATCGCCTTGCGACCCGATGGATGCACGCTGATGAGTTGTATCGGCTCCGTCGCGGTGCCGACGAGCACCGCGGAGCCGACGAGTGCGAGGACAGTTGGGGGTAGTGGCACGACACCGTGGGCAATGATCGCATCGAGAACTTTGAGGCGCACACCATCGACATGCGTTGATGCGCCCGGCTCAGGGGTCACCCCGCGAATCTGGTCGTAGATCTGCGCAGCACTGCGGGTCCAGTCGATCTCGCCATCGGCAACAGTCAGCTTTGCCGCAGTGGTCGGCTCGCCGAGCTGCTCCTCGGGGCGCGCGGTGCCGGCCGCAAGCGCATCCACCACACTCACCAGCAGTTCTGCACCGGACTCGGCGAGCGACTCGAGTAGATTACCCGCCGTCTGATGACGACCGATACTCGCGGTCATCCTCCCGAAAATTGCCCCGGCATCCAGTTCCGGCACGAGCTGGAAGACGGTCGCGCCCGTCACATCATCCCCGGCCATGATGGCCCGCTGAACAGGCGCCGCACCCCGCCACCGCGGAAGCAATGAGAAGTGAAGGTTGATCCAGCCGAGGCGCGGAGCCGAAAGCAGCGGATCGTGCACAAGCGCGCCGTAGGCCACGATGACGCCCAGGTCGGGGGCGAGAGCGGTAACCCGTGTCGTTGCATCTCCCGCGAGCCGATTTGCCTTGATCAGCGGGATGCCCAGGCTGGCGGCGGCCTCGGCGACGGGAGTCTGCGCCATGGCACGGCTGCGGCCCTGGGCCGAATCCTCTCGCGTGATAACGGCTTGCACTTCGTGCTCCGTCTCGGCCAGCGCGCGAAGGCTCGGCACGGCCGCCGCCGGACTACCGGCAAACACGATCTTCAGGGCGGTCATCACCCAATTGTCTCGTGCTCTCGGGTCGAAGTCCGAACCATGAGTTCGCCGCACTGTTCCGAGCCGCTGCCCGAGCCGCTGCTATGGCTCAAGGAACGGCTCGATGTCGTCCAGCCGGACCTTGAGGTTTGGAGCGAGAGCCGACCGCGGGCCGGCCGCTCCAGGCGGCCGTCGACGGCTGGTAGCTGCGCGCACCAGCTCGGCGCGCACGTGGGACGCAACATCCGCTCCCGCCGCGTAATCGAATCGCAAAATCGTGCGCACGGTGCCCAGTGCGACATCGACGGGACCGAGCACATCTTCCCCTTCGATGCCGGATGCCGCGACGGCCTTCGCGACGGCCTCGAGTGATCCGGTGATGGTCGCCACACGCACCGCAGGCGGGAAACGCAGTCGGCGGCGATCGGCAAGTTCGGCGCGTGCGTAGTCAGTGTGGCGCCACGTCACGAGAGCGGATGCGAGGGTTCCCCCGACTCCGACGAGCATCGTTGTGGCGTTGCGCGCTCCCAGCGCCACCGCATTCGACCACCAGCGCAGGCAGTCCTCTCCCACCCGCAAGCTCTCGCGGGCGACCATGCGTTCACCATCGAGCAGAAGGATCGCGTGGTAGCCGCCCTCCGCAACAGGCTCGGCACCGCGTGTCGCGATGACAAGTGCTGGGTCGGCACTGACGTTCAGGATGGGGCGTTCTCCGTCGGCAATGATCACGCGTACCCCGGGAAAAGCCCGACCCAGATCCTCCGCGGTGCGTGTGGCGCCGGTGCCCACGAAACGCAACTTTTCACCCTCGCAGTGAGAACAGCGCCAATTGGCAGCGAGCGCACCACACCACTGGCAGGCCGGAACTGCGTTGGCGGACTTCTGCGCGAGGGGTCCTTCGCACCGCTGGCACCGGGCGGTCTGGGAGCAGTCGGCGCACGCGAGTCGTGGCGCGTAGCCCGGCCGAGCGACCTGCACCAGAACCGGTCCGGACTTTAGCGCCGCACGAGCTGCATTCCATGCCGACGATGGAATACGGGCCTGGAGGTCAATCCGTTCGCCACCGGCCTGCTGGGCCGTGGGCACGATCTTCGGGAGCACCGGGCGATCGGGCGAGACTGAGCGCAACCAGTCGAGTTCGACAAGGCGCTCAACCTCTGTGCTGCGGGTATTCCCGAGAAAAATGAGGGCGCAGCCCTGCTGTTCCTGACGGAGGAGCGCCGCATCACGGGTGTGCACGTAGGGGCTCAGAGGTTCGCTGAACAGTGGGTCGCCGTCATCCCACACAGCAATCAGGCCGAGATTTGACGCTGGCGCGTAGATCACTGACCGATTCCCAACAATCACCAGCGGA
>JAYSPT010000131.1:0-3287 GCA_043721995.1 Salinibacterium sp. | reverse complement strand
GGGGTGGATGGATGAAAGCACTCGACAGGATCTCACGCCCCGGCACCCGTCGGGGCGCCTCGGCCAGCCCGCCGACATCGCAAGCGTCGTCGCTTTTCTAGTCTCTGGTGAGGGTCGTTGGATCTCGGGGCAGCTGCTCAACGCAGACGGCGGATTCTCTGCGCGGTTCTGAATCCGGATCGATGACCATTTGCCGTTCCGCTAGCGGGCTTCAATGGCCCAATTCCTCTTACACTCGATCGAGCGCGTGGTGTGGCTCTGGCGGGAGGGTGACAGTGATTTTGTCGCCTGGTCGGATAACTCCGGATTGCAGCACAATTGCCATAATTCCGGCTTTGCGAATTGCTTGTCCTTTGTCATCGTGTCCCACCATCGTCTTCAATAGTCCAGGTTCGAATGCGTTGATCGGAGCACGCGGATTTCGAAGTCCGGTGACTTCGATCAGAGCGTCAGGGCCGATCTGGAGTCGGGCACCTCGGGGCAAGGCTAAAAGGTCAATGCCTGCGGTGGTCACGTTCTCGCCCATGTCCCCAGGTCGAAGAGTGAACCCGACGGCTGCGACTTCTGCAAATAGTTCCGAGTGAATGAGGTGAACTTGACGGAGGTTCGGTTGGGTGGGATCTGCGGCCACTCGCGACCGGTGTTGAACAGTCACTCCCAGGTGGGCGTCTCCCGCGACACCAAGCCCTTCCAGCAGCGTGATTGCCTCACACGCTGGCTTCGTAAATCTATGTGCGAAGTCGCGGCTCACAGACAAAACGACGGCAGACAGGGTTTGCAGCATGAACGCAATCATTCCAGTTGCTTTCAAGTGCGCAATGAAGGTTCCTTTGTGACACAGTGTTGGCGCCTTCCGTCGTTCGCAGGTCGGGCATCAGATCTGTCGCAGTGGAGGTCCCGCTTAACCTAAATCCACCGGTCGGCCTCTGAGCGGGTTCTGATTTCAGTTTGGCGGGGTTTCTGATTTCGGGCATGGGTGAGGTCCGGGTCTCGCGGCCCGGGGCGTTCCACTGGTGGTCCTATTGATGCCGATATCGGCTGGTTGGTCAGGTGGGGGCGGGTTGTCTCGGCCGGAAGCTCTGATTGAACAGGGCCGTCCAGGGTTTCTCCCAGGGCCAATGCTCGGGCAGGTGCAGTGTGATGCGCCGCGCAGAGGTCGAGATCCTGGCGGGGACGCTGACAAGCTTCCGGCGGATCGTCGCCGTGGTCGCTCGAGCGAGACTGTTTCCCGCGATCGTCGCGGCAGCGCGGGTGAGGTTAAACGCCATGACGGCCAGGACCAGCCAGGCGGCATTGGCGGTGAATACGCCTGAGGGAAGGTGAGCGAGAGCGCTGCTTTTGAGGTCGGAATTGACGAGCTCTATCACCGCGTGGGCGCGGTGGGTTTTGTCGGCGGTGACGGTATCTAGGGTGCTGGTGGTGAAGAAGGCATGGAACCGGTGGGTGTCGAACAGAGTCGGCTGGTCGACGTTTTTCTTGTTCAGTTCCGGAATTCGCCGCACGACCAAGCGCCCGGTGATCTGCTCGCTCTTCTTGCGGGACGTGAACGCGGTGAACGGGACCTCGGCGACTTCAGCGTTGCTGATCCACGTTTTGGTGCCCTCGTCATAGATTGCGTTGGTGTATTCAATCGCTGTCCAGGCACTGTCGGGGATCGTTCCGATTGCTCGTGTGATAGCGGGATCCATGCGGGCGGTGACCGAAACGTCGGCACCAGCTGTGAGAGCTGCGCTGAGTGAGGCGTGACCGTAGAACGCAGAGTCGGCACGAAAGAGCACGCGTGCTTTTTCGGCTCCGCGGAGGCGTTTGATCGTGGCGAGGGCGTCTCTGATCAGGCGGGCGGCGCCGCGCGGTGATCCGCAGGCACCGCGCCGGAGTCGCTGGCCGATGATGATCGGCGCTGATACGTCCGTCTTGACGGTCGCGAGGATCGCGTTGAGGCCGCGCACCCCGGAGTACCCGTAGCCGGAGCCTTCCTTCTGGTGTCCGTGGACTTCGATGATGGTGTCATCGACGTCGAGGAAGATGTAACCGTCCGTGTCGTGCACGAGCAGTGGGGTTTCAGCGGCCAGGCCGCGGACGAAGCGTGAGGCGACGGCGTCGAGCTGCCGGACATGACCGAACGTGAACGCGCGAAGAAACGACCCCAACGTCGACGGTGCGTAGCAGTTGCTGAAGACCTTCCGCATGCCGCCGTGACGGAGGACCGCGAGGTCGTCGATCGAGTCCGCGCCAGCGACCATCCCGCCGACCACTGAGGTGACTTTCAAGCCGGCGTTCGCGCCCTTGTCAGTGGGGACGGTCAGCCACTGATCGGCCAAGGTCGCCAACCCCGCACGAGCGGCCAATTGCATGATCGGGACCAACCCAGCCGATGACACAAGATTCGGGTCGGTGAATGATGCGGAAACGGCGCGATTGGTGTGGGAAACTTGCATCTACGAGATGCTCCTCTGCTTGGTAACGTTGAACTCTAGACAAGTCCTATTTTACCTGATCAGATGGGCATTCTCGGTTTAATGAGCCGTCAGAATCTCACGTCGACCGGTGGATTCAGGCTTAAGGGCGGGCCGCGGGACCCCCCGAGGTGAGCGCGCAGGATCCACGGATGATGGGTCCGTCCTGCCGTCGCCACTGGCGTCTCGTGCCAGCCGATACGGGTTGTTCGCCTGCGGCGGTGTCGCAGCACTTGGCGAAGCTGCGCCTTGCCCGGATCGTGGCCGCCCGGCAGGAAGGCACGCGTGTTTTCTACCGGTTGACTAATGAGCACGCGCGACAATTAGTGACCGACGCGATCTTCCAGGCCGAGCATGCTCTGGGCGGCACCCCCGCCCACCATGCCCGCGCGACCGATCCGGTGAGCATCTGATGCTTGCTGCATTGCGTAACCGTGGCGTCCAAGCGGCGCTAGGGCTGGTGCGCGGTCATGCGCTGGATCCTCTGAACGGCGGGTGAAGCACTGGACCCAGGCCCAGGCCCAGGTGAACCTCTCTCGAGACACTTCCCCCATCTTGCACTCTGTTAGACCAGCGCGTAGAGGTTGCGGAGGGCGACATCGACGGTGGGGAAGTTGCCGATGAAGTGCGAATCCGCATCCCGTAAAACCAGTCCCCTTGTGGTGCGCATGAGGCTGCCAGCGGCCTCTCCCGTAATGGCGTGATTGATCGTCCAACGACCCTCACCGGCATCAACCAGAAAAAAGAACTCGACGTGATTCACAAGCTGTGGAACCTTCCTTGGTGCGGAGGAGAAAAGCAGCCGGGGCACGACCCAGCGTCGGGGGGGGG